>JALZMX010000295.1 GCA_030857985.1 Actinomycetota bacterium | reverse complement strand
AGAGATCGTGACGCCGACCACCCGGGCGCCGTGTCGAGCAGCGGCGTGCAGGGCCAAGGAGCCCCATCCGCATCCGACGTCGAGCAGACGCATGCCGGGGCGCAGTCCCAACTTTCGGCAGATGAGTTCCAGCTTCGCTTCCTGTGCGGCCTCGAGGCGGTCGGAGCGGGCGGCGTAGTAGGCACAGCTGTACACCATCGACGGGCCGAGCAGCAGGGCATAGAAGGCGTTGCTCACGTCGTAGTGGTGGCTGATGGCCTCTCGGTCCCGACGCAATGTGTGCAGCGCCCCGCCGATGCGGGCCTCCTCCGCCGGCGGCCGGGGCGGCGGCCCCAACACCCGGAGGCGGGCCAACGAGCCGACCAGGGCCGCGACAGCTCGGCGGTCCAGGCGCAGGTCGGGGCGTGCCGGCAGGGCATCCGGGAAGCCGAGCGCGGCGTAGAGGTCACCCTCCACGTCGAGTTCCCCGCTGACGTAGGCGCGGGCAAGACCCAGCTCGTTCGGCGC
The DNA here is from genome assembly GCA_030857985.1 of Actinomycetota bacterium. Classification (GTDB taxonomy): domain Bacteria; phylum Actinomycetota; class Actinomycetes; order Propionibacteriales; family Nocardioidaceae; genus JALZMX01. The sequence goes on along the minus strand of JALZMX010000295.1, from coordinate 4,036 downwards.
GTAAAGGAAGCGGCGCAACGCTCGAGGGCTGCGCACCACCAGGGTGGGCGCACCGGCTGGCCCGCTGATCTGTGACCCGTCCCAGCACCTCAGACCCAGGGGAAGGGGCCGCCCGAGCAGCGTCCGGGCGAGCGAGTCGACCAACCGAGCAGCGCGAGGTTGTCCCACCGGGGCAGCCTGACACATCGCGCGCATACCTGATTCGGCACCTCCCTCGCCGCGGACGCGCCGGGAGTCGGCCGGCGGGAGCAGTGGGCCGGGCAGCGTGAGGCGTGTCCACTTTGCTGACCGTCGGTCATGGACCGCTGGACCGCGGTGCACTCCGTGAGCTGTTGACCGACGCGGGGGTCCAGCACCTGGTCGATGTTCGTCGCTTCCCTGGCAGCCGCAACAACCCCGACGTGACGCAGGGATCGATGGCCCGGTGGCTCGCCGAGGCCGGGATCGGCTACCGGTGGGAGGAGCCGCTCGGCGGCCGTCGACGTCTCCCGGCCGCCGTGCCGGAGCAGGACACCTGATGGACCGTGCCGGCGTTTCGTGCCTACGCCGCGCACACCCGAACCGCCGAGTTCGTTGCCGCCCTCGACCGGGTGCTCGACGAGGTCGCCAGGCACACGGTGGCGGTCATGTGCGGTGAGAGCGTGTGGTGGCGCTGTCACCGGCGGTTGATCGCCGACGTGACGGCACTGGGGCGGCCAGACGTCCGTGCAGCACATCATGCCGGGGGGCCGGCTGAGCCCGCACCGGGTCGCCGAGGGCGCGCGGGTGCGCCCGGATGGGCTGGTGGTCTGGAAGACGGACATCGACCGGTAGCCGACCCCCGGACCAGAGTCACGACGGCGAGCCTAGTCGTCCGGTGCGATGCTTGCCTCCAGCCGCGCGAGGTGCTCGTCGTGTCGACGGATCGCGGCGAGGTGCTCGGGCCGCGCCACCGTCTCGACGTCGGCCAGCATCGCCCGCAAACGCCCGAGCACCCGAGGTGAGTCGTCAGCCCACCGAGCGATCTGGTCGACACCCACGTCGAGATAGTGGTCGATACCCACCTCATGCTCGATCACCCGCGCCACGCCGTCCTCGTCAGCCTCGATCCGCTCCGGCATCGGGCAGCTCGCCAGTCGCCGTAGCAGGTCGTGGATCTGGTCGATCGCCTGGACGGCGGTGGTGTGGTCGTTCAGCGACGGCGACAGCACCCGCTCTGCCACGTCGGTGAGCTGACGGAATCCGTAGCTGACGTCCTGCTCCATGCTGGGTTCGATGTCGAACGTGACGGTGGAGAGCACCGCCTTCTCGTCGAGGTCCGGCGCTGGGCGCCCGCCGTCCCGCCGTACATGGAACAGCGGAGCACCCTCCGGCACGAATGTCCCCACCGCTGGGATGAGCTCGACGACGCAGTCGGCCTCCGCGGCGAGCTCGGTGAGCGGCTGCGCGGACAGGGTGGTGACGACGCCCGGCCCGGGCGCGCACACGGTCTGGCGCACCGGGTGCAGCGGCGCTGACAAGGCCTGTCGGTCCTTCGGGTACCGCTGGGCGAGCAGCTTGCGGGTCTCGCCGCCGACGGAGGCCAGGATGGTGGCGGCGCGAATCATGTTCGCGATGTGGTGGATGTAGTAGATGAACAGGGCCACGCTGGCGATGACGAGGACGAACGACATCGTGGTGGCAATGCGCGGGACGAAGGGCGCGTCGGTGCTCTCTCCGCGCACCGACCTCAGCACGGTCATGGCATAGACGAACGTCGCCACGAAGACGCCCAGTGCCGCCTGGCTCGCTCGATCCTGGAGGAAGCTCCGCAGGATGCGCGGGGAGAACTGGCTGCTGGTCAGTTGCAGCACCACGATGGTGATGGAGAACACCAGCCCTGTGAAGGAGATCATCGAGGCGGTGATCGACCCGAGCAGCGCGCGGGCGCCACTCGGCCCACCAGGAAAGAGCACCGGCAGCGCATCACCGTCGGTTGCGTCGTCGATCCGCACGAGTACGACGGCGAGGACGACCGCCGCCGTGGCGCACACCGCCGGGATGAACCAGAAGCTCGATCCCACCGCACGGACGCGGTCCTGCCACATGTCTCCTCCTCGACCGTTCACGGATGGACCGCAGCAGTATGACGGGTCAGACCGCGGGCCGTCGCCAACGGGCCGGTCCGTGAGCGGATCCGGTAGGCCCGCTGTATCCGCCTCCGACGCCGGTGGCACACGACGCTGCCGGGTCAGGACGGACATCGCCGGGGTGGTCTGCACCGGCCGCTACCGCGTGACCCGCCGCTAGGGTTGCGGCCAGGAGGCAGGGAATGCACTGGTTCAAGCGCTTCGCGGTGACGATCATCGGAGTCGGACTCCTCGGGGTGGGCGTCGCGTTGATGGTGCTGCCCGGGCCCGGCATCCTTCTCATCGTCGCGGCACTGGCCGTGCTGGCGAGCGAGTACGTCTGGGCTCAGCGACTGCTGCGGCGCGCTCGCGCGCAGGCAGCGCAGGCGCAGCAGGCCGCGGTCGCGAGCCCCTGGCGCACCTCGGGCACGGTGTTCTTCGCGATCGGCATGATCGGGGTGGGGACCACCATGGTGCTGGTCGACGACGTGGCATGGCCGGTCGCCGACGACCTGGTCGACCGGCTGTGGGGTCCGCTTCCCGGCACCATCCTGGCGGTCATGGGAGTCATCGTGATCGTCACCACCTACCTGACGATCAGGTCGGCACGCGGGGAGTCGACCACCTACGTGCCCGGTGACGACGAACCGGACCGGGTGCGCTGATGCCCGGCGGCGACGGCTCCGGCACGGGCGTCGCCGGCTTCCCGCTGACCCGGCGGTTGGCCGACCCGGCCGGAGACCGTGCGTTGTCGACGCCCGCCCGATGAGCTCGCCGCCACGCCCGGACCTGGCCCACCGCAGCGACACGCGGGCCGCAGTGCTGGCGGCTCGGTTGGACAAGCCGATGGGAGCCCTCGGCATCGTGTTCATGCTGGTGGTGCTCGGGCAGACGCTCGCCGGCGACCCGGCCCTGCAGCTGGCGCTGAGCGTGTCGGGCTGGATCCTGTGGGCCGTCTTCGTCGGGGAGTTCGGGCTGCGGCTCTACGTCGCGGAGCACCGCGGCCGATTCCTGCGTCACAACTGGTGGCAGGTGCTCTTCCTCGCGTTGCCGTTCCTGCGATTCGTGCGCGCGGTGGCGCTGTTGCGGGCGGCGCGGGCGGGTGGGGTCGTCGCCAGCGCCGTTCGCGGGTCCCGCTCCGCCGGCCGGCTGCTGACCGATCGACTCGGCTGGCTGGCCACGGTCACCGCGGTCGTCGTCCTCGCCGCCAGCCAGCTGCTCTACCTGCTCGGCGTGTACGACGACTACGCCAACGCGCTGCACGGCGCCGCGCTGGCCACGATCGTCGGCCAGCCGCTGGAGCGTCCGGCGCCGGTCGCCCGGGTGCTAGAGATCGGGTTGGCGCTCTACAGCGTGGTGGTCTTCGCTGGGCTCGCTGCCGCGATGGGCGCCTTCTTCCTCGGCCACGGTGACCGTGGCGACGCGCCTGGTCCCCTCGCCGACGGCGATGACGCGGCCTGATGGCATGTTCGACGCCGAGCAGGGTAGTGCTGTTGCCATGTCAGCGAAGAAATCTCGTCCCGCCGGCGTCCAGAGCGGACAGCCGGCTGCGGAGCTGCCGGGCGGCTCCGCCGAGCAACCCACCGACATCCCGGCCAAGGGCTGGCTGCAGGTGGCCAAGCGAGCGTGGGCCGAGGCCAAGGACGACCAGGTGCCGTTGCTGTCGGCGGGGGTGGAATTCTTCGCTTCCTCTCGCTCTTCCCGGCGCTGATCGCGGCCATCCTGACCTACGGCCTGTTCGCCGACCCGGCCCAGGTGCGCGACCACATCGCGCAGCTCAGCGGCACGTTGCCCAGCGCAGCGCGCAGCCTGCTCGAGCAGCAGGCCACCTCTTTGGCCTCCTCGTCGTCGAGCGCGCTCGGCGTCGGTCTGGCCTTCGCGCTGGCAGCGGCGCTGTGGAGCGCCAGCGGCGGGGTCGGGAACCTGATGACCGCGGTCAACATCGCCTA
>JALZMX010000269.1 GCA_030857985.1 Actinomycetota bacterium | reverse complement strand
GGTCAGTGTCAGCCGGACGAGAGAAGAGACGATCGTGGACGAGGACTGCTCCCGGATGCTGTTCAGGAGGCCGCTATGACGCGAGCGACGGACACCGAGGCCCTGCTCACACCCGCGGAGGTGGCGGCGATGTTCCGGGTCGACCCCAAGACCGTCACCCGCTGGGCCAAGTCGGGCAAGCTGAGCTCCATCCGCACCCTCGGTGGGCATCGTCGCTACCGGGAGTCGGAGGTGCGGGCGCTGCTGACCCGGGCGATGCCCGACCAGCGCAAGGCCGACCGATCCGGGCAGAATCGTGTCACGGACACCGCCTGACCACGGCGCGCTGCGCTGGCGGGCGCCGGCGCTGGTCACGGCGTTGCTCGCGGTGGCCGCCGCCACCTTGACGTGGCGGGCCGGGGTCTTCCCCGACCGTGACCCGATCGACCTCACCCGGGCCCGAGGATGGGTGCAAGCGGTCGCGATGTCGCTGCTCTGGCTGGCCGCCGCCACCTCGGTGATCGCGCGCACCAGAGCCGACGCGAGCCTCGTGCGGGCGCTTCGCACGGCGGTGAAGATTCATCTTGCGCTGTGCCTGCTCGCGGCGCTCGTCCTGCTGAGGCAGGGCGAGTTCGACGCTCCCGGTGAGGTCCCGGACCCGGCGGCGGGGAGAGAGGTTCTCGGCTTGCAGGGGATGTTGGACGGGCTCCCCACCGTCGACTGGCTCCTCCCGGCCATCGTCGCCGTCCTGCTGGTGGTGCTGACGGCCTCGGCGCTGTTCCTCGCCAGCGCGCTGTGGGCAAACCGGGACCGCTTCTTCCGCGAGCGCGGGCCGTTGTCCAAGGAGGCCCGCTTCGGCCGCGGCGCACGGGTGTCCGCGGAGGCGGAGGTGGTTCAGGACGTGCTCCTGCGCGCGCGCCGGGCCTTGCGGACCGACGACGACGCCCGCCGGGCGGTGATCGCGGCATACGCGGCGATGGAGGACGCGCTGGTGAGCCGGGGAGTAGACCGCAGGCCCACTGAGACTCCCACCGAAGTGATCGTCGACGCCCTCGCCACCGGTGTGCTGGTCTCCCGGGACGCCGCCACCCGCCTGCTCGACGTCTTCCACACGGCCAGGTTCTCCTCCGTGCCACTGGGCACGGGCGCTGTCGACGACGTCGATTCGGCGCTCGCGACGCTGCAGCAGGATCTGGCCGCGCGCGTGGACGGACGCTGACGCCGATGCCGCGCCTGCACCTCCTCCTGCTGGTGGCCGCCTGGATCGCCGGCTTCGCCTGGGGTCCGGCCGGGTTCTTCGTCGCCGGCGCCGGTCTGCTGCTCGTCGAGATGGTGCTGTGGCGGATCGACCTGGTCGAGCTGCCGCGCCGCCGCCGCCGCTGGCGGGGGGTGCCGGAGAGTGCGCGGCTGGGTGAGCTCGCGTCGTACGACGACATCCGGCACGGGATCGACATGGGTGCACACAGCGGGCGCGAGTTCGACTTCGGCATGCGCCGTCACCTGCAGCGGATTGCGGCGGCCCGGTTGTCGGCGCAGCGCGGGATCGACCTGCATCGTGAACCGGAGCAGGCCCGCGAGGCGCTGGGTGAGCCGCTGTGGCGGTTGGTCGACCCGGCCCGGCAGATCAGCACCCAACGGGTCGGACACGGCGTGCCACCCCGCCAGCTGGCCGAGCTCGTGGACCGATTGGAGCGGCTGTGACCCTGCCGCGGAACCGATGACGCCGCTGGACACGACCGAGCTGAGCGGACTGGTCCTGGACGAGGTGGAGCGTGCCGTCTACGGCAAGCGCGCCGCGCTCGAGCTGGTGTGGATGGGCGTCCTCGCCGGTGGTCACGTGCTGCTCGAGGACCTGCCCGGACTCGGCAAGACGATGCTGGCCCGGTCGTTCGCCTCGGTGCTGGGGCTGTCGTTCAGCCGGGTGCAGTTCACCCCCGACCTGCTGCCCCAGGACCTGACCGGCGCGATCGTGCTCGATCACCGCACCCGTGACTTCGTCTTCCGCCAGGGACCGATCTTCGGGCAACTGCTGTTGGCCGACGAGATCAACCGGACCCCTCCAAAGACGCAGGCGGCGCTGCTGGAGGCGATGGCGGAGCAGCAGGTGACCGCCGATGGCACCAGCCACCGGCTGCCCTCGCCGTTCGTGGTGCTCGCCACCCAGAACCCGATCGAGCACGAGGGCACCTACGCGCTGCCGGAGGCGCAGCTCGACCGGTTCACGTTGCGGCTCGCGATCGGCTACCTCGACGCCGCTGGCGAGGCGGGGATGGTACGTCGGCGGCTCGGCTACCGCGGCGAGGAAGTGCGGCTCACGCCCCGGTGCTCCGCCGATCGGCTGCTGGCGATGATGCGCTCGCTGGAGTCGGTCGAGGTCCACGATGACGTGCTGGACTACATCGTCGCACTGGTGCTCGCGACCCGGGGACACCCGAAGACGCTGGTGGGGGCGAGCCCGCGCGGGACGATCGCCGTCACGCAGCTGTCCCGGGCCGCGGCGGTGCTCGCAGGTCGCACCCACGTGACTCCAGACGACGTGAAGCGGGTGGCCGTCCCCGCCCTGGGACACCGGCTGGTGCTCAAGCCCGAGATGTGGGTGGCTCGGGTGACCGGTGACGACGTCGTCGCCGAGGTGCTGGACCGGGTGGAGACTCCGCTGGTCGACCCCAGCTCTGGCGTACGCGGCTGGCGGCCCTGATGCCGGCGGCGCACGACGACACCGTCCGCCGCTCGGGTGCGCTGCACGCCATCAGCTGGCGGCCGGCGCCGCTGGCCCGCCGGCTGCTCACGCTCGGTGGCCT
>JALZMX010000270.1 GCA_030857985.1 Actinomycetota bacterium | reverse complement strand
GACCGGAGCACCGAGTCGTCGGCCCGGATGTGGATCGGGCGGTCATGGGTGAGCAGCCCGTCGACCAGTGGCGAGAGGCGTTCGCGCGCTTGGTCATCGACGTGGACGACCGGCTCGTCGCTGCGGTTGCCGCTGGTCATCACGAGCGGCGCGGGGACGGCCCCGAGCAGCAGGACGTGCAGGGGGCTGGACGGCAGCATGAGGCCGAGCTCGGCGAGCCCGGGCGCGACACCCGCGGCGATGGGGCTGTCCGGACGGCGGGGCGCGAGCACCACCGGCCGGCGGGCGGAGCGCAGGGCCTCCTGGACCGCCGGCTCGAGGCGGCACAGGCGTGCAGCCTCGGCGAGGTCGCGCACCATGACCGCGAAGGGCTTGTCGTCCCGCTGCTTTCGTCTGCGCAGCTGCGCGACCGCGCTCCGGTCGGTGGCGTCGCAGGCCAGGTGGTATCCGCCGACGCCCTTCAGGGCGATCGTCCCGCCGGCGCGCACGCACGCGACCGCGGCCGCGAGTGCCGCCGGGCCGGCAGCCGGTCCTCCCGGTCCGGTCCAGGCCAGCTGCGGTCCGCAGTCGGGACAGGCGTTGGGTTGCGCGTGGAAGCGGCGGTCCGCCGGGTCGTCGTACTCCCGCTGGCAGGCCGCGCACATCACGAATGCCGCCATCGTTGTGGCCGGACGGTCGTACGGCACCTCGCGGACGATGGTGTATCGAGGCCCGCAGTCGGTGCAGTTGGTGAACGGGTAGCCGAAGCGGCGGTCGGCCGGGTCGGCCATCTCGGCCAGACACGCGGCGCACGGCGCGACGTCGGCGCTGACCCGCACATCGGTGTTGCCGCCGGTCGAGCTCGCGGTGATGAAGAAACCCGGCGTGCCGGTCACGGCGAGTGCTTCCACCTCGACCGCTTCGACGACGGCCAGCGGCGGCGGGCTGTCCCGCAGCAGACGGAGCAGCGCGTCCAGTCCGGCGAGCCCACCCTCGACCTCGAGCAGCACATCGCCGTCCTCGTTGCCGACCCAGCCCGACAACCCGAGCTCGACGGCGTGCCGGTAGAGGAAGGGGCGGAACCCGACCCCTTGCACGGTGCCCCGCACCCGGATCCGGCGACGCTCGACCTCCAGCGCGGCAGGCCGGCCGGCGGTCATCGCGGCCAGGTCAGCAGATCCGCGGCAGCGGGTCGCCCACCAGCATGTCGACGATGCGGCTGCCCCCGAAGGAGGTCTCCAGCAGCACGATCCGCTCGGGCTCGGCGGCGATCCGGCCGATGATGGCGGACTCGGCGCCGAGCGGGTGCGCCCGCATCGCCGCGAGCGCGGCCTGGGCCTCCTCCGCAGGGACGACGGCGACGAACTTGCCCTCGTTGGCGACGTAGAGCGGGTCGATGCCGAGCATGTCGCACGCCCCGCCGACCGGGCGGCGGATCGGCAACGCCGACTCGGACAGGACGACCGCGACCTCGGCCGACGCGGCCAGCTCGTTGCAGACGGTGCCGACGCCGCCGCGGGTGGGGTCGCGCAGCCACCGGGTGCCCGGGGCGGCGGCCAGCAGTATCTCGACGAGCTCGCCGAGTGCGGCGGAGTCCGACTCGACGTCGGCCTCGAGGTCGAGGTCACCGCGGGCGAGCATGACGGCGACGCCGTGGTCGGCCAGGGTGCCGCTGACCAGGACGGCATCGCCCGGGATCACGCGGTCCGCGGACAGCCGGCGGCCGGCCGGCACGACCCCCACGCCGGCGGTGTTGATGTAGAGCCCGTCAGCGGCTCCGGTGTCGACCACCTTGGTGTCACCGGTCACGATGGTGACGCCAGCCGCCGCCGCGGCCTCGGCCATGTCGGCGACGATCGCGGTCAGCTCCTCCACCGAGAAGCCCTCCTCGATCACGAAGGCGGCCGACAGCCAGGTCGGTCGCGCTCCGCACATCGCGAGGTCGTTGACCGTCCCGTTGACGGCGAGATGGCCGATCGAGCCGCCGGGGAAGCGGCGGGGCCGCACGACGTAGGAGTCGGTGGAGAAGGCCAGCTGCTCGCCCGAGGGCAGCGTCAGCAGCGCGCCGTCACCGAGCGACTCGAGGGCCTCGTTGCGGAAGGCCTCGAGGAACACGGCGTCGACGAGGGCGGCCGAGGACTTGCCACCGGCCCCGTGCGCGAGGGTGACCACCTTGTCGGTCAGGCGCGGTCGCCGGCGACGGAAGGTCTCGATCCGCTCGAGGATCAGCTCCTGACGGCCGTCCGCGGTAGGCGGCTGGTCCTCCGTCGTCGTCATGCCGGGGCAGCGGCGAGGCTGGCTGCGGTCTTGTGCAGCCGGCCGAAGGTGTAGTAGGCGGCGCACGCGCCTTCGGAGGAGACCATGCACGTGCCGATCGGTGTCTCCGGCGTGCACGCGGTGCCGAACACCTTGCACTCCCAGGGCTTGATGACGCCCTTGAGCACTTCACCGCACTGACAGGCCTTGGGGTCCGCGACGCGTACGCCTGGCATGTCGTACAGCCGCTCGGCGTCCCATGCCGCGAAGTCCTCGTTGAGCGCCAGCGCGCTCTGCGCGATGAAGCCGAGTCCGCGCCACTCGAAGTGGGGCCGGAGCGTGAAGACCTTGGCGAGGATCGCCATGGCGATCGGGTTGCCCTCGTCGCGGACCACCCGGTTGTACTGGTTCTCGACCTCGCACCGGCCGTCAGCGAACTGCTGCAGCAGCATGACGACCGACTGCAGGATGTCCAGCGGCTCGAATCCAGCCGTCACCAGCGGCTTTCCATATTTCTGCGACACGAAGTCGTACGGCCGGTTGCCGACGACGGTGCTGACGTGCCCCGGGCCGAGGAAGCCGTCCAGGCGCAGGTCGGGGGAGTCCAGGATCGCCTTGAGCGGCGGCACGATGGTGACGTGGTTGGAGAAGACGCTGAAGTTCATGATGCCGGCCTCGCGGGCCCGCAGCAGCGTCACGGCGGTGGACGGCGCGGTCGTCTCGAAGCCGACGGCGAAGAAGATGACCCGGCGGTCCGGGTTCTTCACGGCGATCTTGAGGGCGTCCAGCGGGCTGTAGACCATTCGCACGTCGGCGCCGCGGGCCTTGGCCTCGAGCAGGCTCGAGGTGCTGCCGGGCACGCGCATCATGTCGCCGAAGGAGGTGAAGATCACGCCCGGCTGCTCGGCGAGCGAGATGGCGTCGTCCACGCGCCCCATCGGGATGACGCAGACCGGGCAGCCCGGTCCGTGGATCAACTCGACGGTCTCCGGGAGCAGCTGCTCGATGCCATGCCGGTAGATGGTGTGGGTGTGCCCGCCGCACACCTCCATGAAGGCGTACGGCGCACCGGCACCGTCCCGCCCGCCTTCGGCCAGCTCGGTAATGCGGCGCACCGCCACCCGAGCGGCGGCGGGGTCGCGGTACTCGTCGACGTACTTCACCGGTTCTCCTCGGAATCGAGTCGTGTCAGCTTGCCCAAGAGGTCTTGGACGAGCTCCCAGAGTGCATATGCGAGCGCGGACTGCGCTTCCTGCGTGCGGTGAACGCTCTGGCCGTCGACCGCCAGGCAGTAGTCGAGCTCAGGGCAGGTGGCCATGGCGCCGCCGCTGTAGCCGGCGAGGCCGACGGTCAGCATGCCGCGCCGTCGTCCTTCGGTGAAGGCCCGCAGCACGTTGGCCGAGCCGCCGCTCGTCGACAGGCCGACCGCTATGTCGCCGGCGCGGGCGTGCGCCATCAGCTGCCGCGCGAACACCACCTCGACGCCGACGTCGTTCGCGAGCGCGGTCAGCACCGCGGTGTCGGCGACGAGCGAGCGGGCCGGCACCGCCCGCCCCGCCGCGGGGGAGGCGAACAGCGCCGCGAGACCCGCTGCGTCGGTGGCCGAGCCGCCGTTGCCGAAGGTGAACAGCCGGCCGCCGGCGGAGATGGCGGACGCCATGGCCGCGGCGACGCGAGACAGGTCCTGGGCGCGGTCGGCCAGCGTGGTCGAGCGCAGCTGGGCGCTCTCGACCGCCTTCGCCTCGGCCGAGCGGGCCAGGTCGGCCAGCAGCGCAGCCGGGTCGCGTTCGCCGTCCTCGAGCATCGGGTAGAGGAAGCTGCCGGTGGTCATGGCCGGGTCGCCCCTGCTGCGTCCAACCGGGTGATGGCCATGCCGGCGTGCACCACGAGCAGGTCGTGCACGCCCACGTCGCCGACGAGGGCGAGGTCGGCCTCCTCGAGGACGCCGTCGATGCGGACCTGTGCGGTCGGACCCGAGGCGCTGACCACCTCGGCCAACCGCCCCTCGTCGGAGCAGGTGATGCAGACCGGACCGTCGCAGTCCGGCTCCGGCTCGAGCACCCCCCGATGCTCCAGGCACACGTGGGCGAGCTCCCAGAGCAGGTGATAGAGGAGAATGAAACGGCCGTCGTAGGGAGCCATCTCGTCGGTCGGCAACCACAGCACGTGGTCGGCCGAGCCCGCCGGCGGCCGGTCCCCGGAGCCCACCCAGAGCGCGGTGACCCCCCAGGCCGGCGCCCGCCGGACCAAATCGAGCACACCCGGGTCGTCGGCCGGGCCGATGGCGATCAGGACGTCGCCCGGGCTCATGTTGGCCCGCGCGGTGGGGGTCAGCTGGTGTGCGGCGAGCGCGACCGCAGCCAGCGCCGGCTTGCCGACGATGACGGGGTGGACGAACTCCACCGCGACGTGCTGGGCATGGTGCGGCCAGGCCGGGGAGGCACACCACAGGGTGCCGCCGGCGTGCAACCGGCGGGCGAGCAGCAGCGATGCCGCAGCCAGATCCTCCGCCAGACCGGCTGGGAAGCCGGTGGCGGGATCGAGGTCGGGCACGGCCGCAACTGTCAAGACTGCCCGCCCACCATTGCTGGGTCCAGGGGGGCTGGACTTCGCGGGGCCTCGTCCTTCTCGAGTCCCTCGATGTCGGCCGAGTAGTCGGAGAGCTCCTGCTCGTACATCTCTCCGAGAGCCTTCAACGCATCGAGGGTCTCGCGGGCCTCCGACTCGTCGATCTTCGCCATGGCGAAGCCGACATGGACGAGAACCCAGTCGCCGACCTGGGCCGCGTCCGGTCCGTCGAGGCCGAT
>JALZMX010000219.1 GCA_030857985.1 Actinomycetota bacterium | reverse complement strand
CCGGCGTGCGCTCGGCCGCCGGACGCCAGACCGCCGACTGGCGCTTCACGCTGGCCGTCGTGCTCGGCTCGCTGCCCATCGGCGTCGTGGGTCTGCTCTTCCGTGACGTCATCAAGGGGCCGGTGCTCCGCTCGCTCACCACGGTGGGGATCGCGCTCATCGCCTGGAGCGCCGTGATGGTGCTCGCCGAGCGGCGCGCCACCCAGGAGCGCGGCGAGCCCGAGGTGACGATCCGGGACGGACTGCTCATCGGCCTGACTCAGTGCGTCGCGCTCGTCCCGGGGGTGTCCAGGTCCGGTGCGACGATCTCGGCCGGCCTGCTGCTCGGAATCGACCGGGTCACCGCCACGCGCATGTCGTTCTTCCTCGCCATTCCGGCGCTCACGGCCGCAGGGGCACTCGAACTGCCCGCTGCCCTCGACGGCAGCGTCGGTGCTGCGCCGGTGATCGTCGGGACGGTCGTGTCCTTCATCGTGGCCTACGCCTCGATCGCCTTCCTCCTCAAGTTCGTGGCGAGCAACTCCATCGTGGCCTTCGTGCCCTACCGGGTGGCGCTCGGCGCCGTCGTGCTCGGGGTCCTCGCCTTCACCTGAGCGCACCTGAGACGCTTGCCGCCATGAGCCTCGACCAGACCGAGCCGACCAGTGGGACCTCGTGCCGGGCGCAGAGCCCCACCGGGTGCCAGGCCCACACCCGGCTCTACCGGGCCGGCGAACTGGTGGCCGAGGGCTTCGAGGTGTGCGACATCAGCGACCACCTCGCCGAGCCCGACACGGTGGTCTGGTTGGACCTGTTGAAGCCGTCGATCAGCGACATGGGGGTGATCGTCGAAGAGCTCGGACTGCACCCGCTGGCCATCGAGGACGCCCTGCAGGAGCAACAGCGCCCCAAACTCGACCGCTACCCCGACCACGCGTTCCTCACGGCCTATGCGGTGTCGTGCGCGCCGAGCGACCTGTTGCTCCACACCGGGGAGATCGCGGCGTTCATCACCTCCCGGGCGCTGGTCACCGTGCGCAAGGACGACCTGCTGGAGCTGCAGCCCCTGCTCGACCGGTGGGACAGCACCCCGGAGCTGACGAAGTCGGGCGTCGCCTTCCTGGCCCACGGCCTGGTCGACCACCTCGTGGACGGACAGAGCGCTGCTGTCGCGCTGCTCGACGACGAGGCCGAGGAGCTCGAGGACCTGCTGTTCGAAGAGCAGCCGACGGACGGCGACCTGCAGCGACGGTCCTTCGCCCTGCGCAAGGCTCTCACCCAGCTGCGCCGCGCTGTGCTGCCGATGCGCGACGTGCTCGCGACGATGCTACGGCCCGATCTCGGACTGGCCGACGAGCGGATGGCGCCCTACCTGCGAGACGTGGACGACCACGTACAGCGCTCGGCGGCCGACATCGACGGTCTGCGCGACCTGCTCGCCAGCATCCTGGACACCAACCTGACGCTGGCGAGCAACCGGCTCAACGAGACCGTCTTCCGACTGACCGCCTACGCGGCGATCCTCGCGGTCACCACTGCCTTCACCGGCTACTTCGGGCAGAACGTGCCCTTCCCCGGAGCGGAGCAGACCAGCGGCTTCGTGGCCTCGACGGTGCTGCTGGTCGGCTCGGTCGTCCTGCTGTACGCCTTCTTCAAGCGCAAGGGCTGGCTCTGAACCCGCCCCGGCTAGGTTTTCCCCGTGACCACCGTCGTTCTCGTCCGGCACGGCCTCACCCATCTCACCGGTCCGGTGCTCGCCGGCTGGACCCCCGGCCTGCACCTCGACGAGCGCGGCGAGAAGCAGGCCGCCGCCGTCGCCGAGCGGCTGCGCCCGCTGCCGCTGACCGCCGTCGTCTCCAGCCCGCTCGACCGCTGCCTCGACACCGCCGCGGCGATCCTGGCCGGCCGCGACATCGAGCTGCAGGTGGACGAGCGGCTTGGGGAGTGCCGCTACGGCGACTGGACCGGCCGGCCGCTCAAGGAGCTCGGCAAGGACCCGCTCTGGAAGGTGGTGCAGGCCCATCCGTCAGCGGTGGTGTTCCCGGGTCCGGAGGGTGAAGCCCTTCGGGACACGCAGGTACGGGCGGTCGCCGCCGTACGCGACTGGAACTCCCGACTCGGCC
>JALZMX010000209.1 GCA_030857985.1 Actinomycetota bacterium | reverse complement strand
TTCATGCTGTAGATCTCGAAGTTCCCGTCGCGGTTCGTGTGCCAGAGGATGCGCTTGCCGTCGGGCGACAGCACCGGAAACGCGTCGGAGAAATCAGGCTCGTTCGTGAGCCTGGTCGGCTCGGAACCGTCGGCGTTCATGACATAGATCTCCGAGAATCTGGCGTCACGGTTGCCCGCAAACAGGATAGTGCCCTTGGCGAGGGTGCCAGCGTGGGCCGGGCCCATCGTGACCGGTGGCGCGGCCAGCACGACTCCGAGCGCAGCAACGCCCGCGTATCGCCGAAACTTCATGAGGCCCCCCTTGGACTGACACCCGGCGTGGGTGGCTTTCACTGCGGAAATGCTGGCCGGGCTGACGACGGCCGTTACGAGCTTCATTCGATTCTCCAATGTTGGGGATGGGCTCGCGCCCGAGTACATGGCGGAACAGGTCGGCGTCGTTCTGCGAAGGTGAGGTAGCTGACTCAGGCCCGCTTCGCCAGAGACACGCACAGTCCGAGCGACCCGACCGTAAAGCGGCCGGGTCGCTCGGACAGCCCCCTCCTTGCAAGCAGATCAACAAGGCTGACAGCGCCGGCGCTCGGTTGGACACCGCGGCGCTGCTCTCCCCCCGTGCTTCTGAACCCAGATCATCGTTCTAGATATCGATATCTCACACAGAATCGTATGTAGCCGGACTTGTCAACCCCCCCAAGCGAGAGAATCTCCCCCTGTCGGCCGACGAGTCGGCTGGGAGGGGACGGCGGGCTTGGCTTACCGTTGGTGTGTGTAGGGTTCGTCCACTTCTCGGGGGGTTCAGGCCTTGTCTGCATCGGGCACCTCCTACTCGCGGCGCAGGGTCCTGAGGACCGGCCTGCTCGGGATTCTCGGTCTCGCGCACGTGGAGCTGTTGGTCGCCTGCGCGGGGAGTGGCGCGACGCGCGGCGCCGAGGGGATACCGGCAAAGCAGACGCTCACTGCCTTCCTGCCGGATGCGTCTGCGGGAAGCGGCACCGGCCTTCCGGCGCGGGTGGCTTGGGCGAGCACCGCGAACTCCGAGTTCTTTCTCGCCCTGAGTGATGGCATGAAGGCCGCTGCGTCCGCCCGGGGCTGCGACTACGTCATGGCCACGTCCGGCAACGACCCGCGCAAGCACGCCTCGCAGATGAAGCAGTTTCTTGCTCGCGGAGTGGGTGCGCTCGCCATGCAACCGCTGGATGCTGCAGCTGACGCGCCGGTACTCCAGGCGGCCATCGACAAGGGTGTCTGCGCGCAGGGAATCATCACCGCGCCGAGCACGCTGCAGATCGCAGCCAGTCAGTATCAGATCGGCTACGACCAGGGGGTCGCGGCCGCTGACTACGCGACGGCGGAGCTGGCCGGTCAGGCCGAGGTCATTTACTTCAATCTCGACACGGTGGCGCCTGCGCTCGCGGTGCGGCACGAGGGCGTGCTGGCCGGCCTCGCGACGGGCGGCAGCGGGATCAGGGTTGTCAGCGATCTCACGGTGACTGACATCAGCACCCAGGCCGGCTTCGCGACGATGAGCACGGCCTTGCAAGCCCATCCGGACATCAAGATCGTCCTCGGTGGCGACACGGCGGTCGTCGGCGCCTACAAAGCCCTGAAGCAGAGCGGCAAGCTCAAGGACGACATGTTCCTCGCGGGCGTGGACGGAGAGAGCGAAGCGCTGGACCTGATCGAGGCGGACGGCCCGTACCGGTTGAGCATCGCTTTCGCCTGGAAGCTGATGGGCTATGGCATGGGCCAGTTCGGTGCGGACTGGATCGCTGGCAAGTCCATTCCTCGCGTGATGGTGGCGAAGGGGGTCCGGCTGGACTCGCCGGCCGCAGTGAGCGCGTTCCGGGCGGCCAGCTCCGACCCGGCCACCGTGTTCGCGGATCGGTCGCAGTACGAAGCATTCCTGCCGCTGCTCGGAAACGTCAGCTTCGCAACCCGCGAGAACGTCTGGACCACGACGGTCACCCCGCCATGATCTCCGCTCCGGCCGGGGGAAGCCGCCGGATCGGGCTCGGTCTCGTGGCACTCGTGCAGCTGGTCGTCTTCGGACTGCTGTACGACAACTTCCTCGGGCGCGAGAACATCACCACGATCGCGCTGAACTCCACGGACGTCCTCATCGTGTCGATCGGGATCGCCGCTCTGCTCGTCGGAGGAAGTGTCGACCTGTCGATCGGCAGTCAGTACGCGCTCACCGCCGTCGTCACTGCTCAGGTGGCCTCGAACGCTCCGGGTTGGCTGGCCGTCGTGACTGCGTTGAGCCTGGGGCTCGTGCTCGGCCTGATCAACGGCTTGCTCGTCGTGACCCTCGACATCTCGCCGCTCATCGTCACGCTCGCCATGCTCGCGCTCTACCGCGGGTTGGCCTTCGCGATCTGTGAAGGCAATCCGGTCCCGGTCGACAACTCCGGTTTCACCGCCATCGGGCGGACCGATGTGGCAGGCATCCCTGCCCCGGTGCTGGTGGCTCTGGCGGCGTTTCTCGTCGGCGCCTGGGTGCTCAGGACCACTGTGACTGGCTTGCGCCTCTATGCCATCGGCGGCAACCGCGAGGCAGCTGCGCTCGTGGGCCTGCCGGTACGGCGCCTGGTCGTGGGCAGCTTCGCAGCCAACGGGTTACTGGTCGGTCTGGCCGGGATGCTGGCGACCGCTGAGCTCGGCAGTGCCTCACCGAACGTGGGCATCAATCTCGAGGTCACCGTGCTCACAGCCGTCATCCTGGGGGGCGTCGCCTTCGGCGGCGGTTCGGGGAGGCCGATGGGCGTGTTCGTGGGCGTCACCATGCTCGGCGTGCTGGACGCCGGGCTGATCTTCTTGGGCTTCGCCGACTGGTATCAGCAGATCAGCCGGGGTTCCTTGCTGGTGCTTGCCCTGGCCGCCGACCAGCTGATCCTGGTGGTCCGCTGTCGACGCGGCCAGCGGTCGGAGCCTGTAGGGGGGGCTCCCCCGCCGGCCCTTTCGGTGCTCCGGCGGGGCGAAGTGCAGACACGGGAGCCGTTGCTGCTCGTCGAGAAGATCACCGTGAGGTATGGCGGCGCGACGGCCCTCGAGGACGTGGATCTCGCGGTGCGCGGCGGTCAGGTCGTCTGCCTGCTGGGCGACAACGGAGCGGGCAAGTCGACTCTCGTCAAGGCGGTCACCGGTGTGGTGCACCCTGGGGCGGGACGAGTGGAGTTCCAGGGTCGGCCGCTTCCGTCGACCCCCGGAGCGGTGCGGCGGGCCGGCCTCGAGACGGTGTTCCAGGGCCTCGCCCTGTTCGACAACCTGAGCATCGCGGACAACATCGGGATCGGCCTGGAGGCGCGACGCCGCGTCGGTGGGATCCTGACCGTTCGAGATCACCGCCGTGCCAGGAGCATCTCGGTCGAGCGGCTGGCGTCGTTGGGCAGCTACGTGCCGGCGCATCTTCCGGTCGAACGACTGTCGGGTGGTCAGCGACAGGCCGTCGCCATCGCCCGGGTGTTGCGCGACGACGTACAGGTCATTGTGCTCGACGAACCCACGGCCGCCCTCGGGGTCCGCCAGTCCGGAGAGGTCCTGGGCCTGGTGCGGGCTGCAGCGAAAGCCGGCCGAGGCGTGTTGCTGGTGACGCACGACGTCGAGGAGGTGTTCGAGGTGGGTGACGAGGCGGTCGTGCTCGGGCACGGCCGCGTGATCGCCCGTGGACCGGTCTGCGACATGGATCGCTTGGAGCTGTTGAGGACGATGTCAGGCCGACTCGGGGCCGACACCTAGCGAGGACTCCCGGACATGAAGCGTCGGTTGCATGGTGATGTGCTGGATGGGCAGGGTCGCATCCTCCAGTCGCTGGACAAGCAGGCGCATCGCTGCCTTTCCCACCTCGCGGGCCGGTTGCGCCACGGTGGTGATGGCCGGGTGCCAGGAAGCAGACCAGGGTTCGTCGTCGTAACCAGCCAGCAGCATGTCCTGCGGGATGCGGATGCCCTGGCTGGCCAGCTCCTGCAGCGCCCCGAGTGTCATCACGTTGTTGCCGACCAGCAGGGCGTCCGGCTTGGTATGAGACAGGATGTCCTCGAGTGCGGCACGAGCGCCCTGGGCGCGGAAGTCCGCGAAACGGACGACCGCGTCTCGGCGGGAGATCCCGCGCTCTTCGAGGGCATCGAGAAATCCCTCGAGCCGCTGCACGGCGGTCGAGACATTCGCCGGACCGGTGATGCAGGCGAGCCTCGTAGCACCCTGATCGAGCAGGTGGCGGGTGGCCTCGCGGGCGCCCGTCCGGTTGTCGACCAGGACCAGATCACAGCGGATGCCGGGGACGTCGCGGTCGATGAGCACCAGCGGCGGCAGTCCTTTGCCGGCCGTCATCTGGAAGCCGCTGGCGTCGCTCATGCTCGATGCCAGGATCACGCCGTCGACGCGCTGATCGTCGATCAGGCGCAGATAGCGGAGCTCCGCGGCGGGCTGGTCATCAGAGTTGCACAGGACGGCCATCAGCCCGGCGGAGCGCGCGACGTCCTCGATCCCGCGTACGACAGCGGTGAAGAAGGGGTTCTCGACATCGGGCACTACCACCGCGACGATGCCGGTCCGCTGTGTGCGCAAGCTTCGCGCCACATGGCTGGGGCGGTAGGACAGTTCGGCGATCGCCGCCCGGACCTTGCTCGCCATCTCGGCATTGACGCTCGCATGGTCGTTCATGACCCGGGAGACCGTCGCTGCCGAGACACCGGCATGCGCAGCGACGTCGTGGATCGTTGCCACCAGGCTGGTCCCCCCGCTGAGATGCGAGCGACCAGCGTAGAACGATGATGACCAACATCCTAGGGACGGGTCGGAGGTGGCCCGTGGGGGTCGAAGCGGTAGCGCCGGAGATTCAGCATTACCTGCGCACCCTCGCCGTTGCCGACCAGCCCAGTCTGAGTTCTCAGGACCCGGTGACCGCCCGAGCGTCGGCGGCTGCCGAGTTCGCGCGGCAGTGGGGCACCCGTGCGCCCGATCTTCACGTGGAGAACCTGCTGTTCGCCGCGTCACATGGCCACGTGCGGGTGCGGCGTTACGACCCTGGCGTCGTGGCGCCGTCCCCCGCCGTGGTGTTCGCGCATGGTGGCGGCTGGGTGCTGGGGGATCTGGAGACGCACGACGGGCTTTGCCGGAGCCTTGCCGACGACGCCGGCGCGGTGGTGTTGGCCGTCGACTACCGCCGGGCCCCCGAGCAGCCGTTCCCGGCGGCCGTAGAAGACGTGTCGGCGGCCGTGGTCTGGGCTTTCGAGCAGGCTCAGGTCCTGGGCGTGGATGCCTCCAGTATCAGCGTCGCCGGGGACAGCGCCGGTGGAAACCTGACAGCGGTGGCGGTGGCCGAGGCGGTGGCGCGTGGGTTGCCCGTCGCCTCGCAGGTGTTGATCTACCCGGTCACGGACACGCGTACGGACACCGACTCCTACCTGGCCAACGGACAGGGGCTTCTGTTGAGCCGGGAGGACATGGTGTGGTTCTTCGGTCACTATCTCCAGTCAGCCGCGCACCGGGACGATCCGCGTGCCGCCCCGCTGCGTGGCAGTCTGCCGACGGGCGTGCCCACCTACGTGACCACATGTGCCCACGACCCGTTGCGGGACGAGGGGGTGGCCTATGTGGCGGCCCTGCGGGCGGCCGGCGGGCACGTCGTGCACGACGACTGGCCCGGGATGATCCACGGTTTCGTCACAATGCGGACGATCACACCGGCGGCGGATGCGCTGCGGCGCCGGGTGGTGACGTTCCTGCTCCGCTCGTGGGGGCGAGCCGCTGAACCCGCCCCTTGATCTGGTCCGGGCCGACGCCCGGCACCACTACCGGCTGCGCCCCTTCCAGTCGTGCGTCCCGGCGGCACAGACGACTACGGCTACCACCACCACCACGAAGTCCGCGGACACTCGACCCGCGTCTCCAAGGGACGCCGTGTGACCCCCCTGTCCAGGTCGTCCAGCGGCAGGTCGGTCGTCATGGACTGGCGGTCCGCCAGCCGAAGATCATGCGGCTGAACACGTCGATAGGGGTGCCTCGCCTCGGCCGCTGACTTCCTGCAGCACCACCGGCTCACCCGTCAGGGGCGCCGACCACCACCCCACCCCATCCCGAAGGAGCACCGCCATGCCCACCTCCCGTACCCGCCTCAGCATCACCACCCTGGCCCTTGCCGGCCTGGCCGGAGCCGTGTCCCTCGCGGTTTCGCCCGGGGCCGCCACCGCCGACCCTGGAACCCACGACCGGGACGGCGCCGGCCGCGCCGTGGCCGAGCTGCGCCGCACCGTCGCGCCGTACCGCGACGTCGCCGCGGCACTCGCAGACGGCTTCGTCCCGACCGATCAGTGCGCTTCCTCGCCGGCCGGTGGGATGGGCCTGCACTACGTGAACCCGGCGCGGCTGCAGGCATCGGCCGACCCGGCGAACCCGCAGATCCTGCTGTACGGCAAGGCTGCTGACGGCAGCGTGGAGCTGCTGGCTGCCGAGTTCTTCGCGCCCGACCGCGACCAGGACCTCCGCACCGACGGCGACCGACCGTCGTTGTTCGGCCAGCCCTTCGACGGTCCGATGCCGGGCCACGGAACCGACATGCCGGTGCACTACGACCTGCACGTCTGGGTCGAGAAGGCCAACCCTGCGGGCGTCTTCTCCCCCTGGAACCCGAACGTGTCCTGCTAGTACAGCTCCCCGACGTATCTGACGGCGGCTCCGCTCCGCGGCAGGTGGGGACGGGTAGCGGTCTCCGCGTTTACGGCACCCCTCTCTGGAAGCGCAG
>JALZMX010000205.1 GCA_030857985.1 Actinomycetota bacterium | reverse complement strand
GGTCGCCGCCAAGGCGGCCAAGCTGGCCTGCGTCGTCGTCGTCAACGACTACACCCGCGACCAGGACTTCGCGGACAGCGAGCTGGTGCTCGACGGCTTCGGCGGCGACGGCTCGGTCGGCGTGCTGGGCGACCCGTACCAGCTGGCGCCCGAGACCCGCCTCGATGTCGCGACGCTGCGCCGGGTGGCCGGGCGTCGGGACGACCGGAGCTAGCTCGGAGCGGTCGACGCCGAGCTGCTCGAAATGCTCTTCGAGCACCCGCACGTCATCGATCGCCTCCACGCGGAAACAGACATGGTCCAACACATGACCCCGGACTGGTCGTCATCGAGGGGGTCGACGGTTCACCCGCGGTTCTGCGTGTGCCCCCGGCAGGATTCGAACCTAATCTAGACCCAGACGAGACAATCTGGCAATGAGGTCATTTACCGCGCTGACCTGCACTGATAGCACCCTGGCAGTCACCGCCGTTGGCTGCATGTCGCCCAGTTGTGCCGTACTATCTGGCCATGATCTGGCCATCAAGGCCAGGCAGGGTAGGTAACTGCCGGGGGGTGCGGCATGGCAGAGCTGGCCACGAGTGAGCACACCGGCGGCGGCAACCGCCGTGGACGCAAAGCGTCGTTCGGCAGCCTCCGCCCGCGTGGCCCGAAGCGGTTCCAGGCCCGCTACACCGGCCCGGACGGGCTGCAGTACACGGCGCACTCGCCAGGTGGCTCGGCAACCTTTCAGACCAAAGCTGACGCGCAGGGTGCTTTGGCCAAGATCCGGGTGGAGATCGACGCTGGGACGTGGCTCTCACCCCAGGCGCGGGCGGTTGTCGATGCGGCCGCCGAGCGCGGTCCGCTGAGGTTCGGTGAGTACACCGAGACGTGGTTCGCGCAGCGGCCCCTGGCGACCCGGACCCGAGACCTCTACCGTTCGCTGCTGGACAAGCACCTGCTGCCCTACTGGCGCGACGCGGCGCTAGCCGACATCACCTCGGCCGCCGTCCGGCGGTGGCACGGGGGACTGGACAAGAGCAAGCCGCGGGCGGTGGCGAATGCCTACAGCCTGCTGAAGACGATCCTGGAGACGGCGCTCGCGGATGACCTGATTCCCGCCAACCCCTGCAAGGTCAAGGGAGGGGGTCGGTACCGGCGAGCCAAGGAACCGAGCATGGCCACCCTCGCGGAGGTGGCGGCGCTGCGGGCGGCCATGCCCGAGCACTACCGCTGCGCCATTGACCTGGGTGTGTGGGCCAGCCTGCGCATTGGCGAGGTGATCGGGCTGCAGCGGGCTGACGTGTCGCTGAGCGCCGTCCATGCCAAGGACCACAGGGGAGTGATTCACGTTCGCCGCTCGGTCGGGCGCACCCGCGCTGGGCGGGAGGAGAAGCTGCCCAAGAGCGAGGCGGGTACTCGCGATGTGCCGCTGCCGCCGCATGTCATTCCAGCCCTGCGCGAACACTTGCAGACCTACAGTGCACCTGGCCGTACGGGCTGGGTGTTCCCAGCGTCCGCCGACCCGAGGACCAACGTGTCGGCGGATGTGCTGCGGGAGGCTTTCGAGACCGCCCGCCGCAAGATAGGGCGAGAGGATCTGGTGTTTCACCATCTGCGCGGCATCGGGGCGACGCTCGCGGCACGCGCGGGGGCCACCGTGCGGGAGCTGCAGGACCGGCTCGGGCATGCCACCCCGAACATGGCGCTGGCCTACCAGCGTGTGGCCCAAGATCGGCCCCGTCAGGTCGCAGAGGCCCTCAGTCGAATGATCGAAACCGAGGAATGACAACCCGCGCCGCCGCGCTGGCGGGTCACCTCGCCTGCCGGGCACGAGCGGGCGGATCCGGCAGTTGCTTGAACCCGGCTTATAGGTCGACTCGTCCCGCACACTTATCCACAGGCGACCGTAGGTGTCCGACACGCCTGCTGACCTGCGTTGATCACACCGCGTAGTTGACCGGTGACGACCTCTAATTACCCCCTGTGGCCGGACTGTCACGGCCCAGAGACGGCCCAGGCGATCTTGAAAGGCCGCCGACACGCCTTCCCGAACGGGGCCGGGTGAGCCGTGAGCACGTCCAGGAGCTCGTCAACGGGCTGGACGGGCTGGACTTCGAGGTGCAGGACGCCGAGCCGGCCTAGCCGCGCACCGGCCACTCCACCGGTCACGGTCGGTCTCGGTGGCGACAACGGCGCCGAAAGAACGTCCTTTGAGCGTGGAGCGGCGAGAGGCCGCTCCCGGTTACGTCTCCGTCAACGCCCGTTCGGGCCGCGGGTGGCGGCGTGTTGGGTCAGCGGCACGTGTTGGGTCGGAGCGAGCGTCGCTGACGTCGTCAACCCCGCCCGCGGGAACGGCTTGGGTTTGTGAGCCTTCCGCGGACGGTCCGGTGACCGTCGCGGTGATCCTGGCGGCGCTGTGCGATCTGCGGCGTGGGGTCATGCGTGTGGGACTGCCGGTTTCGCTCTGGTTGGTCGCTCGGATGTTGTGCCGCGACGGGTGTGGCGGGGGTTGTAGCGCTCTGTGTGGGTGGTCTCTATGTCGGCTGTCTGATCAGGTGAGGATTGTCAGAACGGACTATGGCGTCCGTGTCGTTTTGCGGAGCACACTGCGCCTGGGTTCGCGCCGGTTGGAGCGTTTCGCCCTCATTTCCGGCGTGTGGAGTTCTTGATGCGTGTTGTGCCTGTTCGTTCTGCTGTGTCTTGTGGGCCGCGGCCGGCGGTGGCGGCTCGTCGGTCGGTTCGGGTGGGGTTGACCGGTGTGCTGGCGGTGGCGTTGATGGCTGGTTCGTCACCGGTGTGGGCGCAGGAGGCGTCGCCGGTGGCCACGCCGGTGGCCACGACCGAGGCGGCCCCGCAGGCGTCGGCGCCGGGGGCGCCGGGTGGCGATGTTCCGGCGGTGGGTGGGCCGGTGGAGCGGGTGCCCGGTCCGGATGGCACGGAGCTGCTGCTGGCTGCCGATCAGGGGTCTGCGCAGATCGCGGCGGCGGCTGAGCGCCGGCCGGTGGAGATTGTGGGTCGGCGGTCGGAGGTGTCCTCGACGTGGGCGATGCCGAACGGCACGTTGTCCTCACGGTTGGCGGCCGGTCCGTTGTGGGTGCGTCGGGGTGGGGACGGCACGCTCAACCGGGATTGGGCGTTGATCGATCTGACGTTGGAGCGCCGGGCGGACGGGACGGTCGGGCCGCGGGCGCATCCGTCGGCGATGTCGGTGTCGGGGGCCCGTGCGGCTGCGCCGGCTGGTGTGGTGGCCGCTGTCGACAACGGCCGTGGCGCGAGGGTCGAGCTGGGTTGGGACGGGGCGTTGCCGGCGCCGCGCCTGGAAGGGCCGCGGGCGGTGTATCCGCAGGTGCGTCCTGGGGTGGATCTGGTGGTGGAGGCGTCCCGGACCGGTTTCGAGCAGTTCTTCGTCTTAACCGAACGCCCCCGACCGGGCCAGGAGGCTGATCTGCAGGTCGAGGTGCGGTTGCAGGGTGCGACGGCCCGTGCGGGTGTGGACGGTCAGGTGGAGTTCGTCACCGCCGAGGGGGTGGTGCTCGGTGGGGTGCCGGCGCGCACCGTGTGGGACGCCGATGTGGACGCCGAACGGTTGCATCCGCTGGGGCGGACGTGGGTCGCTGGCCCAGCTGATGTGCCTGCCTACCCGTCCCCGGAACCGAACGCCGCCGTCCCGCCGGCCGGTTCGGTGCCGGCTGGGCCGGCCGCCCCGCCGGTCCCGCCGGCGGCTGAGCTGCCGCCGTCAGCGGTGGAGGGTGCGGGTAAGGGTGAAGATGGTGGTGCGCGGGCGGCGAAGGCCAGCCCACCGCGGCGGTTGCCGGTGGAGGCGCAGGTTGAGCCGGCTCGGGTGAGCCTGGATGTGACGCCGGACCCGGTGTTCTTGCAGGACCGGCAGGTGCAGTTCCCGGTGGTGGTGGACCCGGAGGTGCGGTTCAGCACCACGTTCGACACCTATGTGCAGAGCAACATCGTCAACACCGACCAGTCCGGTCAGACTGATCTGCGGTTGGGGACCTATGACGGTGGGGCGACCAAGGCCCGCTCGTTCCTGCATTTCGAGGCTGGGCAGGTCGCCGGCTCGCAGGTGTTGAGTTCGTCGTTGGACTTGTATGCCTTCCACAGCTTTTCCTGCGACCGGCGGAACTGGCGGGTCTGGTACAGCGGCACGGCCAGCACCGCGTCGCGGTGGGCGAGTCAGCCGCCGCTGCACACCTTGTGGTCGACCTCGGATCAGACCCTCGGTTGGGGGGCGGGCTGTGAGGACGGGTGGGTGAGCGCGGACACGCGGCAGATGATGCAGGCGCACGCCGACGGCGGCGCCGGGCTGCTGACGACGGCGTTGACCGCGGAGAACGAGCAGGACAGCGCCGGGTGGAAGAAGTTCAACTCGGGTAACGCCGGTGGCGCGATCCCGAACATCTACGTCAACTATCAGCTTGGGTGCACCGCGTATGAGTCGTCGGCGACCGGCCGGCACTATGTGTGCGGGGCGATCCGGGACCGGTACAACGCCCTGGGTGGCCCGAACGGCCCGTTGGGGTTCCCGACCACCGGCGAAGGGGTCACCGGCGATGGGGTCGGCCGGTTCAACCACTTCCAGGGCGGCACGATCATCTGGGGGCCGTCGACCGGCGCCCACGACGTCCGCGGCGCGATCCGGGACCGGTGGGCGGCTATCGGCTGGGAGAGGAGCCCGTTGGGCTACCCGACCACCGGCGAAGGGGTCACCGGCGACGGTGTCGGCCGGTACAACGACTTCCAGGGCGGCAACATCGTCTGGGGGCCGGCTACCGGCGCGTGGGACGTTCAAGGCGCGATCCGCAACCGCTGGGCGCAGCTGGGTTATGAGAGCGGCCTGCTGGGCTACCCGACGAGCGGGCAGCTGACCGCTGCGGACGGCGCCGGGCGGTTCAACCACTTCTCCAAGGACGCGTCGGTGTTCTGGAGCCCGGCGACCGGTGCGTGGGAGGTCCGCCAGGCGATCCGGGCGCAGTGGTTCGCGTTGGATTGGGAACGGGGCTGTTTGGGTTACCCGACCTCCGGTGACTACGGCATCACCGGCGGGATACGGCAGAACTTCCAGTACGGCACGATCACCTACACGACTGCGAGCGGGGCGACGAGTTTCACCTGCCGGTCGCCGCTTGCGGTCACGAACTTGCGGTCGCCCTCTCATGGGCTGTTGGTCAGCGCTGACCGCACTGTCGACGTCGTCTGGACCCAGCCGGTGTACAGCAGTTACCCGCCGGCCGCCGGATACAGCATCGCCTGGTCGCAGGACGCGACGGCGGTGGCGGATGGCACCGCCGAGCTGCCCGCGGGCTCGTTGGCTGCGACGAGCCCACCGTTGGGCGACGGGGCGTGGTACGCCAACATCGTCACGCTCAGCTCGGCCGGGAAGGTCAGCTCGAACCGTCGGGTCGGGCCGTTGCTGGTCGGGAACGCCACGCTCGCGGACGGTTTGTTGCCGACCAGCCCGGTGGCGCAGTCCAGCGAGCTGGGGTTGGAGCAGTTCGCGCCGTATGACCGGGTGCCGCTGGGGACAGCCAGCTCGTATGTGCAGCTGCGTACCGGCAACGTGGTCACCCAGCAGGATCTGGTGTCGGTCCCGGGGCAGGGCTTGAACACGGTCGTCAAGCTCACCCACAACAGCCAGCAGGGGGTGCGGGACAGCGGTGTCGGCAGCGGCTGGTCGCTGTCGGTGACCGATCTGGAGGCAGGGTTGGACGGGGTGCTGGCGGAGCTGTCCGATGCTGCGGTCACTGACATCGACATCAACCGCGATGTGGTGCTCGGTCAGATCAGCGGCGGGAGCATCGTGCAGGACCTGGCCTACCTCGGTTCGCAGGTCACCGGTGATGTGCTGGAGTTCGTCGACGGTGACGGCACCACGCACCGGTTCACCCGACAGGGCGGTCCGGCCCTGACTGGCGGCGGCCGTTGGCTGAGCCCACCCGGGGTCGATCTGAAGGTCCGGGAGCTCACCGAGCAGGTCGTGGACGCCGCCGGTGTGACGGTCACCATCGTCAAGGCGTATGAGTTCGTCCGCCCGGACGGGGTGGTGTACGTCGCGACGAAGCAGAGCTTCGCCGGGCTGGCGTTGCCGGTGTGGCGGATCAGCGGCGTGCGGGACCGCAACGGCAACGAGTTGCGCTACACGCACGCGAACTTCGACGGCGTCGGGATCAGCAAGGTCCGGCTGACCGAGGTCCGGCACAACCGTTACCCCGAGCAGAGCGTCGTCCGGTTCGACTATCAGCCGTACGTCGCCGGCGCGGACAACACCGATGCCGGGGTGCTGCGTTCGATCACCAGCCTGCCCGGGGTGAGTGTCGACGGGCGCAGCTTCGAGCGTCGGATCGACACCTCGATCAGCCCGGGCACGCACCAGCTGACCGGTTGGACGCAGAACGCGCACACCGCCACGCTCGACGGCGCGCCGGTGCCCGTCGCCGAGCAGGCCCGCCGGTCGGTGGCCTACACCTACAACGCTGATGGGAGCCTGGCGAGCGCCTCCGACGGGAACGCGCCGGGCCGGGTGACCCGCTACACCTACACCGCCGGCCGCCCGGCTGGCACGGCGACGTCCGCGCCGACGGTGCCGATGCTGAGCTCGGTGACCGACCGGGCCGGCGCCCTGTGGCGTTGGGCGTACAGCCCGCTGGCCGGTGACGAGACCCGGACGACCGCGACCAGGCCGGTGACCGCCACCAGCAGCGCCACCTCCACCTTCACGATCACCGCCCGCGGCGCGGTCAGCGCCGGTGACCCGCGCCTCACCGGCGGCAACGTCCGGCTGGTCAGCGACGCCGGTAACAACACCGGGCCGGTCACGACCACCCACAACTGGGCGGCCAACAAGCTCATCTCGACGATCAACGCCGACGGGGCAGCGACCTCGTTCCGCTACGACGACCTTGGTCTGCTGATCGAGACGACCAACCCGGCCCCGAACCTGGCCGGCGCCGATCTGCCGGCGGGCGCCCCGAGCACCCCGATCACCAACACGCTGACCTACCGGGCCGGCGGCAGCTACCCGAACTGCACCGAGGCGGCCGATGACGGCCAGCCGGTCAGCGGCCTACGGTCCTGCGCGCTTTTCGCGGACCTGACCCGGGTGGTGACCGCCACCGGCACCGACAACCAACGAGTCGCCGACTTCGACCCCGCCCCGCTCACTGGCCAGCTGCGGACGGTCGCTGAACGCGCCAACCCGGACGGGACCGCCAGCGCCAACGACCGCACCACCGGCTTCGGCTACTACAACCGCGGCGCCCTGCGGAGCATCGACGGCTCACGCACCGACGTCGCTGATGTGACCAGCTACGGCGACCCGGCCGACCCGGTCTACGGCGGGTATGACCGGACCGGCCAGCCGCTGCGGCTGATCGACGCTGCCGGCAAGACCAAGACGTTCAGCTACACCCCGTACGGGATGCTGAGCGGCACCACCGACCGGGACGGCCGGGCCACCAACAGCCGATACGACCAGCGCGACAACCTGTTGTCGGTGACCGTCCCCGGCACCTCGAGCACCGACTACGGCTACGACAACAACAACAACAAGACCAGTCAGAGCGACCCGGCCCGCACCCGGGACGGGATCAGCTACCGGCCGGTCACCAACATCGTGTTCGACCTGGTGGACCGCCCGGTCGAGGTCCGCGCCCCCGGAGCCGACGAACGCCCCGGCAGCACAACCGGTAAGACCGTCAGCACAACCGGGTACTTCGCTGATGGGACGGTCGAGTTCATCGACGGGCCGCTGGTGGGGACCGCCGACCGGATCACGCACGCCTACTGGCCGAACCGGCAGCTCAAGCAGACCAGCGCCCCGGCCGGCACCGGGCAGCAGGCGCTGACCGACACCACCTACGACACCGTCGGGCGGGTGGTGCGGACCGTCCGGCCGGCGGTGGACGCCGCCGGCAACCGGCCGGTCCAGACGAGGGTGTACACCCCGGACGGCCAGGTCGCCCGGGTGTCGCGGACCTCACCGACCGGCCCGGCCGGCAACACCGAGCAGAGCGTCAGCAGCTGGTTCACCGCGCACGGCGAGGTGCTGGTCACGACCGGCCCGCGGGTTGTCGACGGGCAGCGCGCCCGGCAGGAGAACAGCTACGACACGTTCGGGCAGCAGACCTCGAGCCGCCGGTTGGCCGGCCGGACCGCCGATGGCGCCGACAGGTGGATCGGAAGCCAGAGCGGGTTCGACCTGGCCGGGAACACGATCCGCTCGACCCAGGCCACCGGTGACGGCGCGGCGCTCGAGTCGCTGTTCCGGTTTGATGCGCTGAACCGGCTCGCTGAGCAGACCAAAGACCCGATCAACCCGGGCCGGCAGGTGCGGTACGGCTACAACGGTGAAGGTCAGCAGACCGCCCGGCACGACGTCCGCACCGATGGCAGTGCGTTGCGGTCGGTCGAGACGTTCTTCAACAGCGACAACACCAAAGCCGCCGAAGCCGTCACCACCTTCGATCCGGCCACCCCGGCCGACCAGCGGACGTTGAGCAGCTGCAACTACCGCCCGGACGGCGCGTCCGGGTTCGACCCGGCCGGGAACCTGCTGTACACCAGGACCGTCCGCGGCCCACCCCGCGCCGCCGGGACCGACGGTTGCGGCACCGCCGGCGCGGTCCTGCTGCGCGAGCAGAGCTCCAGCTTCGATGACCGGAACTGGCCCGAGCAGGTCAGCACCGGAGCGCGCACCCCCGCCGGGGCGGTGATCAGCCGCACCCAGCGGATGACCTACCACCCGAACGGCAGCAAAGCCTCGCTGACCCACAACGACGGCACCCGTGACTTCACCACCAGCTACGCGATCAGCCCGGCCGGCTGGGAGGAGAAGATCACCGACTGGCGGGGCCGGAACTCGACCGCGGCCTACCTGCCGTCGGGGGACATCACCCGGACCACCCTGGGTGCGAGTAGCGCCCTGCCGGGCGGGTCGGCGCAGGCGGTCAGCGGCTACCACGTCGACGGCAGCCTGCAAGTGTTGACCTGGACCGCCGGCGGGCAGCGCGTGCGGGCGCACACCGCCATCGGCTATGACATCGGTGGGATCCGCACCGTCGAGCAGATCAGCCTGCGCCAACCCGGCGCCAGCAGCGACCAGAACGGTCAGGCCGGCTACAGCTACGACCTGCTGGACCGGCTCACCTCCTACACCAGCGCCGGGCCTTACGCCGACACCGAGACCCGGCGGGCGAGCACCGCCTACACCCTGGACGACGGCGGGAACATCACCCGCGAGCTCAGCACCGTGCCGGCCGAAGGCGTTCAGCCGGCCCGGACGATGGCCGACCAGGCCAGCACCTACACCGGTGGGCGGCTCACCGGCCGGGTCAGCAAGCAGACCGTCGCGGACCTGACCGACCCGCTGGACCTGATCACCACCACCGACACGTTCAGCTACAACGATCTCGGTGAGGAAAACCGGCGGGCCGGCACCGACAGCTACGCCGGGACGCTGCCCGCCCCGATCACCGCCACCACCAGCAGCACCAGCACCACGTTCGACGCGGCCGGGCACCCGCTCAGCTCGACCAACCAGGCGACCAAACCGGCCGGCAGCTCACCGGCCGAACTCGACGGGGCGAACGCCGACGTCGACTACGCCTACGACAGCGCTGACCGGGTGCTGTGGCGCACCGAACGCAACGGCGCCACCAGCAACACCACCCTGTTCTTCTACGCCGCCGGATCCGGCCAGCTGCTCGAAGAGACCGACGCGGCCGGCAAGACCAAAACCCGGTATCTGCTCGACGGGGAAGGCGAGGCGGTCGGGCAACAGACCTACACGATCAACCCGGACGGCAGCAGCGCCGCCCCGAGCGGCGAAACATGGAGCTGGCTGCTTCACGACGCGCTCGGCAACACCGGCACGATCATCAACGACCAAGGCAAAGTCCTCGAGCAGAAAGCGTTCGACCCGCACGGCAAACCCGAACCCGGTGGCAGCAAGACCAGCACCGACCTCGGCACCCCCAAGACCACGATCGGGTTCCAGTCCGCCCGCACCGACGAGGCGACTGGCCGGGTCATGCTCGGCCAACGCCAATACGACCCCGGCACCGCCCGGTTCACCACCCCGGACAGCTACGCCGCCGGGATGCTCGACCTGCAACTAGGCACCGACAGCCTCACCGGCAACCGGTACCTTTTCGCCGGCGCGAACCCGATGTCGTTCTACGAAGACGGCCACGGACCGTTCCGCCGGCTCAAGAAGATCGCCAAACGAGCCATGCCCGTCCTCGCCTACGTCCCGATCGTCAGCACCGCCATCGACGTCGCCAGCGCCGCCACCGGACGGGACTTCTACGACGGCGGCCGCAAGATGACCGGCGCCGAACGCCTCACCATCCTCGGCGGCGCCGCCATCGGCCTCATCCCCGGCGCCGGGATCGCCGCCAAAATCGGATATAAGCAGGCCACCAAGGCAGCGATCAAGGCCAAACCCGCCAGCAAGGTCGGCAACGCCGCCTGCCGGGTCAACAGCTTCACCCCGGACACCCAGGTGCTCCTCGCCGACGGCAGCACCATCCCCATCGACCAAATCGAGGTCGGGGATCTGGTGCTCGCCACCGACCCGGAAACCGGCGAGACGGCAGCCAAACCGGTCACCGCCCTGATCAATGGGGCCGGGCTCAAGCACCTGGTCGCCATCACCGTCGACGGCGACACCGACGGGCCGCTGATCGCCACCGACGGCCACCCGTTCTGGGTAGACAGTCGTGGCTGGACCGACGCCGAAGACCTCTGGCCCGGCGACCAGCTCCGGCAGGCCGACGGCGACCTAGTGCCGGTCCTAGCTGTGCGGCTCTACGACGCCCCTGACATGACCGTGCACAACCTCACCGTCACCGACTTGCACACCTACTACGTCCTCGCCGACGAACCCATCCTCGTCCACAACGCAGGCGGTAATGACGCATGCGGCGGGGCGGCTGCGGAGGCAGCAGCGGCGGCTCGTGTAGCCCAAGGCGGACGAATTCCGACCGTCACCTCGGCCGCCGTGGATCCGGTGTCGGGCAAGGTCACGATCGGCTATTCCGGGGAACGATTGACGCCACCCGCCGCACTGCAGTCCCGCCTACCCTCCCCCTCCCGGATGCCCTGGTCGGCTGTCAACAATTGCGCCGAGGTTGCCGCCTGCGTCCGGCAGTTGGACGGGGTGACCGATCCAGCAGAGCAAGCCGCGATCATGGATCGCTTGCAGTACTACACGGTGCGAACTAAGAGTGGCGACTACGAGGCGCCATGTGGCAACTGCGCTGTCTGGCTGCCAGGGCGATGATCGGGGCTCAAGACTTGCTTATGCGATCTGGCTGGAAACCCGGCCGTCAGGTTGAGGTCGACGGGATGCTCCACGAGCTTGCGCTTGCTGGTCACACGCTGGTGGCGCCAGTTGCGGGCTTTCTTCGCGAGTTCTCGGGGCTGACCGTCGTTGCGGACGACGGCCACAGAAGGCTGCAGATCGATGGATACAAGGCAGCTCGGCTCGCGGATCTCGAGTGGTGCGCCGCCTATGCCCGAGGGATCGGGCGCTCAGTCACCCCTGTCGGCGAGCAATCACACATGCTGCTTCTGATGGATGAGAGCGGCGCATTCTGGGGAGGTTTCGACGACCTATACGGACTTTTGGGCGATGACATCATCGATCTCGTCAGCGGGTTGCTAGTAGGCCCGCCGTCACGGCGGCTTGATCGAGTGGTATCGAGTTGATCCAGGCGTCGTTTGCGCGCGTTGGGCCGCTGGTCACAGGGCGGATGCCAGTCATCGTCGCAGCACGACGTTGTTGAGGCGTGAGCGTCCATGCACTGCTGCACGAACGCCCGCAGCACTGGGTCGGCCTCGAGGAAGGGATCGACTGCTTCCGGGTCGGGTTACCGGCCGGCGGGGACGTCAACGACGTCGCCGTCGCCGCGCGCAACCCGATCGATGTGCTCGGCCGGGCGCTGCGCACCGCGACCTGGATGGGCAAGGGCCGCGCCGACGACCCGGCGGCCTGCCGCCGCGGCCGCGCTGGCCGGGGCGGAGCCGGTTGTCTTCTCAGCCGCTGCCGGGGTCGTCGACGAGCCGCCGGCCGAGCACCTCACC
>JALZMX010000196.1 GCA_030857985.1 Actinomycetota bacterium | reverse complement strand
TCCTCCTCTACCGCTCGGCCGGCTGGATCCACACCCGGCCGGTGCCGGAGAACTGCAGGCTGAACGGTTCGCCGCTGCCCTCACCGATCAGCGACTTCCAGTTCACGCCGGTCACGAAGCCCTGCTGGAGCTGGCCCGACGAGCCGAGATAGGCCTGTGGGTCGACGGTCACCGGATACTGCGGGGAGACCTCCAGGCAGATCGCGGGGCCGTCGGACAGGATCGCGACCGCACCGTGACCGGACACCGAGGTGGTGGTCAGGCCCTGGCCGGCGGACATCCCGTGCATGCCGGCGAAGGTGACGTTCGTGGACAGGGTCGACTCGTAGGCCAGCAGCGCCGAGCTCTCGACGCTGAGCTTGTCGCCCGCGAGCGCGATCAGCTCGATGTAGGAGCCCATCTGGGCCAGGTAGACGACCCCCTGACCGACGCACTCCATCAGGTCCAGGCTCTCGCCGGTCGCCTTGCGCTTCAACGTCTTCATGACGCCTTCACCAGCGCCGAACGACGCCTTCTTGAACTGCACCTTGCCTTCGTACGCGACCATCGACCCGGTCAGCGCCTTGACGCTGTCGCCGTTCAGGTGGGCCTCGACGACCCGGTGACCGTTCGTCCGCAGCTGCGCCACCACGTACCCCCCGTCTTCCATAGCCAGGCCGGCCTCGGGGACCGTACCGTCCCGGCGGCTCGCCGGAAACTTCCTCACGTAGGTCATCTGGTGTTCGCCGGCGCTTCATGTGCAGGCCCGGTCCCCGCCGTCCCGCGTCTCTAGCGTCGGCGCTGCCCGAAGCCCCTCACCGAAAGGCGAATCATGCTCGTTTTACGCACGGTTACGCTGCTGCTGGTCGCAGTTCTTGGGTTTCTCGGCCTCGGCGGCGCGCCCGCGTACGCCGCTGACGTCGTGCCGCTGGCCCGCGCCCACGCGCACAACGACTACCTGCACGAGCGCCCCCTGCTCGACGCTCTCGACGCGGGTTTCCAGAGCGTCGAGGTCGACGTCTGGCTGGTCGACGGCGAACTGCTGGTGGCCCACGACCTCGAGGACGTCGTACCCGGGCGCACGCTCGAGTCGCTCTACCTGGCCCCCCTGCGGGAGCGTGTGCGCGCGGGCGGCGGCAGCGTCTACCCCGGGGACGACAACAGCCTGCAGCTGCTCATCGACATCAAGTCCGACGGGCCGGCTACCTATCTGGCCGTGCACGAGGCGCTGAAGCGCTACCAGTCGATACTCGCCAGGTTCACCCCAGCCGGCGCGAAGGACGGCGCGGTCACCGCCGTCATCTCGGGCAACCGCCCGCGCGAGCTGATGCTCGACCAGAAGGTCCGCTACGCCGCGTACGACGGCCGCCTCGCCGACCTGAACTCCGACCTCCCGGCCTCGTTTCTCCCGTTGATCAGCAACAACTGGACGAAGTTCTTCAGCTGGCGCGGTGTGGGTCCGATCCCGGAAGCGGAGGCGCAGCTGCTGCGCGACATCGTCGCCGAGGCGCACGCCGACGGCCGCCGGGTGCGCTTCTGGGCGACGCCGGACGACATCGGGACCAACCGCGCGGCGGTCGAGGCGGTGTGGGCGGAGCTGCTGGACGCGCAGGTCGACTACATCAACACCGATCAGCTCGACGACCTGCAGGCGTTCCTGCTCGAGAACGACCCGCAGCCGTCCACGCCGTACGTGTCGTGGTGGGAGAAGGTGCGCCGCTCCGCAGCGTGACCACCCGCTGGTGGCCTACTCGCTGATGGCAGGGTGGCCCCATGTGGGCAACGGCCTTGCGGCGGGCGCAGGGCCGGATGCCGGCAGACCGCGTCCTGTGGGCGGCCCTGTTCCTGCAACTGCTCCCGCTGCTGCTCCTTGCCCGCGTCGTGACGGTGGACGGCCCCGCGCACCTCGCAGGTGCGGCCGTGCTGCTGTCCTACGACGACCCCGGGCGGGAGGTGTTGCGCCGGCTGTACGAGGTGGATCTGAGCCCCGTGCCGAACATGCTGACCACGCTGGTGCTCGCCGGGCTGCTCCACCTCACCGGGCCGGACGCCGCGGAGCGCCTGCTCGTCGGCGCCTACGTCGTCCTGCTGACGCTGGGCCTGCGCTACGCGCTGAGGGGGGTCCATCCCCAGGCCGGCTGGCTCGCCGTGGCCGCACTGCCCTTCGCGGGCAATTACCTCTACTACTACGGCTTCTACAACTTCTGCCTCTCGCTCAGCCTCGTCTTGTTCGTCCTCGGGCTGGCGCTGCGGCGCCGCGACGGCTGGTCCGGGCAGGCGGTCGCGGGCCTGTCGGTGCTGCTGCTGCTGGCCTGGTTCGCGCACCTGCTGCCGTTGCTGATCGCCGGCCTGTTCGTGGCGGTGCTCG
>JALZMX010000257.1 GCA_030857985.1 Actinomycetota bacterium | reverse complement strand
CCCGGCGGCCATCCCCCCGGTCGTCGTCCCCGCGGCCGCCACGATGCTGTCGAGGTCGCCGTGTGTCGCCAGCAGCGCGGCGGCCGTCTTCTCGCCGATTCCCGCCACCCC
The DNA here is from genome assembly GCA_030857985.1 of Actinomycetota bacterium. Taxonomy (GTDB): domain Bacteria; phylum Actinomycetota; class Actinomycetes; order Propionibacteriales; family Nocardioidaceae; genus JALZMX01. The sequence continues at coordinate 5,756 of JALZMX010000257.1, read as the reverse complement.
CGGTAGTCCGTCCGAGGTGTCACCGCGCAGTGTGGCGAAGTCGGCGTACTGCTGCGGCAGTACCCCGTAGCGACCGACGATCGCCCGCTCGTCGAGCACCTCGTGCCGGCCGACGCCGCGGGCGGTGTAGAGCACTCGCACCGCCCGGTCGTCGTCGACGAGTTGGAACAGGTCGCGGTCGCCGGTGACGATGTCGACCGGTATGTCGGCGCGTTGCGCCAGCGTGGCGATGACGTCATCGGCCTCGTAGCCGTCCGCGCCGACGACCTGCAGCCCGAGAGCCGCGAGCACCTCTGCGATCACCGGCACCTGCGGGCTCAGCGTGTCCGGGGTCACCTCGACGTCCACGCCATGGGTCGTCTCGGTCACGACCCGGTGCGCCTTGTACGTCGGGAGCAGCTCGACCCGCCAGTGCGGACGCCAGTCGTTGTCCCAGCAGCAGGCCAGCTGCGTCGGGGAGTACTGCCCGACCAGTCGGGTGATGAAGTCGAGCAGCCCGCGCACCGCGTTGACCGGCGTACCGTCTGGTGCGGTGACCGTGTCGGGGACACCGAAGTAGGCGCGGAAGTACAGCGAGGCGGTGTCGAGCAGCAGCAGCCGTGCACTCACGCCCGCATCGTCGCACGCGACGCTAGGGTTTCGCTCGTGGAGGACCTCGACCTCAGGATCGTCTCGTTGCTCGCCGCGGACGGGCGGATGTCGTTCACCGACCTCGGCAAGGCGACCGGGCTGTCCACGTCGGCGGTGCACCAGCGGGTGAAGCGGCTGGAGCAGCGCGGCGCGATCACGGGCTACGTCGCCCGGGTCGACCACGAGCAAACCGGGCTGCCGCTGACCGCGTTCGTGTCGATCCGGCCGATCGAACCGAGCCAGCCTGACGACTCACCGGACCGGCTGGCGGGGATCGGTGAGATCGAGTCGTGCTGGTCGGTCGCCGGCGACGAGTCCTACATCCTCAAGGTGCGGGTGGCCACCCCGCTGGCGCTGGAGGATCTGTTGGCCCGGGTGCGCGGGGCTGCCAACGTGTCCACGCGTACGACGATCGTGCTCTCCACGCCGTACGAGAACCGCCCGGTCAGCTGATTCGTCTGCGATCTCACCGTGAGGGTCACCGGAGTCACCGCAGACGAAATCGTCGGGCCTGGTCACACCCGAGCAGGAAGCGCAACTTCGCGACGTGGTTGCGGAGTTGCCTGACCGAGCCGTGACCGGGGCTCAGCCGGCGGGGACGACTTGGTCTCAGTGGACGGGGCAGATGCGCGACCTCGGTCCGAAGCCCGTACGGCATGTCACGTTGCAGTACACCGCGGAACCCGCATCCGTACCCGAACGTGTCACCGCGCGAAGGCGGACGATCCCAGAGCTGAATGAACCCGACATGCCGAGGCTAGGTCGATCGCCCGTGCTGGGACACGGCGAATCTTGCTAGGGTGCTGATGCGCAACCTCGGCGGGAGGGGACGGGTCAGGAGATGGTGAGCAGCTTCTGGTCCTCGGCGGCGCGACGTGACACCGCCGCCTGCTGCTCGGCCTCCGCCAGCGGGTCACCGGCGTGCTGCTCCCACCAGCGCCGGCCGTCGAGCGGCAGCGAGTGGATCGGGTCGTAGTACTCGTAGCGGCGAGCCAGCGCCTCAGGATCCTCGCGCTCGATCGACGTGCGGTAGTTCTTGGTCCAGTAGGAGATGCCGTGCTCGCGGTCGTAGTCGGCCAGCTGGTGCACCCAGCGCTTGCCGACGAACGGCACGTCGCAGACGATGCGTGGAGTCGCGAAGCCGGGCAGGTAACCCATCACGTGGTGCTGCAGCTGCTGCGCCCGCGCCACCGAGACCCGCCAGTGCTCGCTGAACGGGATCATGTCGCACATGTAGAAGTAGTAGGGCAGGATCTGCGCCCCGTCGAGCAGCGCGAAGCACAGGTCGAGCAACGCGTCGCCGTCGGCGTTGACCCCGTCCAGCAGCACACCCTGGTTGCGCACGTCGCGGATGCCGGTGTCGAGCATCGCCCGGGTGGCCTGGGCCACCAGCGGCGTGACCGAGTTGGCGTGGTTCACGTGGGTGTGGATGGCGATCTGCACCCCACGCTGCCGCGCCTTGGTCGCGAGTCGCTCCATGCCGGCGCGGATGTCGTCCTGCAGCCAGTGCTGCGGCAGCCCCATCAGCGCCTTGGTGGCGAGCCGGATGTCGCGGACGTTGTCGATGTCGAGCAACGCGGAGACGTAACCCTCGAGCCGCGGCCACGGCATGTTCGCGACGTCACCACCGGAGACCACCACGTCGCGCACGCTCGGGGTACGGCGCAGGTAGTCGACATGGGCTTCGAGCCGGTCCACCGGTTTCAGCGCGAACTTCAGCTTGTCGATCACCGGGGTGGAGTTGCCGACCAGGTCCATCCGGGTGCAGTGACCGCAGTACTGCGGGCAGGTCGGCAGGATCTCGGCCAGCACCTTGGTCGGGTAACGGTGCGTCAGGCCCTCGGCCACCCACATGTCGTGCTCGTGCAGCGAGTCGCGGGTCGCGTGTGGGTGACTCGGCCAGTCGGTACGGCGGTCGGAGAAGACCGGCAGCATGTAGCGGCGTACCGGGTCGGCATAGAACGCGTCGGTGAGCGAACCAGCGCCGGCCGGCTCGACCCGCGGCGCGATCGTGTTCAGCATCTGTGGCGGCATCAGCATCGACATGGTCGCGCGCTCGGCCTGGTCCCGCTCGAGGTCGGCGAAGAAGCGGTCGTCGACCAAGTCGGCGAGCAGCGCCCGCAGCTGCCTGACGTTCTTCACGCAGTGCGCCCGCTGCCACTGTGCCGACCCCCACTGCTCGGCGGTCACGTCGCGCCACCCCGGGAACCGCGTCCAGTCGGGCTCGACCAGCTCGACCCGCTGGTAGCGGTAGGGCTGCGGGCTCACGGATCCTCCGAGTCGGGGTGCGGTGCGTGGTGCTGGCTGCGGCGAGTTGTGGGACATCTCGGCTTACTGCCAGACTACGAGAGATCGTCCGGCGCGTCCAACGTCGCACCGTAAGATTTGTCGTCACCGCCGGACCGGACCGAGAGGAACAGGTCGTGCCCCTCTGCGCCGAGGCGAGCCCGGTCGGCCTGCACCGGGTCGTGTCCCCCGCCGGGGTGCTGCCGCAGGCGGCGCAGCGGCTCGACACCCGCGCCGAGCTGTGGCCGGACGAGCTGCGTATCCGGGTCGAACGGCTCAACCTCGACGCCGCCTCCTTCCGCCAGCTGTGGCAACGGCACCAGGGCGACGGCTCCGCGGTGCGCGCCGAGATGCTGGAGATCGTGCGGGAACGCGGCAAGATGCACAACCCGGTCACCGGGTCAGGGGGGATGCTGGTCGGCACGATCGAGGAGGTCGGGCCGGACTCACCGCTGGGTCTGCACGTCGGGGACCGGGTGACCACTCTGGTGTCGCTGACCCTGACGCCGCTGGTGATCGAGGACGAGCTCGCCGGCTGGGACGGTCGCGGCGAGCAGGTGCCTTGCGACGGTTACGCGATCCTCTTCGGCCGCTCGATCGCGGCCCGCATCCCCGACGACCTGCCGACGCCGCTGTCCCTGGCCGTGATGGACGTGTGCGGCGCCCCCGCGCTGACTGCCCGGGTCGTCGCCGGCTACCGCCGGTTCGGTTCTGGTGAGGGGCCGACGGTGGCGGTCATCGGCGCCGCCGGCAAGTCCGGATCGCTGTCGCTGGCCGCTGCCCGGGAGGCAGGCGCGGCCCGCACCATCGCGGTCGTACCCGTGCAGCGCGAGGTAGACCTGTTGGCCGGCACCAGCCTCGCCGACGCGGTCACCCGGGCCGACGCCCGGGACCCGGTCGCGCTCGCGGCCGCGGTCTGCGACGCCGGCGGCCCGGCCGACGTGACCGTGGTCTGCGTCGACGTGCCCGGCTGCGAAGGGGGCGCCCTCCTCGCCACCCGCGACGGCGGCACGGTCGTCTTCTTCTCGATGGCCACCTCGTTCCCGGCTGCGGCGCTGGGTGCCGAGGGGCTGGCCGCCGACGTCACGATGCTGATCGGCAACGGTTACGTCCCCGGCCACGCCGATCTCGCGGTGGACCTGCTGCGCCGCAACACCGACGTGCGTGCACTCTTCGAGCGGCGGATCGAGGCCGAGGCGTGACACCGGGCCCGGCCGGGATGCCCGAGGATGGTGTGGTGGACACTTCGCCGAACCGGCTGCTGCTGCGCGGCGGCAGCGTCTACTCCCCGGCGCATCCGCACGCCACCGCCCTCGCGGTCGCTTCCGGCGCTGTCGTGTGGGTGGGCGAAAGCGCCGGTGCCGGCCACTACGCGGAGGGTGCCGACCAGGTCGTCGAACTGGACGGTGCACTGGTCACGCCCGCCTTTGTCGACGCGCACGCGCATCTCGCGCAGACCGGGCAGGCCCTGATCAGCCTCGACCTGTCGACGGCACGGAGCCTGACCGAGGCGCTCGACGCGCTCGAGGGGTTTGCCCGTGGGGGAACGGGGTTGCTGGTCGGCTTCGGCTGGGACGAGACGCTGTGGCCGGAGCGGCGGCACCCGACGATGGCGGAGATCGACCGCGCGGTGGGTGACCGGCCGGCCTACCTTGCCCGGGTCGACGTGCATTCCGCCGTGGTGTCCAGCGCGCTGGTGGCTCGGCTGCCGCAGCTGGACGGGCGCGACGGCTGGGACGGCGCCGGGCGGGTCGAGCGCGACGCCCACCACGCGGTCCGTGGAGCGGTGCAGTCGATGGTCAGCCCGGCCGAACGACGTTCCGCAATCGAGCGTGCGCTGGGCCAGGCCGCATCTTTGGGCATCGGTGCCGTGCACGAGCTGGGTGCGCCGCACCTGTCCCTGCCGGCCGACTTCACCCAGATCCGCGATCTGCGCGGCGTGCCCGAGGTGCTCGGCTACTGGGCCGCGCTCGGCGACACCGACACCGCCGCCCAGCTGGGCTGTCTCGGCTCCGCCGGCGACCTGTGTGCCGACGGTGCCATCGGGTCGCGCACTGCCGCGATGGCCTCGCCGTACGCCGATGCCGACACCAACGGCCACCGCTACCTCGACGTCGAGGACGTCACCGACCACGTCGTCGCCTGCACCCGCGCCGGGCTGCAGGCCGGGTTCCACTGCATCGGTGACGACGCCGTCAGCACCGTCATCGACGGGTTCCGACGCGCCGCCGACGTGGTCGGGCGCGAGGCGCTCGTCGCCGCCCGGCACCGGCTGGAGCACGTCGAGATGATCGACGCGGCCGGAATCGCCACGATGGCCGCGCTCGGGATCGTCGCCAGCGTCCAGCCGATGTTCGATGCGCGCTGGGGGGCGGCCGGAGGCTTGTACGACGAGCGGCTGGGATCCCGGCACGCCGCGATGAACCCGTTCGGCTCGCTGGCGCGGGCCGGTGTCGTGCTCGCCTTCGGCTCCGACACCCCGGTGACGCCGTTCGACCCGTGGGGGGCGGTGCGCGCGGCCAGGTGGCACCACGACCCCGAGGAGCGCATCAGCGTGCCCGCGGCGTTCGCCGCCCATACCCGTGGCGGGTGGCAGGCCGCGCGCCGGGACGAGGAGGGCGTGCTCGCGCCCAGCCGGCCGGCGACGTTCGCGGTGTGGGACGTCCCGGGGGGGTCCGGCGTCCCGCAGCTGCCGCTCCTGGATCCGGACGAGGAGCCACCCGGCTGCCTGCGCACCTATCTGCGGGGCGAGCTGATCCACCAGGCTCGAGGAGCGGACGAATGACGGCTCCCCGCACGACCGCCCGACACCGTCCCAAGCTCGACCTGGACCCGGTCGC
>JALZMX010000167.1 GCA_030857985.1 Actinomycetota bacterium | reverse complement strand
TGCCCAAGGTCGACCACGACCGGGTCAACGTCAACGGCGGAGCGATCGCGATCGGGCATCCCCTCGGTGCCTCGGCGCCCCGCGTCATCGTCGATCTCTGTCGCGCGCTGCGTCGCCGTGGCGGCGGCGTCGGGGTCGCGGCTGCCTGCATCGGCGTAGGCCAAGGCCAGGCGGTCCTCGTGCGAGTCGAGTGAACGCCGGACCCCTCTCGCCGAGAACGCAGTAGTACGCCACGGTGACGATAGGAGACGACGTGATCAACCCCGAGACCTTCACGGATGTGACGTACGCCGTAGAGGAGGACGCGTTCGCGATCATCACGATCGACCGGCCGGAGCGGATGAACTCGCTCCGCGGTCGCACGGTCGACGAGCTGCTCTACGCCTTCAAGCACGCCTGGGCCGACCGGCGGGTGGCGGCGGTCATCCTCACCGGAGCCGGCGAGAAGGCGTTCTGCGCCGGCGGTGACGTGAAGGAACGGGCCGAGACCGGGTCCTATGGGGAGACCGAGTGGGGCATGTTCGAGATCGAGCGGCTGCACCGGATCATCCGGGACGTGCCCAAGCCGGTGATCGCGGCGGTCAACGGCGTGGCCGTCGGCGGCGGGCACGTGCTGCACGTGCTGTGCGACCTGTCGGTGGCGGCGTCCCACGCCCGGTTCGGGCAGGCCGGGCCGCGCGTGGGCTCCTTCGACGCTGGCTTCGGGTCGACGTACCTGGCCCGAGTCGTGGGCGAGAAGCGGGCTCGGCAGATCTGGTACCTGCTGGACCTGTACGACGCCGAGACCGCCGAGCGGTGGGGGCTGGTCAACGAGGTCGTGCCGGGTGAGGAGCTGCTGGACAAGGCCCGCGAGTACGCCCGCAAGATCGCGTCGTACTCCCCGACCGCGATGAAGTTCCTCAAGCACTCCTTCAACGCCGACACCGACCACATCGTGGGACTCTCGAACCTTGCCTTCGACGGCCTGGACATGTTCGTGCACACCGAGGAGGGGATGGAGGGCGCCCGCGCCTTCGCGGAGAAGCGCAAACCCGACTTCTCGCCCTACCGCTGACCGGGTCGACGAATGGCCTCGGCGTCGACTTCCGTTCGCGACCTCATGCAGGCGCACCTCCTGATCCGCGCCGGTGCCGTTCACACGTTCGACGGCAGCGGCAGGGTCGGTGCTTCCCTCGCCGTCCGAGGGAACCGCATCATCTGCGTCGGCGACACCCATGACGCCCTGGACGAGCTGGCCGGGCCGCGGACCCGGGTCGTGGATGACCGTGACCTCGCGGTCCTCCCCGCGTTCCACGACTCCCACAACCACCAGATCTGGACCAGCCGGGACCTGGACGCGGTCCAGTTGGAGGGCCGGGGCTCGATCGCCGACATCGTCGCCGCGACCGAGGCGGCGGCTCGCCGCCCTGCACGCCACGGGTCCGAGGCGTCCATGCCGGACGTCAGCTCCGCAGCGCGGCGAGTACGGCGGAGTACGCCGGGGAGAGCGGGTCGATGAGGCCGAAGTGCTCGGTGCCGGCCAGCTCGACCAGCTCGACCCCGGCCAGCGCGCGCGACATCTCGGCCGGCACCCGGTCGTCCCGGCCGCCGTGCACCACGGTCACCGGCACGGCACCCGGCAGCCAGCCGGCGGGGCTGGCGGCGGCGTAGGCCTCCGGCAGGTCTTCCGGCGAGCCGCCCATCAGCGCCTCCACGGCGCCGTCGCCCAGCCGCCGGTGGTGGCCCTCCACCAGGTCCGCCACCGGCGCCAGCGCCACCACCTTCCGCACCCGCGGCGCGCCGGGTCGCAGCGCCGCCCACAGCACCAGATGCCCGCCGGCGGAGTGGCCGGCCAGCGTGACGTCGTCGAGGTCGGCCCGTCCGGGCGCGACCGACTCCAGCACCGGCAGGCTCTCCAGGGCCGCGGCGACGTCGTCCAACGTCTGCGGGTAACCGCCGTCGCCGCCGGTCCGGCGGTACTCCGGGCTCGCCACGACGTACCCGGCGGCCGCCAACGCCTCCGCGAGCGGACGGGTGTGGGTGCGGTCGAAGGTCTGTCGCCAGAACCCGCCGTGCACCATGAAGACCACCGGCGCGGCGGGTCCGCCGGTCAGCGGCTGCGGCGGCAGGTGCACGTCGACCAGCTGCTCGGGATGCCCGCCGTACCTGAGCACCGCATCGGGCCGGCGCGCCGGCCGGGACAGCATCTCGCGTGGGTCCACCGGGGCGAGACTAACCCGGTCGATAGGCTCGCGGCATGACGAAGTGGGAGTACGTGACCGTGCCGCTGCTCGTGCACGCGACCAAGCAGATCCTGGACACGTGGGGAGAGGATGGCTGGGAGCTGGTCCAGGTGGTCCCGGGGATGAACCCGGAGAACCTGGTCGCCTACCTCAAGCGGGCGAAGAGCTGATGCCGACCCCCGAGGAACGGTTGACACGGCTCGGCCTGACCGTCCCTCCGGTCGCCAAGCCGGTGGCGTCGTA
>JALZMX010000164.1 GCA_030857985.1 Actinomycetota bacterium | reverse complement strand
AGCCGGTCGGCCAGACCGCGTACGGCCGGGGCGAGGTCGGTGCGGGCGGGCCGGTCGCCGGCATCGAGGGCGGCCAGCACGGCAGTGAGGGCGGCGGCGCCGACGGCCGAGTCGCGGCGCTTGGCGGGCACGTCAGTTCCAGGCGATCTCGACGTCGTAGGCCGACAGCTTCGGGTCTCCGGTCACCAGCGTGAGCCCCTCCACCTGGGCCTGGGCGACAAGGAGGCGGTCGAAAGGATCTCCGTGGTGACGCGGCAACGAGCCGGACGCGAGCGCGTGCTCGTGGGTGATCTCCAGAGAGTCGGCGCCGGCCATCCGGCTGCGCGTGCGGACGAACTCTCGAGGCGCAGCGGGCAGCTCCAGCTTGCCGGACGCGTGCTTGGTGGCGATCTCCCAGACGCAGACCGCCGACCAGAGGATCTGCTGCCCGGCGACGACGAGGTCCCGGGTTCGCGGGGGAACCCGCTCCGGCTCGGTGGCCAACCACAGCCAGACATGCGTGTCGAGCAGCAGCCTCACTCGAAGTACTTCTCGAACTCCGGATCCGGGTCGTTGAAGTCCTCGGGAACGGTGAACTTTCCCCGATCCATGCCGAGGAATGCCTCCCTCGACCGCCGCACCGCGACGAGCCGGGCTACCGGCGAGCCGTCACGGACGATGGTGACCTCCTCACCGGCCTCCACCTGGCGCAGCAGCCGTGACAGGTGGGTCTTCGCCTCGTGCACCCCGACCTCGGTCATCGCTCGACGGTAAAGCGCCCCGGCAACTTAGTCAATGTCTTAGTCAGTGTGCGCCGAACAGCGCGGGCAGCGTCGCTTCGTGCGCCTCGCGGAACTCGTCCAACGGCACCGTGAGGACGTCCTGCACGTCGAGTGCGTCCCCGTCGGTGACACCGATGCGCACGCACGGCAGGCCACGCGCGTCGCACATCTCGGTGAAGCGGAGCTCCTCCGAGCGCGGCACGGTGACGATCGCACGGCCCGCCGACTCGCTGAACAGCTGCACGAACGGCTCCGCGCCGGCAGTCAGGACGATCCGCGCCCCGATCCCGGTGCGCAGGGCCGACTCCACCAGCGCCTGGGCCAGACCGCCGTCGGACAGGTCGTGGGCGCTGGACAGCATCCCGTCCCGCGAGCCGGCGACGAGCACCTCGGCCAGCACCCGCTCGCGGTCGAGGTCGACCACCGGCGGCCGGCCCCCGAGATGGCGGTGCTCGGCCCAGGCCCACTCCGACCCGCCGAGCTCGTCCTGCGTCTCGCCCAGCAGCAGCACGGACTCACCGACAGCCGAGAAACCCAGGGGCGTACGGCGGGCGACGTCGTCGAGCAGGCCCAGCACCCCGATGACAGGTGTCGGATGGATCGCGACACCCGCGGTCGAGTTGTAGAAGCTGACGTTGCCACCGGTCACCGGCAGCGCGAGCGCCCGGCATCCGTCGGCCAGCCCCCGGGTGGCCTCGGCGAACTGCCACATCACCTCGGGATCCTCCGGGCTGCCGAAGTTCAGGCAGTTGGTGACCGCGATCGGCACCGCCCCGGTCGCCGCCACGTTGCGGTAGGCCTCGGCCAGCGCGAGTTGCGTGCCGGCATAGGGGTCGAGCCGGGCGTAGCGGCCGTTGCCGTCGGTCGACAGGGCGACGCCGAGACCGGTCTGCTCGGACAGGCGCACGACGCCGGCGTCCTGCGGCCAGGCGAGAACGGTGTCGCCGAGCACGATCCGGTCGTACTGCTCGACGACCCAGCGGCGGCTGCACAGGTTGGGCGAGGCGACCATGCGCAGCACCAGCTCGGCGAGCTCGGCGTCAGCGGGGTAAGGCGGCAGTGCAGCGCCCCGCAGCGCGTCCAGGTCGGCCGGTCGCGCCATCGGTCGCTCGTAGACCGGGCCGTCGTCGGCGAGCGAGCCGGGCGGCACGTCCACGACGGCCTCACCGTGCCAGCTGACCACGAGCCGATCACCCTCGGTCACCTCGCCGATGGCGGTCGCCAGGACGCCCCATCGGGCGGCGATCGCGAGCACGGCCGGCAGGTTCGACGGCGTGACGATGGCGAGCATCCGCTCCTGCGACTCGCTCGCCAGCACCTCGTGCGGCTCCATCGACGCCTCCCGCAGCGGGACCCGCTCGAGGTGCGCCCGCATGCCTGACTTCCCGGCGGCGGACGTCTCGGTCAGCGCGCACGTGAGGCCCGCGCCGCCGAGGTCCTGGATGCCCTCGACGAGCTTCGCGTCGTACATCTCCAGGCACGCCTCGATCAGCAGCTTCTCGGTGAACGGGTCGCCGACCTGGACGCTGGGTCGGCGGGCCGGGCCGTCCGCGTCGAAGGTGGCGGAAGCGAGCACCGACACGCCGCCGATGCCGTCCCGCCCGGTCTTGGCGCCGAGCAGCACGACGATGTTGCCGACGCCACGGGCGGCGCTGAGCTGGATCCGGTCGGCGGGCAGCACGCCCAGGCAGAGCGCGTTGACCAGCGGGTTGCCCTGGTAGCTGGGGTCGAAGACGACCTCACCGCCGATGTTCGGCAGCCCGAGGCAGTTGCCGTAACCGCCGATGCCCGCGACGATCCCGGGCAGCACCCGCCGCGTGTCCGGGTGGTCCGCGTCGCCGAAGCGCAGCGGGTCCATCACCAGCACCGGCCGGGCGCCCATCGTGAGGATGTCGCGGACGATCCCGCCGATTCCGGTCGCCGCACCCTGGTAGGGCTCGACGAAGCTCGGGTGGTTGTGCGACTCGATCTTGAAGGTGACGGCGAGCCCCTCGCCGACCTCGACGACGCCGGCGTTCTCCCCCATGCCGACGAGCATGCGGTCGCCGCGGGGCAGATCGGCGAACTGCCGCAGATGCACCTTGCTGCTCTTGTAGGAGCAGTGCTCGCTCCACATGATGGAGTACATCGCGAGCTCGGTCTGGGTGGGACGTCGGCCGAGAACCTCTATGATCAAGGCGTATTCATCGTCCTTGAGGCCGAGTTCGCGGAAGGGCTGGACCTGCTCCGGCGTGAGTGCCGCCGCCTCGACGGTGTCCACCGAGTCGCCCACGCACCGCAGGCTACCGGGGTCAGGGCGGCCCGGGACATGACGAGCAGGTCGGGCTGGCGCCAGTCCCGCGGACGTCGTTGATCAGTCCAACAACTGAGCCAGCCGGAAGCGCAGGGCCACGGGCTCGTCGATCACGACCTCGTCGGTAAAGCGGCCGGTTTCGCGATAGACGTCACCGTCGAGCGTGTACGTGACGAGCACCCGGTCGAGCGGCTCGAGCCGCCAGAAGTGCGGGATGCCGGCGGCGGCGTACTGCGCGGGCTTCACGAGCCGGTCGCGCCGAACACTGCTCGGGCTCATGACCTCGAGGGCGAGCACGACGTCCCCGGGACCGGCATACGCCGGAACGGCGCCTTCCCGCCGGATCATCAACAGGTCGGGCTGGCGGTAGTTGCGGCTGTCGAACAGCAGCGCGCCATCCGCGGCGACCCGGAACTGCGATCCGTAGCCGCTCAATATCAGGTATGCCAGCTCGGTGGCGGCCATGTTGTGCGCATTCGGCGGCGGGGGACTCACGACGAGGCAGCCGTCGTCGAGCTCGTAGCGCAACCCATCATCAGGCAGCGCCTCGAGATCCTTGATCGTGTAGCCGTCCATGTCCAGCGGCAGCGCGGTCACCGTTCCCATGGTGCTCCTCCTTCCCCGACATGTCACCAGGCTGCCGCCGCGATCATCCCGCGTCGAGGGGTAGCGGGCGATCTGTGGATCAGGCGTCGACGAGCGCCGTCAGCACGCTGCGGAAGAACAACAGCCCGTCCGTGCTCGGCCCGGTCAGCGCCTCCACAGCGTGCTCCGGATGCGGCATGAGCCCGACCACGTTGCCGCGCTCGTTGGCGATGCCGGCGATGTCACGGGCACTGCCGTTGGGGTTGCTCCCCACATAACGCGCCACGACGAGACCCTCCCCCTCGAGCCGGTCCAGCGCCACCGCATCGGCCACGTAGCAGCCTTCGCCGTTCTTGACCGGTACGACGATCGACTCGCCAGCCGCGAAGGCTCCGGTCCACGAGGTGCTGGTGCTCTCCACCCGCAGTCCCTGGTCGCGGTTCACAAAGTGCAGGCCGGAGTTGCGGATCAGTGCGCCCGGGAGAAGTCCTGCCTCGCAGAGGATCTGGAAGCCGTTGCAGATGCCGAGCACCGGCAGGCCGTGGCCGGCCTGCTCGACGACCGTGGCCATCGCCGGCGCGAAGCGGGCCAGCGCGCCCGCCCGCAGGTAGTCGCCGTAGGAGAACCCGCCGGGCAGCACCACCGCGTCGACCGCGTGCAGATCCGCGTCGCCGTGCCAGAGCGCCACCGGCTCGGCGCCGGCCAGGCGTACGGCCCGCTGGGCGTCTCGGTCGTCCAGGCTCCCGGGGAAGGTCACCACACCGATGCGGGCCGTCACGGGCAGGAGCCTAGTGCGCCGGCCGTACTGCTCTTGCGTCTGATCTTTCGCCGCGTGGACTACTCCGCTGGATCAGACGTACGGGGGCGGGGGCTGAGCGTGCCGGTCGGTGACCGAAAGTAGTTGCGCCGCAGGTGTTCTGGGCCTGCGGTTTTGTCGGTGGGCGGTTCTATCGTCGTGGTCATGAGAGGCTTTCCATCCCCGTCGGCACCGGACGCGGTGGCGGCGTTGCGGGTTGCGGCGACGGCGGGGGCGGTGGCGTTCGCGGCGGAGTGCCGGGCGATCAGCGCGATGTTCGACTCGGCCGCACCCGAGGATCAGGAGTTCGTCTCGGGCGAAGTCGGCTGCGCGTTGCACTTGGCGCCGGCCACCGCGATGGCCCGGGTGTGCACGGCGCTGTCGATGACTGCCCGCCCGCAGTTGCTCGGCGCGGTGGAACACGGCCGGCTCGGGGTCGGGCAGGCCTTGGCGGTGTTGGGGGAGATCGAGCATCTGGACGCCGAGCACGCCGAGGCGGTGCTGACCGAGCTGTTCGGGCCGAACGACCCACTGTTGCCCGGGCAGGTGCGGCCGGAGGTGGCGTTGACGGCGGGGGAGTTGCGGGCCGCGGCCCGTAAGGCGGTGATCGCCAAGGACCCGAAGGCGGCCCGGGCCCGGCACCAGCGGGCGAAGAAGACCGCGGGGGTGCGGGGCCGGCCCGGGTTCGACGGGATGGGCCAGATCGTCATCGACTGCACCGCGGTGCAGATGGCGACCGGCCTGGCGGCGATCAGCGGCCGGGCGGCGGCGATGACCTTCGAGGACCCCGAGCTAACGGAGGGGCAGAAGCGGGTCGCGGCGTTCCTGCACGCCTTGGGCTGCGACCGCACCGGGGTGCAGGCAGTGATCGAGTGCCCGGTCGAGAAGGCCGTGGACCTGCACGCGTTGGCGCACGCGCCGGTGTGGACGGTCGGGGTGCGGATGCCCGCCGCAGTCGCGCTCGGGTTGTCGGATCACCCGGCGGTGCTGACCGGCTACGGACCGATCGACGCCGACCAGGCCCGGGCGTTGCTGCCCGCCGCCGACCTGATCCGGGCCTGCGTCGACAGCGACACCGGGGAGGTGCTCAGCGTCGACGCGCCCGTGCGAGCCAAGACCTGGGCCACGACCGCGACCGCAGGCCAGGCAGCGACCGGCCGCGACGCCGGCCGCCGGGACACCGCCGGCCAGGACAGCGCCGGCCAGGACACCGGCCCGGATGCTGACGGTTGCCCGGCCACCGACCGGGCCCGGCTGCTGCGTCAGGTCCTGACCGCGATGGCGACCTCCGGCGCCACGCTCGTCGACCTGAGCTGCCCCGGTTACGTCCCGTCCGAAGCGCTCGGCCGGCTGGTCGACGTGCGCGACGTCACCAGCGTGTTCCCCGGCGACTCCAACCCCGCCCGGCGCTGCGACCGCGACCACCGCCTGCCCTACCCGCTCGGTGCGACCGCGGACTGGAACCTGCAGAACACCTCCCGCCGTTGGCACCGCGCCAAGCACACCAACTGGACCACCCAACTGCTGCCCGACGGCACGATCCGCTGGACCAGCCCGGCCGGCCACCACTACGACCGGCGACCCAAGCGCACCCCACCCCCGAAGATCGGCGACCACACGAACCTTCCGCCCATCGGCGAGGATCCCGGCGGGTAGCAGCGGGCGAGCCGACGGGCCCGCGTCCCTACTCCGCGCTCGGTCCGTTCGGCCCGGACCACGGGCTGTACTTCGACTCGCTGAGGGACATCCGGTCGAGCGTCGAGCCCTCCGGGCAGTCGAGCGCCTTCTCCAGGTGCACGACCGTGCCGTCCTGCGGCACGCTCCGAAAGCTCACACTGTCGACGAGTGCGCGGATGAGCTGGACGCCGCGCCCGGTCTCGGCGCCGGCGTCGGCGTTGGCCAGCCCATGCTCGTTGCTGTCGAAGCCGCTCCCGTGGTCGACCACCTCGATGATGCAGATGTTGCCGGAGATGCCGGCCGAGACCTCGTACTCGTCGCTGGAGGTGGCGTGGTCCAGCACGTTGGTCGCCGCCTCGGTGAGCGCGAGCTCGATGTCGGTCACCGCGCTCTCCTCGACGCCGAGGGTGCGCAGGGCGCCGGCCAGCACGTGCCGGGCGACGGGCACGGAGAACTCGTCGTGCGGCAGGGCCAACGTCAGCTTGATCTCCATGCCGGTCGGCCTACCCGGGCTCGGCCATCCGCACGCGAAAGTCCTCGATCACCGGGTTGGCGAGCAGCACCTGCGCCATCGAGGTCGCCTGGGTCAGCGCGTCCTGCTCGTCGGCGGCGTCCAGCGACAGCTCGACGTGCTTGCCGATCCGCAGGGCCCGGGCGGGCGGCAGGCCGAGCGCCGAAAGTGCGTTGCTCACCGCCTGCCCGGCCGGGTCGAGGATCTCCGGCTTGAGCATCACGTCGACGACGACTTCGTACGCGGGCATTACGGCAGGCTAGCGGCTGTCGTTGCGCGGCAGTGCGCTACCGGGGGCGCAGTCGCACAGGTCCTGCAACCGAAGGGGTTGCGGCGGACCGAGGCCCACCGGCTGGCGGTCCTGCGTCGGGCGGTCCTGCGTCGAGACGCGGGCGGGCGGTGCCGCTGGTGCGATGTCAAGCATCGCCGAGGGGGCGGGCGGCGGTGGCGGTGGTGGCGGCTCGACCACCGGCGGTGGTGGCGGCGGAAGCGGGGACGGGCGT
>JALZMX010000147.1 GCA_030857985.1 Actinomycetota bacterium | reverse complement strand
AGCCCAACGTGTTGCTGCTCGACGAGCCCACCAACGATCTCGACATCGAGACGTTGACGGTGCTGGAGGACTTCCTGGACGACTGGCCGGGGACCCTGGTGGTGGTCGCGCACGACCGGTACTTCCTAGAGCGCGTCTGCGACGAGGTGTGGGCGCTGCTCGGGGACGGCTCGCTGCGGATGCTGCCCGGTGGGGTGGACGAGTACCTCGCTCGGCGCCGGGCGGGCGCCGGTGTGGTCGGCGAAGCGGCTTCCAGTCGCGACGGCACCGCCGACGCCGTACCCCGCTCGGACGCGGCGCAGCAGCGCGAGGCTCGCAAGCACCTCGCCCGGATCGAGCGGCAGCTGGCCACGCTGTCGGCCAGGGCCGATGAGCTGCACCGGCAGATGGCGGCGCATGCCAGCGACTACCAGAAGCTGGCCGCGATCGACGCTGACCTCCGGACCCTGCTCGCCGAGAAGGACGCGCTCGAGGAGACCTGGCTCACCGCCGCGGAGCACGCCTGACGAGCCATGACCAGCGGCTTCTCACAGTCTGAGCTGGAGCCGTCTTCGGATCAGGTCGTCGGGGTCCGTGCTCCGGAATCGGGCAGGCTCGGCGCTCTGTGCGGGCGGCTTGCCCAGCGTGCGGATGTACTCCTGGGTGATGTTCTCGGCTTCGCGGGTGCACTCGGCCATCACCCACCGGTGCCGGTCGCGGTAGGTGAATCGACCGCCACCGTGGGTCTCGATGCTGATCAGCCCGAGGTGGATCAGGGTGTGACAGCGTGGTCAGGCGGAGACCATCGAGTCGATGTCGGTGTCGCCGCCGTCGATCCAGTGCTTGACGTGGTGGATCTGCACACTTCGGTTGTGACATCCCGGGGTGCGGCAGCGGTGACGGTCACGCGCGCGGATGCCCCGGCGTTGATGTGGCTGAGCGGTGCGGGCGGTGCGGCCGAGGTTGAGAGGTGCGCCGTCGGGGTCGGTCACGACGCGCGAGACGCCCGCGTCACAGCAGAGCTTGCGCACCAGCGTGTCCGGAATCGGGCCGAAGCCCTCCAGGTGGCACGCCGGAGGCAGCGGACGGCCATCGGAGGTGCCACCGAAGCGGGACCAGTCGACGGTCAACGACAGGTGTGGGCGGATTCCGCCGTCCTTGGCGGCGGTGCCGGCGTCAAGGCTCTCGCGGCAGATGTCGGCCAAGGCGTCGGCTCGGCGCTCACCGATCCGGCGCCGGTCGTCAGGGCCGCTGGGTCGGATCCGGGCGTCGATGGCGGTGGCCACGATCGCGCCGGACTCGGCGTCGAGGAACCCGCTCAGGTGGAATCCGGCGCCGACCGGCACACAAGAAACCTGGCGGCGACCCAGCGCGTTGACGTAGTCGCGCTCCAGCGCATCGGGATCCAACGCTTCACGCAGTGCCTTGACCGCCTCACGCAACCCGGCGGGGTCGGTCAGGCGCGCCACGCTCAGCAACGCTGCCTCTGCCTCGCGCATCGTGGTGGCGCCGAGCTGCTCCAGCGCCGAGGCCATCACGTGGGCGTGCGCGAGTCCGACCTCACCAGCGGCGAGGGCGGTGGAGGTGCCGGGCAGCATCGGCAGGGCACGACCGAGGGCGACAGTTCGGCGAGCCTCGCCGGCACCCAGCCGCAGCTCACGCCGCAGCCAGGCCGGCGCCGTGCGGGCGCCGGCCTGCTCATGGGCACCGGAAGCGTCGAAACGGGCTGCCAACCCGGAGAACACCGCCTCCAGCTGGTCGATCAGCGGCCGCAACACCAGCAGCTGCTCCCCGGCCGCCTCGCCCGCCAGGGCAGAGCTGTCGATGGCGGCGACGGCGGCGACCGCGTCGCCGAGCCGTCCCCACACATTCGCCGGGTTCTCCGCCTGCTTCGTGCACATGTTCGAATTCTAGGGGTCGGGTCCGACCGGATCGACGCCCGATCTGCGCGTTGTGGACAGCCATTCCGCGATCAACAGGTGTGGAAGAAATGCGGCCCGCGCCTCGCCGTGCGCTGTCGTACTCGCTCACTCGGGATGGTCGAAGGGCAGCACCAAGGTGCGGAGCAGCGTCGCCAGGCGCGTGCGCTCGTTCGCCCCGAGTCCGGCCAGCAGCTGCTCCTCGTGGTCGAGCAGTGCCACGAACGCCGCGTCGACGCGGCTGCGGCCGTCGCCGGTGAGCCGGACGAGCACTCCGCGGCGGTCGTCGGGATCGGGGCAGCGGTGCACGAGGCCACGGCCGGCGAGCCGGTCGACGCGGTTGGTCATCGTGCCGCTGGTCACCAGCGTCTCGTGCAGCAGCCGGCCAGGGGAGAGCTGGTAGGGCCGGCCGGCCCGGCGCAGAGCGGTGAGTACGTCGAACTCCCACGTCTCGAGCTGGTGGGCGGCAAACGCCTGGCGACGCGCGCGGTCGAGGTGGCGGGCCAGCCGGGTGACTCGGCTGAGAACGTGCATCGGCGTGACATCGAGGTCGGGACGTTCCCGCTGCCACGCCTCGACCAGCCGGTCGACCTCGTCCTCCACCCGACCAGCGTAGCCGTCAAGATTCTCGACATCGAGAGTTCCCGCGTGTGCCGGGCTGATAGCGACCACTACTGTGACGCCATGGACGACGCAGACCTGAGTGTCGCCAGCGCGAGCCACCATCGCGGTTACGAGGCGCGAGACGCGGCGGCCCACCTGGAGGCGGGAGCGTCGACGATGCCACACTCATGGGACCCGGGGACCTACCTGGCTTTCGCCGACGAACGTTCACGGCCGTTCTTCGACCTGCTCGCGCGAGTGGCCGGCGTCGATCCGGCGTACGTCGTCGACCTCGGCTGCGGTCCGGGCCAGCTGACCGCGACCCTGGCCGCACGTTGGCCCGACGCCCGGGTCGAGGGCATCGACTCGTCCGAGGCGATGATCGCCGAAGCCGACGCCCATGCGACCTCGCGCATCCGGTTCAGCATCGCCGACCTGCGCGACTGGAGACCGGACGCACCGGTCGACGTACTGGTCAGCAACGCCACGCTGCAATGGGTGCCCGACCACCTCGCGCTCCTGCCGAGGCTGGTCGAGCACCTGCGGCCCGGCGGATGGCTGGCCTTCCAGGTGCCCGGCAACTTCACCGAACCCAGCCACACTCTGCTCCGCGGGCTCGCCGCTGACTCCCGCTTCGCTGCACACACCCGAACGGTCAGCTGGCCGGCGTCGCACCAGCCCGTCGGCTACCTCGGGGCCCTGCAGGCACACGGTTGTGCGGTCGATGCCTGGGAGACGACGTACCTCCATGTCCTCACCGGACCAGACCCGGTGCTGCGCTGGATCTCCGGCACCGGCGCGCGTCCGGTGCTGCAGGCGCTCCCACTCGACGTACGCCGGGTGTTCGAGCAGGAGTACGCCGCGGCGCTCCGCGAGGCCTACCCACCGCGTTCCTTCGGCACCGTGCTGCCGTTCCGCCGAATCTTCGTCGTGGCCCAGAAGGAGTCCTGATGCGCCTGCACCACGTCCAGCTGTCGTGTCCAGCAGGAGGTGAGGACGTCGCGCGCTCCTTCTACAGCACAGTGCTGGGGATAGCGGAGGTCACCAAGCCGGCGGCATTGGCACAGCGCGGCGGCGTGTGGTTCCGCATCACCGAGTGCGAGGTCCATGTCGGTGTCGAGCCGGACTTCCGGCCCGCGCGCAAGGCGCATCCGGCGTTCGTCGTCGACGACATCGACGCGGTGGCAGAACGGATAGCGCAGGCCGGCTTCCCGTTGACCTGGGACGACGACTTCCCGGGCTACCGGCGCTTCTACACCGCCGACGGACACGGCAACCGGGTGGAGATCCTGTCCGTTC
>JALZMX010000252.1 GCA_030857985.1 Actinomycetota bacterium | reverse complement strand
CGAGGGGACCGGGTCGGACGGTCGTGCCCAGCCAGCGGGCTGCGAGCCCGAGCCAGCACGAAGCTGACCGACTTCGCGAGTTGGAGGCCGAGCGGGCGCGCGCGCACGACGCGCTGCTGGAGTTGCAGAGCACCGAGGCCGTCCGCCTCCGCGACGCGCTGTCCCGGCGCCAGGAGACGCACGTGCAGGCGCTGCTGAAGGCCAACGAGATCGACCGCGCCATCCTGTTGGGTGTCAACAGGACCCTTGCCCGGCAACTGGCATCCCGTGGTGTCTTCACGGCAGCCGATCTCACCAGCGTCGAGGTCATCGAGGGTGGTGGTCGGTCGGGCAGGGGCCAGACGATGGTTGTTCTGCGCAGTGGCCGCCGTGTCAAGATCGACGGTTTCACGGCGGCCAACGGTGAGAGTCTTCGGTCGTGGTACCTCGGGGAGCTGGCGAAAGCGCAGGCCTCGGCCCCTATCGGCCTGTCGGCGTCCGAGACGGCCGCGATACGCCAAGGGATCGAGGTCGAGCGCCGGCAACTGAAGTCGGCCCAGGCCCGCTTGATGAAGCGCATCTCTCAGGAGAATCGGATGGCCAAGCACCGTGCGCAGAACGGCCAGGTGCAGGTGCGGGATAGGCAGAACGACAGCAGAAACGCCGCGGCGGCCGCCCGACGGCTGGTGGTCGGCGCACAGGACGACCTCGAGGAAGCCCAGTGGGCGGAGCAGGTCGCAGGCCGCAGGCTCGAGTCGTTCTCCGGCCTCAGCTTCTTGCGCTTTCTCCTGCGCTGACTTCAGCAGCCGCCGGCCGTCGCCGCAACCGCCGGCAGAATGCCGGGCGTGAACCGCCTGTCACCCCTACACCCGGAAGATGCTGATATCCGCCGTTCTCCTCAGGGAATCCGTGATTAACGACGACTATTTCCTCGCCCTTGGGGTCAGCGTCCTCGCGGGGGGTACAGCCTGCTCAACGACATCAGGAGGGCACATGGAGCACGAAAGACTTTCCACGACGGATGTAGCCAGCCGCCAGGACGAGCAGCGTCATCAGGACCCGGGTGCCCCCCCTGGGCAGACCGACGAGCGGGACGAGACCCGAGCCGGTGTCGAGGCCGGCGACCTCGACGGTGGCGCCGACGGTCGCCAGCCGGTCGATCAGCGGGGTAATCAACCGCTCGAGGATCGGGCTGACCCCGTGGTTGTGCAGGACGCCGCAGAGCCGACCTTGCAGGGTCAGCAGTACTCGGCGCTGCTCAGCGACAGGGACGCCGATGTCTTCCTCGATCGTTGGCGTGAGGTGCAGGCACGTTTCGTCGACGACCCGCAGGCCGCGGTCCGCGACGCCGACAGCCTGGTAGCAGAGCTCATGCGGTCGCTCGCTGAGCGCTTTGCCGAGCAGAGAACTGCTCTGGAAGACCAGTGGAACAGCGGCGGTCAGCCCGAGACGGAGCAGATGCGCTTGGCGCTGCAGGAGTACCGCTCGTTCTTTCACCGCCTGTTGAGCACATGAGCCCGTCAGTTCCACCGAGCTGGTCCGCACTCGAGGAGAAGATTTCGTGAATGACACCGTTGCGCTTGTCGTGGTTGCTCTTGTCGTGCTCGTCGTGGTGGCGCTGCTCGTCTTCCTCGCAGCGCGCAAGAAGAAGAGCGACGGACTCCGCCAGCAGTTCGGTCCGGAGTACGACCGCTCGGTCGAGGAAAGCGGGAAGCGGCGTGATGCCGAACGGGATCTTCAGCAACGCACCGAGCGGCGCAATACGCTCGACATCCGATCGCTCGAGCCGCAACGGCGAGACATGTTCGCGGCCGAGTGGCGCATCACTCAGGAGGATTTTGTCGACAGGCCCGGCGAGGCCGTCAGGTCGGCCAACGCGCTGGTCGAGCGGGTCATGCAGGAGGTCGGCTATCCGGTCGGCGACTTCGAGCAGATGTCACGTGACCTCTCGGTCGATCACGCCCAGGTGATGAGCGAGTACCGATCGGCTCATGACCTCTCCGAACTCAACGACCGCAAGGAGGCGACGACGGAGCAGCAGCGGCAGGCGATGGTGCACTACCGCTCGCTGTTCACCGAGTTGCTCGATGCGGGCGATGGCGGCGACGCTGATTCAGCCCAGCGCGGACGGTCCCCGGAACGCGGTCGCGACCGCAGCTGAGCCGTATGTCCGGCAACGCTCCTTGCCGCGTCACGCCCCCGCCTCTACGGTGCCGCCATGCGCATCGACTCGGCGGTCACCTCGATCAGCTGGATCCCCTCGGAAGCCGTCGCGGGCTTGACCAAGATGCCGTTCGCCGGCGGTATCGCGCACTACGACGACCCGCCGCCCGATGTCGTGGGCGGCAAGCAGGAGCTCACGTCGTTGCGCGATGCCGACCGCTTCCGGTTCGCCAACCGGCTCGAGGGCTGGATCGAGGTCGACGACGGCAGGATTGCGGACTACGGCCAGGGCGGCGGGGGATTTCTCGGGTCGACCACCATGACGCTCGGCCGGAAGGTCACCTTCGAAGCTGTGGCCCTGCCCGATCTCACCCCCGAGCCCGAGCTGGGTGACGGTTGGGTCCGGTTCAGCCAGACCGCCGGCGCCCGCGCCGGAGTTCCGATGCCACGCAAGGTGAGCCATCCGCCGTTCGTGCAGCTCTGGCCGCCAGTCGCTTACACGACGGTGACGGTGACGCTGCACGCCGACGGACGCGCGGAACACGGCCTGGTAGGCGCCTCGACCTTCCCCCGTCACTGGGTGTACGGCGCGGACGGCAGGATCTCGCAGAAGAGCGGCATCATCGATTTCGGGGAATGGGCGAACCACTCTTTCGGCAAGCACACCCCCTGGGGGGATGAGAAGTCCCCGGCGCTCGTCGCAGCGGTGGAGACCGCTCTGGAGCGGCAGCTCTCGCTGCAGATCATGCGCGGTGGGAGGAGGCCGAAGATCCGCAGAATCAAGCCGGGCGCCCTGCTGGCAGAGCAGGGGGTCGCCGGAGCTGAACTCTTCCTCCTGCTGGACGGGATCCTTACGGTGGAGGTGGACGGGCAACCGCTGGTCGAGTGCGGTCCGGGCGCGCTTCTCGGGGAGCGGGCGGTCCTGGAAGGCGGCGCCCGCACTGCCACGCTTCGCGCCCGCACGGTCTGCAAGGTCGCCGTCGCCTCGGCCGACGCGGTGGACCGGGAGAAGCTGGTGGAGCTGAGTGAGGGTCACCAGCGTGAGCGGGAAAGACCCGCGTGACACCGAGCTGAGCGTACGTCTGAGGCGTCCTTCCAGCCGCGCGGGAAGGTTCGCGGTGGCTCGAGCCATATAGGGGTTCCCGTTACGCTGCGTTCACGCCACAATGACCCCGTGGACAGTGAATCCTTGCCGAGCGGCATGGTGACCTTCGTCTTCACCGACATCGAGGGGTCCACACAGCTGCTGCGGCGCCTCGGGGAGCAGTACGAAGACGTTCTGCGGCGCAGCGCCGAGGTGCTCATCCAGACATGGACGACTCACGGCGGGCACCCGCTCCCTGGCGCGGGGGACTCGACGTTCGCAGCCTTCGCCAGCCCGGACGCTGCCATCGCTGCCTGCGTGGACGGGCAGCGCCGCCTCGCCGCCGAGCCCTGGCCGGCCCACGGCCGACCCGCGGTGCGGATGGGAGCGCACACCGGCCTTGCGTCCCCGAGGGGCGGTGAGTATGTGGCCCTCGCTGTCCACCAGGCGGTCCGGGTCATGACGGCCGCACACGGGGGCGAGGTGCTGGTCTCCGAGCAGTGCGCGAACGAGGCCGGCCGCCTGCACGACGTGCAGCTGGTGCCGCTCGGGTGCTTCCGGGTCCGTGACTTCGAAACCCCTCCGCGGCTCTTCCGCGTCGCGGCGCGCGGACTTCAGCGAGAGTTCCCCGCAGTCCGCGCCGTGCCGGTCGACGGCCACAACCTCGTTCGGCCGCCGACACCGCTTGTCGGTCGGCAGCAGGACGTGATCGCCGTGGTCTCGGCCGCCGCGCCGGGACGGGTGCTCATGTTGCTGGGGCCCGGTGGCGTCGGCAAGACCCGGCTGGCCGTGGAGGCCGGCCTCGTGGCCGCGAGAGGCTGGGATGACGGCGTGTGGCTGGTCGACCTCGCGCCACTGCAGGATGCTTCGCTGATCG
>JALZMX010000124.1 GCA_030857985.1 Actinomycetota bacterium | reverse complement strand
CTGCCAACGTCGCTCCGCTGCCGCGGTGTATCTGGGCATTGTTGAGCGTCGTCAGCAGCCTCGTCCGCTTGTTGGGGCCGGGGTCGAGCTCGGACAGCTGGGCCCCGGGTAGCAGACCTTCGAGCTTGCTCGTGCTCAGCCCAGGAAACTCGGTCTGAGCGAGCACGTCCGCGACCGCCTCGGTCATCGCCGTTGGGAACACCGGTGTCTTCGGCTTCTGGGTCATCGCGGCCTCCTCATCGCCTCGGTAGCCATTCTTCGTGATCGGTGTAGCTGGGGCACGCGTCCAGCACTCCGTCGCGCCGCCATAGGGCAGGTCCGATGGGAAGTCGCATGCCGGAGCCTTGGGCTGGACCTTGCGCCGCACGCTCGCTTCGATGGCGAACCCGTGCCGGTCGCCGATCCTCCAGCGAGACGGTTCCGGCCAGAGCTGCAGTCCTCACCAGGCATGCTTACGGCCGCCTGCCTGGGCCTGCCCGGCTCCGTCCTCTTCCTCCGGTGGGTCTACCAGCAGCGACGGCTCACCGGGCGGGAGCTCGCCGCCGCCTCCCCCCTCGGTGCCGCGATCGCCGCCGCCTGTCGAGCGACGCGCTGGCTGACGACGGGCGGGTGGTGCGGCGTCACCGAATCGTCGAGCGAGCAGGTGCTGCGGGAGGCCACCGCCCGGGGGAAGGGTCAGGTTAGCGTGGGTGCATGCCGCCGACCGTATTCGCTGGAGGCGAGGCGGGAGCTTGGGAAGTCGAGAGCATTGACCCGGTGACCGGTCCGTCTCTGCCGATGGTTCCCCGGCTCGCTGTCTTCGAGGACTCGGCGGGCGCGGGCAACCTCGATGCCGCTTGGATGCTGCGGGGGCGCACCAGTAACAGCCGCTACACCCGGCGCGACGAGCAAGAGACGCTCTCGGCTCGGCAGGCCGGGCTCGGTCGCCCGGAAGCCACCCGCGCCGCGCTGATTCCGATCACCAAGTCCCAGGCGTGGTGGGCTCTCGCCCAGGACGAGCGGCGGGAGCTGTTTGAGGAAATCTCCCACCACATCGCCATCGGGATGCAGTACCTGCCTGCGGTGGCCCGCCGGCTCTACCACGGCCGGGATCTGGACGAGCCCTTCGACTTCCTCACCTGGTTCGAGTACGCCCCCCGAGACGCGCCTGCGTTCGAGGAGCTGGTGTCCCGGCTCCGCGCGACCCCGGAGTGGGACTACGTGGAACGCGAAGTCGACATCCGCCTCGCACGCTGAGCTACGTCAGAGCCCTCACCCCCGTCTCGTTGGCCGATCCCGGTGCGGGACAATGATTGTCGGCGGTCCGCGTCACGGGTGGCTGTGGGCGAGGCGCTGGAGCAGGTCGGTGAAGTGCTGTCGTTCGTTGGCCAGTGGCCTGAAGAAGGTGCGGTCCACACCCTCCGCGGCGGTGTTGGCGGCGTTTGCGAGTGCTGCGCCTTCCGAGGTGACGGTCAGCGCACGGGCGCGGCCGTCGGCGGGGTGGCGGGCGCGGCGGATCAGTCCTTTGGCCTCCAGCGCCCGGAGCACTTGGGAGGTCATCATCGGGTCGGTGTGCGCGTGGTCGGCAAGGTCGCGTTGGGTGACGGGGCTGTCTGGGGCCAGCCAGGACAGTGAAGCGAGGAGCACGAACTGGACGTGGGTCAGGCCGAAGGGTGCAAGCGCTACTCGCTGCGCGGCCTGCCAGGCGTTGGTGACCCGCCAGATCATGAGACCGGGACTATCGTCTGCGACGGTGAACTCGCTGCGCAGGCCCCCGGTCATCGCTCTCCCACCGGCAGCATCGCTGCGCGCAACACCGCCACGTCATCGGCGCCCAGTGCGACCAGGCCACGGCGCAGCTGGTATCCCCAGTTCGGTGCGTTCGTCAGGGTCAGATGCTCCTTGACCTGATCGAGGGAGACAGGGTGGGCATTTTCGTAGCGCACCCGTCGGCGGAACGGTGTGAAGCCGTCCTCGTCCGCCTGCCAGATCATGTCGTCGGCGACGGCGCCGATCGCGGTGAACTGCCGCAGCGGTGCCGAGTCCCCCAGCCGGTTGACCGGCGAGTAGTAGACGAGCGTGTCACCCTCGTGCATCCGGGCGAGGCCGGCGCGCTTGCCGTGCCCGATTTGGGCGATGCCGAGGCTGACCCCACGGTGGACATGCTCGGCCGAGACGACACCGAGCCAGGCGCTCATGGCTGTTCCACGATGGCAACGAGGCGGTCGAGATCGCGCTGTGCCGATTCGCGAAACCCGCCGCCCATGATTTTCGACCACACGAACGCGAGCGGTCCGTCCATCGTGACCTGCACGTGCAGCTCGCATCCCAGCGCAGCCGGTTCCACCGTGTGTCGGAACACCAAGCGCGCTCCCGCCAGCCGGGTTGTGTCGGTGTACTCCCGGCCCGGGCTGCACGCGCTGATGACGAACTTCGCCTTCGGGCCGCCCTTGGGCTTCAGCACGCCCCGGGTGCCGACCTCAACCGGACCGTCGAGGCGGACCCACTCGGTGTCGGGAGACCACTCCGGCCAGGTGTCGTGGTCGATCCAACGGGCGAATAAGGCAGCCGGGGTAGCGGTGGAGATCGCGTGGCCCCGCCCAAGTTCCATCATGTCCCTAGTATGCGCGCTTACTACTATCTAACGCAAGGGGATCGGCGACCGGTCACCGGCCGGCGCCGGTTGGTCAACGTGGTTGACAGGTCTGCTCTGTCAACCTAAGATGACAGTTGTGAGTGACACGACGCAACTGGCCTCCGAGGCGAGCAGCCAGGACCCAGCCGTCGGGCTGCGAGCAGTGCGAGCGTTGAGGGTACTCATCGAGCGCCTGGAAGCGCTGCAGGTCGACAACGCCCGCGACCAGAACTGGTCCTGGCAGGAGATCGCCGTCTGCCTGGGCGTGACCCGACAGGCGGTTCACAAGAAGTACGCGGGCGGTCGGG
>JALZMX010000122.1 GCA_030857985.1 Actinomycetota bacterium | reverse complement strand
GCGTCCCGGCGAGGGTCGTGGCGGTGCCGCTCGACAGCGGCAGACCGCGGGTCTCGTCGTCGATCCGACCCGGTGCGCCGGTGGCGGTGGCGGCCGTCACCGCGGCGTCGTGGGCAAGCTCGGCGTCTCGGCGGTCGCGGCGGCGGCGCTCCTTGACCTGTTTGAACAGCCGCGCCGTGGCCTCGCGGACAGCGACCGCGTCGGGGTGGTCGACCGGCAGGGAGTCCAGCTCGCGGAATACCGCCAGAGCGGTGCGCAAGAGTTCCGGGTCGACACCCGCTCGCGCTTGCGTCGGTACGTCGGTCATCCGTGCGTGCACGTCCTCGATCAGGGTCTGTTGCCGCCGGTCAGCCTACGGGTTGCTGCATTGTCCGAGAGTTCGGACCGTGTTCATCTTCCCGTCGCGCTGCGCTGTTCATCGTGCGGCTACTTTCGGCCCCGCGCCGGTCCGCGTTGCCCTGTTCTGAGGAGATTGCTCCATGCGTAAGAAGGCTTCCGCTGTCACCTTGACCCTGGGTCTTGCTGTGTCGACCTCCCTCGTCCAGCAGGCGGGCCTGGCCAACGCCGAGGCGCCGGCGTACAACGACACGGCGACCGGGGTCGTCTTCGATGACACCAACGGCAACAGCGAGCGCGACACCGGGGAGCCTGGGGTGCCGGACGTATCGGTGTCCAACGGTCGCGAGGTGGTGCGGACCGACGCGCAGGGTCGCTGGAGCCTCGGCGTGACCGACGAGACCATCCTGTTCATCACCAAGCCACTGGGCTACATGGTCCCGGTCAACGACGTGCAGCTTCCGCAGTTCTACTACGTCCACTACCCGAACGGGACGCCCATCCCGTTGCGGTACGGCGGCATCGAGCCAACCGGACCGCTACCCGATTCGGTGGACTTCCCGCTGGTCCAGCGCACCGAGTCCGACCAGTTCGACGCCCTTGTCTTCGCCGATCCGCAGACCCGCAACGTCGGGGAGCTCGAGGACTTCCGTCAGGACGTGGTGGCTGAGCTGCGCGGGTCGGACGCTGCACTCGGCATCACTGTGGGGGACCTCGTCAACGATCCGCTGGACCTGTTCCCGCGACACAACGAGATCGTGTCGGAGATCGGCGTCCCGTGGTGGAACCTGCCGGGCAACCACGACATGAACTACGACGCGCCCGACGACACCTACGCCACCCAGACCTACAAGCGGGTCTTCGGACCCACTGACTACTCCGCCGACTACGGCCAGGTCCACTTCGTGAACATGGACAACGTCGACTACTTCGGACAGACGGCCGACGGGAAGAACGGTAGGTACCGCGGGTTCCTCAACGAGACCCAGCTCGAGTGGTTGAAGAACGATCTGG
This sequence comes from Actinomycetota bacterium, assembly GCA_030857985.1. GTDB lineage: Bacteria > Actinomycetota > Actinomycetes > Propionibacteriales > Nocardioidaceae > JALZMX01. The sequence continues at coordinate 1,974 of JALZMX010000122.1, read as the reverse complement.
CCCACGTCCCGGCGGACAAGCTGATCATGATCTCCGTCCACATCCCGTTGCGGACCGACGCGATCGGTGGCGACAACATCAACACGGTCAACCTGGAAGACCTGTTCCAGGTGCTCGAGGGACGAGAGCACCTCTACAGCGTCTCCGGGCACGACACCAGCAACAGCTGGCAGAAGTACATCGGCGCAGACGGCGGCTGGAACGGCAAGGAGCCCTTCCTCAGCCAGACGCTGGCCGAAGTCCGCGGCGGTGGTTATACGAAGGGACCGCTCGACGAACGAGGCATCCAAGCAGCCGACATGGCCGACGGCAACCCGAACGGCTACTACACCATCAGCTTCGACGGCAACCAGCAGCGCCCGCGCTTCAAGGCGGCGAGCCTTCCGGCCGACTTCCAGATGCGGATCAGCTTCGAGGGGGGACGACCGAGCCAGACCTTCCTGCCGTCGGGGCCGAGTGGGTCGGCCGGCATCTCGCCCGTACCGACGTTCCACCCGCGTGACTTCGCGAAGGACGCTCCGCAGGTGACGGTCAACGTCTTCGACGGAGGTGAGCGGCACCGGGTCGAGGCCCGCGTCGATGACGGGGACTTCGCGCCGATGGACTACGACCCGCCGTTCAAGGGCCTGACCAACGGGGACCCGAACGGCAACCTGGACCCCTACATCTCAGCGCTGTACGCACGGCTGCTGGGCACGCCGGAGGAGCCGGCCAAGCCCGAGCCGTCCTCGCACCTGTGGACCGCAGACCTCCCGCGCATGAAGCCGGGCTCACACACCCTGACGGTTCGCAGCACCGACCCCTACGGCCAGGTGTCGGAGTCCTCCCAGGTCTTCGAGGTCGTCGCCGGTCGGCCACGCTCGCCGAGGGGCTGACCCTGCCGTACGGCCCCGGCAGCCGACCCGGCTCTGCCGTCCGCACGGGAACGGTCGCGCTCCTGGCCACACTGGGGCTGCTCTGCCTCCTGCCGGCACCAGCCTTTGCGCACGGCGTGTCCATCGGACAGTCGAAGATCTCGCAGGACGGAGCGGTTGTCCGCTACGAGCTCGCCGTGGGATACGACGAGCTTGACAAGCGTCTGGGAGCGGCGCAATCCCCCGGGAAGGTGACCGATGCCGAGCGCAAGGCGAACCTGCTGGCCATGCGTGCGGAGCTGGCGGAGTACCTCGGCCAGGAGGTGAGGGTCCGGCTCGGCGGGGCGGCGTGCGCACACCGTCTCGACGAGATCGACGTGGACCGCTTCGAGGGGCAGATATACGCGTTGCTGTCGAGCACGTACCGCTGTCCCGACAGGCCCACCGGTGCCTTCGAGGTGGAGTACGACCTGTTCTTCGACGCCCTCAGCGGGGCCGAGCGGTCCTCCCACGCCAACGTCGCCGACTACGACCTCGGCGGTGAGACGGGCCGGTTCGTCTTCGAGCCCGACGAGCAGCGGTTCGCGGCCGGCGGGGAAGGCGTGCTGTCCTCGACGGGACGCTTCGCCATGCTGGGCCTGAAGCACATCCTGTCCGGCCTGGACCATGTGCTCTTCGTCCTCGCCCTCCTGATCGGTGCGCGGACTGTGCGCGGCGTCGTGAAGGTGGCGACGGCCTTCACCGCCGCTCACAGCGTCACGCTTGCTCTGGCGGCGATGGGGTGGGTGAGTGTTCCGTCCAGCATCGTCGAGCCGGCGATCGCGTTGTCCATCGTCTGCGTCGCCATCCAGAACATCGTCCAGAAGGAGCCTCGCCACCGACTCGTCGTGGTCTTCGCCTTCGGGCTGATGCACGGCTTGGGCTTCGCTGGCAGCTTGAGCTTCGGGGATCAAGTCAGCTGGAGCCTGATCGGCTCGCTGCTGGCGTTCAACGTCGGGATCGAACTCGGACAGGCATCGGTCATCCTGCTCGCCACGCCGCTGCTGCTTCTCGCGAGGCGTCGGCGTTGGTCGACGACCGCCCAGTGGACGGCCAGCGGGGCCATTGCGCTCTGTGGCGT
>JALZMX010000114.1 GCA_030857985.1 Actinomycetota bacterium | reverse complement strand
TGCCTGCGGGGGATTCGGACATCAGCGCGCGGGAGCTGCTCCAGCACGTGCACGACTCGGAGGGCATCGCCTATTCCGGCTTGGCCGAGTCGGTGGGTGCGGTACAGCTGCCGATCACCGATGAGTTCACCGGCCTGGCCGACCTGCTGGGGGGACGCACCCGGCTCCGGGTGTGGTGGCGCGGCGAGGACGACTGGCGGGTCGACAGCATCGAGCCGACCGGCGAGACCGACCTGTTCCACGACGCCAGAGGCACCACGACCTGGGAGTACGAGTCGGCGCAGGCGACGCGGACGTCGGAACCGTTCTTCCGACTTCCTCGCGGCGCCGACCTGCTGCCGTCCGAACTCGGCCACCGGTTGCTGGTCGGGGCGAGCCCGGCCGACGTGAGCCGGCTGCCAGCAGAGCGTGTCGCCGGCCGTGACGCCCCGGGTCTGCGGCTCGAGCCGCCGGAGCCGCAGGCCAGCGTGGCTCGGGTCGACATCTGGGTCGATCCCGAGACCGGGCTGCCGCTGCGGGTCGCGGTGTTCGGCAAGGGCTCGGACAGCGCCGCGCTGACGAGCACGTTCCTCGACCTGACGACCGAGACGCCGTCCGCGTCGGACACGTCCTTCGCGCTCCCGCCGGGCGCGGAGCTGCGCTTCGACGACGTGGTCGACGTGGCCGCCGCCGCGGACCACCTCACCGACCACTTCCCCGGCCTCGTCCCTCCAGCGATGCTGGCCGGGCTGACTCGGCGCGTTGTCGACGACCGTCTCGGAGCGGTGGGACATTACGGCCGGGGTGTGACGCGACTCGTCGCTGTCCCGCTGTGGGACGAGGTCGCGATCCCGCTGCGCGAGCAGTTGTCGGTCACGCCGGAGGTCCGGGTGGGGGTGCTGGGGCATGCGATCAGGAGGGGCCCGCTGAGCCTCCGGCTGACGCATCGCGAACCGAGCGGCTACAGCTGGTTGCTGATCGGCACCGTCACCCCCAAGACGTTGCGGACCGCGGCGGCCGCGCTGGCCGCCCATCCCCCCGGGCCGCGATGATCACCACCCACGCGCTCAGCAAGCGCTACGGCTCCGTGCTGGCTGTGGATGGCCTCGACCTCGATGTCCGTCCCGGCGACATCTACGGATTCCTCGGCGCCAACGGCTCTGGCAAGACCACCACTGTCCGGATGCTGCTGGGCCTCGTGCTGGCCACAGCGGGCGACATCGAGGTGCTCGGGCAGCCGATGCCGAAGGCGGCCCGGGACGTGCTCCCGCGGGTCGGCTCGCTGGTCGAGGGGCCGGCGGCCTACGGCCATCTGTCCGGACGCGCCAACCTGTCCTTGTTCGACGCGATGGGTTCGCGGGGCAGCAGGGCTACGCGTGCCCGACGCATCGCCGACGTCCTGGAGCAGGTCGGCCTCGGCGGTGTCGGGCGGCGGCCGGTCAAGGCGTACTCGCTGGGGATGCGCCAGCGGCTGGGCCTGGCGTCGGCACTGCTGCGGGCCCCGCGGCTGCTCGTGCTGGACGAGCCGACGAACGGCCTCGACCCGCAGGGCATCCACGAGATCCGTGACCTGTTGCTGCAGCTGCACGCCGCCGGCACCACGATCTTCCTCTCCAGTCACCTGCTGGGCGAGGTCGAGCAGCTGTGCACGCGAGTTGGTGTGCTCGACCGGGGGCGACTGGTCCTGCAGGACCAGCTGGCCGCGCTGACGGCGCCGACCGGGCGCACCGCCGTACGCACGCCCGACCCCGACCGGGCACGCGCCCTGCTCGACGGCCGGGTCGAGCACCGCGACGGCGACCGGTTGCTGGTGCGCGGCGTGGACGCCGCCGCGCTCAACGCGTTGCTGGTCGCTGACGGCGTCCGGGTGAGCGAGATCGGACCGGAGCGCCGCACGCTGGAACAGGTCGTGCTGGAGGTGACAAACCCGGGCGCGGACCGGGTTGGGTCCAGATGATCCTGGTCGAGCTGCGCAAGATGTTGCGCCGGCCGCAGACCTGGGTCGCGATCGCCCTGCTCGATGCTCTGCCGACCTTGATCGCGGTGCTGCTCG
>JALZMX010000082.1 GCA_030857985.1 Actinomycetota bacterium | reverse complement strand
TCGGCCAGCGGCCCGGTCGCGAAGCCCCTGAACAGGGTCTGGTAGTAGTACGACCGGTCCGGGCTCTGCGCCGGGCCCTCGGGCGTGTTGTACCACCGGTCGAAGTTCGCACAGACCGCTTCGGCGTTGAAGTCGGTGCCGTCGTGGAACGTGACCCCCTCTTCCAGCGTGAAGGTGTAGGACAGGCCGTCCTCGGCGACGGTCCACTCCTTGGCCAACAGCGGCGCCGGGTCGGCAGTGCCGGGCTCGGTGCCGACCAGGCCCTCGAACATCTGCCGCGCCACCCGGAACGACTCGCCGTCGGACGCGTAGAACGGGTCGAGCGTCACCGGTTCGGCCGAGGCGGCGAAGACGAAGGTGCCGCCCCCTCCGCTGGTGTCACCGTCTCCGTCGCCGCCGGATCCCTCATCGGTTCGCTCGCTCTGCGCGCAGCCGGCCATGGCGAGCGCCACTGCCGAGGCCGCGGCCAACGATGCAAAGCGGCGAAAGCCGCTCATGCTCCTGGTCATGACACTCCTTCTAGGTCGAAAAATCGGTCCGGGACCGGCCTTGGAGACTAGACCCTGTACCGGACGGTCGGAAGCGCTGCACCCCGTACGGCGTCACTTTGTTACACAATCGCAGACAAGTTCCCGCAGCTGGACCAGATCCAGCCGGGTCAGGCCGTCGGAGAAGGTACGCCGTTCCGACGGCGGCACCGGCACTTGGTTGGGCACCACCAGGACGTGGAAACCAGCCGCCTCCGCCGACGTCGCGCCGGTCGCGGAGTCCTCGATCGCCACGCAGCACGCCGGGTCCACACCGAGCATCTGCGCCGCACGACGGTAGGGCTCGGGGTGTGGCTTGCCGTAGGTGACCTCGTCGCCTACGACCACCGCCTGGAACACCCCTGCCGGCAACGCATCGACGACGGTCGACGCCAGAGTGCGGTACGACATCGTCACCAGGGCCGCCGGTACACCTGCGGCGTGCTGCGCCAGCAGCAGCTCACGGGCACCGGCTCGCCACGGCACCTCGCGGCGTACCGCCTCGCCGACTCGCGCCAGCAGCTGGTCGACGATCTGCTGCGGAGTCAGGTCCAGGCGCATGTGGTCGCGGATGTAGACGCCCGAGGCGAGCAGGTCACTGCCGACCAGACGCAGTGCGTGCTCCTCGCTCCAGGTCGCCCCATGACGGGCCGCCAGCTCGAACTCCGCGGCGCACCAGGCCGGCTCGCTGTCGATGAGGGTGCCATCCAGGTCCCAGAGGACGGCCTGCAGCCCGGCGCCGGTCACGCCGGCCAAGGTTACGGTGCGGCGCCGGGCCGTAGGCTCTGGGAGTGATCGAACTCGAGCACGTGCCGCCGCTGACCGACCCGGTGATGATCGCCGCGTTCGAGGGCTGGAACGACGCCGGTGAGTCTGCCTCCGGCGCCATCGACCACCTCATGCAGGTGTGGGATGCCACTCCGGTCGCGGCGATCGACCCCGACGACTTCTACGACTTCCAGGTCAACCGGCCCACGGTCGCCTTCGGGTCCGACGCCGGACGGCGCATCACCTGGCCCACCTCCCAGATCGCCGTCTGCCGCCCTCCAGGGTCCGAGCGGGACCTCGTCCTGCTGCGCGGCATCGAGCCGAACATGCGGTGGCGCGAGTTCTGTACGCAGCTGCTCGGGCACGCCGAGGAGATGGGGGTCGACCTGGTGGTGACGCTGGGGGCGCTGCTCGCCGACGTGCCGCACACCCGCCCGGTCCCGGTCAGCGGCACGTCCACCGACCCCGCACTGGCCCAGCGCCTGCACCTGGAGGAGTCACGTTACGAGGGCCCCACCGGGATCGTCGGCGTGTTCCAGGACGCCTGCAGCCGCCTCGACGTGCCGGCGCTGTCGTTCTGGGCGGCGGTGCCGCACTACGTCGCCCAGCCGCCGTGTCCCAAGGCAACCGTCGCGCTGCTGGGTCAGGTCGAGGACCTGCTCGAGGTCGCCGTACCCCTGGGAGACCTGCCCGAGGAGGCCCGCGCGTGGGAGCGCGGCGTGGACGAGCTGGCGGGTGAGGACAACGAGGTCGCGGAGTATGTCCAGGCGCTGGAGCAGTCCCGCGACGCCGCGGACCTGCCGGAGGCCAGCGGTGAGGCGATCGCCCGGGAGTTCGAGCGCTACCTCAAGCGCCGCCAGGCCGGCCCGGGCGAGGCCTGAGCACGCCAGGGATCAGGCCTAGTTCGAGACCCCTCAGGACCGCCCGGGTGCGGTCGCGTACGCCCAGCTTCCACAGCACGTTGGACACATGGTTCTTCACCGTGCCCTCCGCCACATGGGTCGCTCCGGCGATCTCGCGGTTGGAGTAGCCACCGGCGAGCAAGCGCAGGATCTCCAGCTCTCGCGGCTTCAACGGCTCGGGAAGCGCCACCCGATCGAAGGTCAGTGGATGGTCCGCGAGACGTTCCAGGAGCTTGGCCGTCACCGTGGGCTGGAACAACGTCCCGCCGGCAGCCAGGACGTGAATGGCGTCAACCAGCTGCTCGAGCGTGACGTCCTTGAGCAGGTAGCCCCGAGCACCGACCCGCAGCGCCGAGAGCAGCATCGCGTCATCGTCGAAGGTGGTCAGGACCAGGGTCGGCAGCAGGTTTGCCTGTTCGGCGAGACGCCGGAGAGTCGCAATGCCGTCCAGCACGGGCATCCGGAGGTCGAGAAGGAGTACGTCGGGGCTGGTGGCGTCGATGACGGCTAACGCCTCCTCACCATCCGCCGCCTCGGCGACCACCTCGATACCGTCCGCCAGTTGCAGCAGGCTCCGGATCCCCTGCCGCACCAAGGTCTGGTCGTCGACCACGCAGACGCGGATCATCGTGGCAGCACCGCAACCACGCGGAAGCCCTCGCCTCGGCCCGTGGCGAAGCAGACGTGCCCGCCGAGGAGCTCGAAGCGTTCGCGCATACCGAGCAGCCCGTTGCCCGGCCGCAGCTCCGCGGTTCCGCCGCCGTCATCGCAGGCTCGAACCCGGATCCGGCCGTTGTCCGTCGACACCTCGATCCAGAGGTTGTCGGCAGCGGCATGCCGAACGGTGTTCGTCACGATCTCCTGTATGCAGCGGACCAAGGTGTGGGCCGGCTCTGCGTCGACGGACGCCAGGTCCGGTGGCAGCTGCAAGTGGATCGTGGGCTCGGCGACGCCTGTCACCGAGCGCAGCTCCGCCGCGAGGTCGGCCGGGGCCTCCCGGAGCTGGCCAACCGCCTCCCGTACGTCGCTCAGCAGGGCCTTGGCTGCCAGCCGTGCACGCTCCACGTGCTCACGGCTACGACCTTGTGCATGGTGCCTCGCTACCTCGAGCTCCAGCGCCAGCCCGGTCAGCTGGTGGCCAACCATGTCGTGCAGGTCCCGGGCGATGCGCAGCCGCTCGGTGGCCCTGCTTGTCTCGGCGAGCAGTGACTGGGCGGCCTCGAGCTCGACGTTGAGTTTGGTGAGAGTTTGGCGCGCCTCGGACTCGCGCAGACTGGTCTCCACCATGAGGACGGCGAACAGCTGGAACCCGCCGTACACGGCGGCAGACGCGAACGCCCAGGCCAGGTCATCGACCTGCAACGTCCAGGGAACGGTGGCCAGTGTCTGCACGGCGACGAGTGCCAGTGACGCACGCAGACGCACCACATAGGTGGCGTACGCGGCGCTGATCACCAGGAGGACAGAACTGAATCCCCACTCGGGCGCAAGCGCAAAGACGGTCAGTCCGAGGAGCACCTGAACGAACAGCAGTGCCATGCGCAGGTGTGCGTTCCGGTCGAGGACGGCCGCGTCACTCAACGCCAACAACACCCCGTAGGTCAGGTAAGCGCCCCACCACCAGATCGGCTGGTCGATCACCGGCTCACCGGTCATCTGCTGCACGCCGGCAGCCGCGCCTACCGCCAGCCAGGCCAGCAGGCCGGCGAGGATTCCAAGGCGATCGAGACCACGTCCCTCCACCAAGCGAACTGTACGGCCGCGGCGGCATCGTGGGAGGTGCCAGAAGTCATGGGTGCGATTCATGACCGATGGCACATGTGCCACGCCAGCGATCGACGGCAGCCTGATGACATGGATGTGATACAGGCGCAGCAGATCAGCAAACGCTACCGGGACGTCGAAGCCGTCGCGGGTATCGACCTCACCGTCACCGCGGGCGAGGTCGTCGCGGTGCTCGGCCCCAACGGTGCCGGCAAGACGACGACGATCGAGCTCTTGCTCGGGCTACGCCGTCCTACCGCCGGCAGCGTGCGCGTCTTCGGCAGACCTCCGACCCACTCGGAGGTCCGTGGACGAGTCGGCGCCATGCTGCAGGACTCCGGCACGCCCGAGGGACTGACGGTGGCCGAGGTGGTCCGCCTGGTGGGTCGCTACCACCCCTACCGGCTCCCCGTCGACGATGTCCTGCGACGCGCCGATCTGGGGGCTCGGCGCGGCGCGCGCGTGGGTGACTTGTCCGGAGGCCAGCGCCAACGGCTGTCGTTCGCGTTGGCCATCTCCGGCGACCCGGATCTGCTGTTCCTGGACGAACCGTCTGTCGCCCTCGACGTGGAGGCCCGGCGCGGGTTCTGGGAGCAGGTCCGCGGGTTCGCCGAGCTCGGCAAGACGGTGTTGTTCTCCACCCATTATCTGACGGAGGCCGACACGTTTGCCGACCGGATCCTTGTCGTGCACCGGGGCCGGCTCATCCAGGACGGACCCCCCGCGGCGATCAAGGCGCTGGTGGCCGCATGCACGATCCGGCTGGCGACTGACGTGCCGCTGCACGAGCTCGAGCGCACCCCTGGTGTAGCGCTGGTGGAACCCGCGCAGGCAGGGGACGTCCAGCGGTTCGTGATCCAGTCCAGCCGGCCCGAGCAGGTGGTGACCGAGCTGGTCACCGCGGGTCACAGCTTCCACGACCTCACCATCACCGAGACGGACCTGGAGACGGCGTTCGTCCGGCTCACCGAGCCTCGCCAGGAGGACGCAGCATGACCTCGACACACACCTCGGCCCGCCTGCCGACCGTTCCACCGCCCCGCCGTCTCACGCCGCAGGCGACCCGGAACGGCGGCGCGGTCGGCATGCTCGTGGCGCACGTCCGTGCGGAGATCCGTCAGAACCTGCGGCTGCCGGAGTACATGGTCGGTGTGGTAGCGATCCCGATCCTGCTGTTCGCCATGTTCGGGCTGCCAGAGGCGGGTCAGATCATGCCCTGCGGCACCGACGTCGGCGCGATGATGTTCGTCTCGATGTCCTGCTACGGCATCGTCAGCCTGGCCATCTTCACGTTCGGCATCGACATCGCCCAGGAACGCGGAAAGGGGTGGCTGCGGCGGTTGCGGGCGACGCCCATGCCGATGTGGGTCTACTTCGCCGGCAAGGCCGCGATGGCGTTGGTGTTCAGCTCGGTGATCCTGGCGGTGATGCTGGCGGTGGCGCTGCTGCTCGGTGATGTGGCGTTCGACGCGGAGCGGCTCGCCCGCACCCTGCTGGTGCTGTTAGCCGGTGCTCTCGCGTTCGCCCCGATCGGCTTCGCGCTCGCCTACTGGGCACGTCCCCGGGCGGCGTCGGCCATCGGCAACCTGGTGTTCCTCCCGCTGGCGTTCGCCTCCGGCTTCTTCTTCACGCTGAACGGGTTGCCGCGATTTGTCCAGCAGCTAGCGCCGTACCTCCCGACGTACCACTTCGGGCAGCTGGCCTGGAGCCAGATGGCCCCGGCTGGGTCAGACCAGCACACCGAGCCGGGCGTCGCACAGGTCGCGCATCAGCGCCGGTGCGGCGGCATCACCGCCCGTCCCGGACTGCGCCGCCTCGACCCAGTCGTCGATCGCGGCCAGCGCCCGAGGAGCATCGAGGTCGTCGGCGAGCGCGCGGCGGACCTCAGCCACCAGGCCCCCCGCACCGGGGCCTGAGGGCAGCACAGCGGCCGCCCGCCAACGCCGCAACCGGTAATCGGAGCCGGTCAGGTCGGCGTCGGTCCAGTCCCAGTCGTCGCGGTAGTGGTGCCCGAGCAGTGCCAGCCGGATCGCCATCGGATCCACGCCGGTCTCCCGAAGCGTGGAGACCAGGACGAGGTTGCCGCGCGACTTCGACATCTTCTCCCCCTCCAGGCCCACCATCCCGGCATGCACATAGGCCTGCGCGAACGGCCGGCGACCGGTCACGACGTGTGCCTCGGACGCGCACATCTCGTGATGCGGGAAGACGAGGTCGCTGCCACCACCCTGCACGTCGAAGGTCGCGCCCAGGTGGTGCAGCGCGATCGCGGTGCACTCGATGTGCCAGCCCGGCCGCCCGCGCCCGAGCGTCGAGTCCCAGGCCGGGTCACCGGGGCGTTGCTGCTGCCACACCAGGCAGTCCAGCGGGTCCTTCTTGCCGGTTCGGTCCGGATCTCCGCCACGCTCACGGAACAGCTCGACCATCGCGGTGCGGCCCAGACCCGACACCGACCCGAAGAACGGGTCTGCGGTCACGGGGAAGTACAGGTCGCCGTCAACGTCGTAGGCGGCTCCCTGCTCGCGCAACTGCTCCACCGCATCGATGATCAGCGGCATCGCCTCCACCGCACCGACGAACGAGGACGGTGCGACCATGCGCAGAGCCGCCATGTCGGCCCGGAACAGCTCGGTCTCGCGTTCGGCGAGCTGCTCGTAGTCCTGCCCGG
>JALZMX010000074.1 GCA_030857985.1 Actinomycetota bacterium | reverse complement strand
ACTTGACGCCCACCGAAGAGCCGTCGCCGAGGAAGGCGAAGATCTTGTCACCCACCTTGGTCACCACGTCACCCTCCCAGGGCTCGTCCTGCCAGGCGCCGGGTTTGGCCAGGCAGTAGCCGAGCAGTGCTTGGCTGTCCACGCTCACACTGTGCTACGCCGGGCCCTGACCCGCCAGGGCCGAGCGGGGGTGCGTCAGTTCAGGTAGCGACTCTCGACCCCGATGGCCCGGTACGTCGCCTCGGCTCTGCGGTCGCGGGTCAGCAGCACAGCGCCGGTGCTCTTGGCCGTAGCCGCGATCAGTGCGTCGTAGACCTCACCGCCGCGCATCCGCCCTGCTGCCAGAGCGCTGGTGAGGACCGCTTGGCGATCCGCGGCGCTCAGCACCAGGAAACCTCCCGCCCCTCGACCACGCGGACGTCGCGGCCGCGTGGACGAATCTCCACCGCGCCTCCCCGTTCCTCGATCTCGATCTCCGTGCCTGCGGTAAGCCCCAGCCGATCGCGCAATGGCTTGGGCACCACGATGCTGACAGGGAAGCACCATCACCGGGCGCCGGCCTGCACCATCTGGCGCAGCTCCTTCTTCAGCTCGGAGATCTCGTCGCGCATCCGGGCCGCCAGCTCGAAGTGCAGCTCGGCCGCGGCGGTGTGCATCTGGTCGGTCAGCTGCTGGATGAGGTCGGCCACGTCGGTCGCGGGCAAGCCGGCGCTGAGCGCCGCGGCGTGCTGCCCGGCGTCGCCCTTGCTCGACAGGGCCGGCACCGGCGACTTGCCCCGGCTCTGCCGCCGCCCGCTGCCGCCGATGAGCCGCTCGGTGTCGGCGTCCTCGCGGGCCAGCATGTCGGTGATGTCGGCGATCTTCTTGCGCAAGGGTTGGGGGTCGACGCCCAGGGCGGTGTTGTAGGCGACCTGCTTCTCCCGGCGCCGGTTGGTCTCGTCGATCGCGCTCTGCATCGAGTCGGTGACCCGGTCGGCGTACATCACCACCTGCCCGGACACGTTGCGCGCGGCGCGCCCGATGGTCTGGATCAGCGACCGGCCCGAGCGCAGGAAACCCTCCTTGTCGGCGTCGAGAATGGCCACCAGCGACACTTCGGGCAGGTCGAGCCCCTCACGCAGCAGGTTGATGCCGACGAGCACGTCGAACTCACCGAGCCGCAGCTCGCGCAGCAGCTCCACCCGCCGCAGCGTGTCCACCTCACTGTGCAGGTAGCGGGTCCGGATGCCGGACTCCAAGAGGTAGTCGGTGAGGTCCTCCGACATCTTCTTGGTCAGCGTCGTCACCAGCACCCGCTCGTTGCGCTCGACCCGAAGCCGGATCTCGTGGATCAGGTCGTCGATCTGACCCTTCGTCGGCTTGACCACCACCTCGGGGTCGATCAGGCCGGTCGGCCGGATGATCTGCTCTACCACGCCGTCCACCCGCGACATCTCGTATGGCCCGGGAGTCGCGGACAGGTAGAGCGTCTGCCCGATCCGTTCGAGGAACTCCCCCCAGCGCAGCGGCCGGTTGTCCATCGCGCTCGGCAGCCGGAAGCCGTGCTCCACCAGGGTGCGCTTGCGCGACATGTCGCCTTCGTACATGCCGCCGATCTGCGGCACGGAGACGTGGGACTCGTCGATGACCAGCAGGAAGTCCTCGGGGAAGTAGTCGAGCAGGCAGTTCGGCGCCGAGCCCGGCGCCCGCCCGTCCATGTGGCGGGAGTAGTTCTCGATGCCGGAGCAGCTGCCGACTTGGCGCATCATCTCGACGTCGTACGTCGTGCGCATCCGCAACCGCTGCGCCTCCAGCAGCTGACCGTGCCGCTCCATCTCGGTCAACCGCTCGGCCAGCTCGACCTCGATCTCGGCGATCGCACGCTGCATCCGCTCAGGACCGGCGACGTAGTGCGACGCCGGGAAGATGTGCAGCTGCTTGTCCTCGGTGACGACCTCTCCGGTGACCGGGTGCAGCGTCATCAGCCGCTCGATCTCGTCGCCGAAGAACTCGATCCGCACCGCGAGCTCTTCGTAGACCGGGAAGACCTCGAGCGTGTCACCGCGCACCCGGAAGGTGCCGCGGGTGCCCGCGAGGTCGTTGCGCGCGTACTGCACGGAGACCAGGTTGCGCAGCAGCTGGTCCCGGTCGACCTCGTCACCCACCTGGAGCCGGATCATCCGGTCGACGTACTCCTGCGGCGTGCCGAGACCGTAGATGCAGGAGACGGTGGCCACCACGACCACGTCGCGGCGGGTGAGCAGCGAGTTGGTCGCGGAGTGCCGGAGCCGCTCGACCTCCTCGTTGATCGAGGAGTCCTTCTCGATGTAGGTGTCGGTCTGGGGGACGTAGGCCTCGGGCTGGTAGTAGTCGTAGTAGGAGACGAAGTACTCGACGGCGTTGTCGGGAAAGAGCTGGCGCAGCTCGTTGGCGAACTGCGCGGCCAGCGTCTTGTTCGGCTGCATCACCAGCGTCGGCCGCTGCACCCGCTCGACCAGCCAGGCCACCGATGCGGTCTTGCCGGTGCCGGTCGCACCGAGCAACACGACGTTCTTCTCTCCCGACGTGATCCGGCGCTCGAGGTCGTCGATCGCGGTGGGCTGGTCTCCGGACGGCTGGTAGTCCGAGATGACCTTGAACGGCGCGACCCTGCGCTCCAGATCGGTGACCGGTCTCATGACGTCCACGCTACGGGGCGGCACCGACAACGTTGGTACGGTCCCGATGTGGCGACCGGGCCGGACAGCATCGAGTTCAGGCCGCGCCGGTCCTCCATCCGCTGGCGGCGCCCGCGCAGGCCGTTTCCGCGCTGGCTGGTCGCGGCGATCACCGCCGTGTCCGCGGTGCTCGCGCTGGCCGCCGCCGACACGTGGCTTCGTGCCCGCGAGCTCGACGCGGTGCTCGACCGGATTGCCGCGACCGAGCAGACGGTGCGGGCGGCGGTCGGCCGCCGGGACGGGATCCTCGCGAACCTGGTGGCCGCGGATCTGCGTGGCCTCTCGCCCGGCGACCACGCCCGCGCCGATCGCCACCTGGTCCGGCTGGCGCGAGAGACCGCGCGCGACCTCACAGTGGCGCGGGGCCAGGTCAGCAGCACCTGGGTGGCCGGCTGGCATGGCCCGGTGCGGACCGCACGGGACGAGTACGCCGAGCGGGTCGGTGCCTGGCGGCGTTACTGGGTCGGCGGGGTCGCGGACCGGACCCGGCTGCGCGCCTCCGAGCCGCGACCGGGCGACATCGAGCCGTCGCTGGACGAGGTGGCCGCGCTGCTGCACCGGGCGCTGCCGCCGCTGGCGCCGTACGACCTGGCCGGACGCACCCGTGCCCTGCGCGCGGTGGCAGACCCACGGCTGCACTAGGCCGAAGTGAAGGGGGCGCCGGGCTCCCCGCGAAGTGCGAAGGTGTGTCCATGCGCTTTCGGCCACACCGGGTGAGCTCGGTCCTGCGGGTCGCCGCTCGCCGAGCCCTGCTCGGGCTGCTCACCTTGCAGGTCACGGTAATCGCGGTGCTCAGCGGCATCGATTCCTGGCGCAAGCGGCACCGCTCACAGTCGGCCGGGTTTCCCCGCAGCGCTCCGGAGCCGGTCGATGTCGGCCATGACGAGATCACGCTGTATGCCTACGGCGAGGACCTCTACGCCGATATGCTCGACGCGATCCGCACCGCCCGGCACCAAGTGCTCTTCGAGTCGTTCATCTGGAAGGGCGACGAGGTCGGTACGGCGTTCAAGGACGAGCTGATCGCTGCAGCGGCACGCGGCGTCGAGGTCTACGTCATCTTCGACGACTTCGCCAATCTCGTCGTATCTGAGCGGTTCAAGCGTTTCCCCCCGTCGCTGCAGGTCCTGCGCTATCCGATGTACGCCGCGGGATGGCGGTTCTTCGACGTACGTCGTTATGGGCGCGACCACCGCAAGATCCTCGTAGTCGACGACCGGTTCGGTTTCGTCGGCGGCTACAACATCGGCAGTGCCTACGCGACCCAGTGGCGCGACAGCCACGTCCGCATCGCCGGTCCGAGCGTCTGGGGGCTCCGCAACGCCTTCGTCGACTTCTGGAACCTGCATCGGGAGTCCGAGCAACCCTGGCTGCCGGACGAAGGCGCCCTGCACTGGGACCCGCACATCCGGGTGCATCGCAACGTTCCGCGTCAGGTGGTGTTCCCGATCCGTGGCATGTACCTCGAGGCGATCGACCGGGCCACGCACCACATCTACCTGACCCACGCCTACTTCATCCCCGACAGCGCGATCCTGCGAGCGCTGCTGGCCGCGGCACGTCGTGGCGTCGACGTACGGCTGCTGATGCCGACCACCTCCAACCACGTCGTCGCCGACTGGTTGTCGCGCGGGTTCTACGGCACGCTGCTGCGCGGCGGTGTGCGCATCTTCCTCTACCGAGCGATGGTGCACGCCAAGACCGCGACCGTCGACCGGCAGTGGTCGACCATCGGCACCGCGAACGTCGACCGGCTCAGCCTCAGCGGCAACTACGAGATCAACCTGGAGGTGTACGACGACAAGCTCGCGGCCCGGATGGAGCAGGTCTTCAGCACCGACTGCGGCAACGCGACCGAGCTCACTGCGCAGGCGTGGGACGCGCGGCCGTTCGTGGCGAAGTTCAGCGAAACCGTGCTGGCGCCGCTGCGACCGCTGCTCTGAACGGCCCCGGCTGCGGCGCGCTCAGGTGGGCAGGTGGCGACGCGGCGGCATCCGGGGGCCGTGCCGCGGGCGACGGAGACCGGCGAGCTCCACCAGCCGCTGCACGCGGTAGCGGTGCGGTCGGTACGGGTCGAGCAGCTCGGCCAGACCGTTGTCGTCGACCGCCGCTCCTCGTAGCGCCCACCCGATGTCCTTGGCCACGTGGTAGTCGCCGAAACTCACCGCGTCGGCGTCGCCGTGCGCGCGCTGGCGCACCTCCGCCGCGGTCCACACGCCGACGCCGGGCAACGTCCGGAGTCTCCGCTCGGCCTCTGCGCCAGACAGGTCCAGCGTCCGCTCCAGCGCGTCGGCGACCTGCGCAGCCCTCAGCACCACCGTCGACCGGGCCGGGTCGACCTGGCAGCGCAGCCACTCCCAGGAGGGGATCCGGCGGAGAACGTCGGGCGCGGGAAGCACCCGCATCCCACGCCGTGCCGCCTCCGGCCCGGGAGCCGGCTCACCGAAGCGCCGCAGCAGCAACCGCCATCCGCGCCACGCCTCGACACCGGTCACCTTCTGCTCGAGGGCAGCGGCGACCAGTGACTCCAGGACCAGCCGCGTCTGCGGCACTCGCCACCCGGCGAAGCGGCGCGACGCCTGCCGGAGCACCGGGTGCTCCGGCTGGAACACGCTCGGGTCGTCGGCCGCGCCGAGCAGCACCGGCAGCTGGTCGAGAGCCCAGTGCCCACCGGGTCCCCAGGCGCCGGCGTGTACCTCGCCGAGATCCGGCCGCGATCGGATGCTCACCGTGACCACACCGTGCGGCGTCCGGCTGGCGCGCCACACGGTGCCGTCGGCGTCGCGCTGGTACGTCGGGTCGCCGCCGCCACGCCGCAGCACCGAGAGGATCGCGTCGACGTCGCACTCGACGCCGGTCCGCCACCGCCGCTCGGCGTACCCGTGCCGCGGTGCATTGCGGCTGGCATGGTGGCTGGTTCGGGGCGCTGTCGGCACGAGACAGCACAATAGGCACGTGCTGCTCCAGACGCTGGTGGAGGTCTCCGCCGCGGTCGCGGCGACGCGGTCGCGGGCCGCGAAGGCGTCGCTGGTCGCCGATGCACTGCGCTCGTGCGAGCCTGGCGAGGTCGAGACCGTCGTCGCCTATCTGTCCGGCGAGCTGCGCCAGCGTCGCACCGGGGTCGGGTGGAGGGCCTTGCAGCAGCTCCCCGACTCCGCGGCCGAGCCGTCCCTGACGGTCGGCGAGGTCCATCAGGGGTTCGAGCTGCTGGCGGCCGTCTCCGGCGCCGGCTCACAGGCGGCCAGGGCGTTGCTGGTGGAGCAGCTCTTCAGCCGGGCGACCGCGGAGGAGCAGCGCTGGCTGACCCTGCTGGTCGGAGGTGAGCTACGCCAAGGCGCGCTCGACGGGGTGATGCTCGAGGCGGTGAGCCGAGCCGCCGGTCTGCCCGCGGCCGACGTCCGGCGCGCGGTGATGCTGCGCGGTGCGGCCGGGCCGGTGGCCGAGGCGGCGCTGACGGAGGGCGCCGACGGCCTGGCCAGGTTCCGGTTGGAGGTGGGCCGTCCGCTACGCCCGATGCTGGCGTCGAGCGCCGCCACGGTGGCCGAGGTCTTCGCCCGGCGGGCACACGGTGACGCCGCACTGGCCGTGGAGTGGAAGCTCGACGGCATCCGGGTCCAGGTGCATCGCGACGGTGCCGACGTCGCCGTGTTCACCCGCTCGCTCGACGACATCACCGACCGCGTCCCCGAGGTGGTCGACGCGGCCCGTGCGCTGCCGGTGAGATCCGTGGTGCTCGACGGTGAGGCGATCGCGCTCGACGCCGCAGGCGCGCCTCGACCGTTCCAGCAGACCGGCTCGCGCACCGCGAGCCGGGTCGACGTCGAGCGGCTGCGCCGTACGGTGCCGTTGTCGACGTACCTCTTCGACCTGCTGCATCTCGACGGCGCCGACCTGCTCGACCGACCGGCCTCCGACCGGTGGGCGGCGCTGGCGAACACAGCGCCTACCGAGCTGGTCGTGCCGCGTCTGCTGACCGCCTCGTCGGCGGTGGCGACTGCGTTCTCCGCCGAGGCGGTCGAACGCGGCCATGAGGGGGTGGTGGTCAAGGACCCGGAGGCGCGGTACGACGCGGGGCGACGTGGTGCCGCGTGGGTGAAGGTCAAGCCGAGGCACACCCTCGACCTCGTCGTGCTCGCGGCCGAGTGGGGTCACGGCCGGCGCCAGGGCTGGCTGTCCAACCTGCACCTGGGCGCTCGTGACCCGAGCAGCGGCGAGCTGGTCATGCTCGGCAAGACGTTCAAGGGGCTGACCGATGCCATGTTGACGTGGCAGACGGCGCGGCTGCAGGAGCTGGCCACGGACCCGTCCACGGGTCGCAGCTCCTACGGCGTGCAGGTGCGACCGGAGCTGGTCGTCGAGGTCGCCTTCGACGGCGTGCAGACCTCGTCGCGCTACCCGGCCGGGATGGCACTGCGTTTCGCCCGGGTGCTGCGCTACCGCGAGGACAAGACGGCCGCCGATGCGGACACCCTCGACACGGTCGTCGCGATCCACCGGCGTTCCCCGATTCTTTGACGCGTCACCGATATCCCTCGATCCGGTGCCGCGTCACCGACACCCGCCCCCGTGACGCGTCAACGGATCCGGCCGTAGCGGATCTGCTCGAAGCGCTTGGCCGACAGCCGGGTCAGGAACTGCCCCGTCGACGGACGCCACACCCCGACGTCGGTCCTGGCGTTGCCGTCCCAGTCGCCGGTGACCGGGAGGTCGCCGGACTGCCCGAACCTGACCCGCTTCAGGGTGCCGTCGCCGTGCCGGAGCGTGAACCTCATCGTGGTCCGGTTCACGACGCCGACGTCGGTGCGCCCGTCGCCGTCCCAGTCCCCGGTGACCGGGGTGTTCGAGACGGTGCCGAGGAGTCGGGTGGTGCGCCTGCCGTCGGCGCCGCGCAGCACGAACTTCGCCTCCGCCGGGCGCCAGACGCCGACGTCGGTGCGCCCGTTCCCGTCCCAGTCACCGGTGACCGGGACGTCCGCGGTGCGGCCGGCGCGGATGGTGTCGACCCTGCCGTCGGGGAACCGCCGGGTGAAGGTGCGGTTCTGCTGGTTGTAGACGCCGACGTCGGTGCGCCCGTCGCCGTTCCAGTCCCCGGTCACCGCGACCCGGCCGGGTGCGCCGAACAGCACCCGCCTGGTCTCGCCGGAGGGCAGCCGCATCCGGAAGCTCCCGGTTGCGGGCCGGGGACGGAACACCCCGACGTCGAAACGGCGGTTGCCGTCCCAGTCACCCGTGATCGGCACGTCCTTGCAGTTCCTCGACCTGATCGCGCTGCCGTACCTGAACCGCGTACCGTCGAAGACTGCCGGCTGGTCGGCCCGGTCGACCCGCTGCTCGTAGTGCAGGTGCGGACCGGATGACCCACCGGTCGAGCCGACCGCCCCCAGCGGCGCACCGATGTCGACCCGCTGGCCGACGCTGACGTAGACCTGCGACAGGTGCGCAATCAGCGTCGAATGAGCTCCGGCGTGGTCGACCACGACGTATCTGCCATAGCTGCTGTCGCCCAGGTTCGCCACGGTCGTGACCACACCGGGCGCCGAGGCGACGGTGAGTGCGCCGAGGTCGTAGGCGTCCCGGTTGAAGTCGATCGCCCAGTAGGGGTTGTGTCCCGAGCGGGTCTCGCCGTCCCAAGTCTGGCCGCAGGGGAACGGGACCTGGTAGTCCTCGGGAAGGACGGCATGGGCCACCGGGCCGAGTGCGAGCGGCGCGACGCCGACCGCGACCAGGGTGCTGCGTAGGGCTCCTCGCATGATGGCTCCACCTCCGGGCAGGAGACGTGGGCAAAATCTGCACCCTCGTCCCATCAGTCACAGATGACACAAAGCGCGGCAACTGTAACTGGATGTCACCGTGCCTGTCTGCCCCTTGACGAACATGCCTTGGCGGCCCGGGTGCGCAGGGCGGAGATCACCGCATTCGGGTCCTCGGCCCGATAGACCGCCGAGCCGGCCACGAAGACGTCGGCCCCGGCCTCGGCGCACCGCTCGATCGTCTCCAACGACACTCCCCCGTCGACCTGCAGCCACAGCTCTAGCCCGTGCTTGTCGAACAGCTGGCGGGAACGTCTGATCTTCGGCAGGCAGACGTCGAGGAACTCCTGGCCGCTGAAACCCGGCTCGACCGTCATCACCAGCAGCATGTCAAACTCGCCGAGCAGGTCTTCATAGGGCTCGATCGGGGTCGCCGGCTTGAGCGCCAGCCCGGCCCGCGCCTGCTTGGCCCGCAGCTCGCGCGCGAGGCGCACCGGCGCCGCCGCGGCCTCGACGTGGAAGGTGACGCTGCGCGCACCAACCTCGGCGTAGGCCGGCGCCCACCGGTCGGGGTCCTCGATCATCAGATGGCAGTCCAGCGGGATCGGCGACACCGCTGCCAGTGACTCGACGACCGGCAGTCCGATGGTCAGGTTCGGCACGAAGTGGTTGTCCATGACGTCGACGTGCAGCCAGTCGGCGTCGGAAACCTGACCGGCCGCCGCGGCCAGGTGTGCGAAGTCGGCGGACAGGATGCTCGGGGAGATCTGGATGCCCATCGGGCGAGACTCTAGCGGGCGGCGCCGACCCGCCTGAGCGCAGCGAGGAACATCGCGTCGGTGCCGTGCCGGTGTGGCCACAGCTGGGCGTGCGGACCCGGCCCCACATCGGGCACCGCTATCAGCGGCCGAGCGTCCTCCTCGCGCACGTCATCGCGTCCGGCGAGTACGGCGTCCACGACGCCGCGGGTCTCGGCCGGCAGCGGCGAGCAGGTCGCATACACCACCACCCCGCCGACACGGCACGAGTCGAGCGCGGCACCGAGCAGCGCCCGCTGCAGCGGCACCAGCCGCTCGAGGTCTGCCGGACTGCGCCGCCACCTCGCCTCCGGGCGCCGCCGCAGCGCGCCGAGTCCGCTGCACGGCGCATCCACCAGCACCCGGTCGAACGCCTCGGCCGACCAGGCCGGCCTGGTGCTGTCGGCGACCACCAGCCCCAGCACACCGCCAGCTCCCCGCACCGCCCGCTGCACCAGCACCGCACGATGCGCCTGCAGCTCGGCTGCGAGCAGAGCGGCACCTCGCTGCCCCGCCAGGGCCGCGAGCAACGCGGCCTTGCCGCCCGGACCGGCGCAGGAGTCCAACCAAAGCGCATCCGGACCGACCACGACGGCCTCGCTCAGCGCCAGCGCGACGAGCTGTGACCCTTCGTCCTGCACACCCGCGTCACCGGCGCGCACCGCAGCGATGCTGCCCGGGTCGCCGGTCGGCAGCGTGGCGGCGAACGGCGACCACCGACCCGGCTGCGCTCCCGCCCGGGCGAGGTCGCCCACGCAGACCCGCCCCGGCCGAGCGACCAGGGTCACCTTCGGTGCGACGTTGTCGGCGCGCAACAGGTGCTCGGTCTGGACCCAATCGTGATCCAGCGCTTCCGCGAATGCCTCGACGATCCAGCGCGGGTGCGAGTGCGCGACTGCCAGATGCCCGGCGAGGTCGTCGGCGCGGTCCGGGCCGACCTCCGCGACCCAATGCTCGAGTGATCGGCCGCCGACCTTGCGCAGCACCGCGTTGACGAGACGCGCGGGACGCTCGCCGGCCTCCAGCCGCACCAGGTCGACGCTGGTCGACACCGCGGCGTGGGCGGGCGTGCGCATCGCCAGCAGCTGATGCACCCCGAGCCGCAGCACGTTGCGTACGGCCGGGTCCAGCCGGTGTGACACCAGTGCGTCGATGATCGCGTCGTACGTGCCCTGCCCACGCACGGTGCCCGACGTGAGCTCGGTGGCGAACGCCGCGTCCCGACCGATGAGCTGACGCTCGCGCAGCAGTGCCGGCAGGGCGAGGTTGACGTAGGTGTCTCTCTCCTCCACCGCACGCAGCACGTCGTATGCCACCCGCCGGGGCGGGTCCACCTGCCGACGGCGCGACGACTGCTGAGCGTTCAGCGTTCGCCTCCCAGTCGATCACCCAGTCGATCGCCCAGTCGCTCGGCGGGCTCGATCCGCGCACCGCGGAGCCAGTCGAGGGCGGGCATCGCCTGTTTGCCCGGCGGCTGCACGGCGTCCAACCCGACCGGGTCGGACCCGGTTCCGACGAGGACCGCATCCTTGACCGCCCGGATCTGTCCCGCCCCGAGACCAGGGTCGCGAGGGGCGAGGCGCACCGGCGACAGCTTGAGCCGCTTGCCACGAAAGGTCGTCCACGCACCCGGTGCTGGCGTGCAGGCGCGAACCCGGCGCTCGATCGCGTACGCCGGCTCGCCCCACCGGACCTCGGCGTCGGCCACGGTGATCTTCGGCGCCGACGACGCCCCGTCGCTCGGCTGCGGCCGCGGCTCCAGGGTGCCGTCGGCGATGCCGTCGAGCGTCTGCACGAGGAGCCCTGCACCGTGTTCGGCCAGACGCTGCAGCAGCACACCGGACGTGTCGTCGGGCCGGACCGTCTCGGTGAGCACCCCGAACACGGGTCCCGCGTCGAGCTCGCGCACCAGCCGAAACGTCGAGGCGCCGGTGACCTCGTCGCCGGCCAGCAGCGCGTGCTGCACCGGCGCCGCACCGCGCCAGGCAGGCAACACCGAGAAGTGCAGGTTCACCCAGCCGTGCGCAGGGACGTCGAGCGCCTCCTGGGGCAGCAGTCCGCCGTACGCCACCACCGGGCAGCAGTCTGGGCGGAGCTCTCGCAACCGGACGACGAAGTCGGGGTCTGCGGGCGTCGGCGGCTTCAGCACCTCGATCCCGTGCTCGTCGGCGAGCGTCGCGACCGGCGAGGCGACCAACCGGCGCCCCCGACCCGCTGGGGCATCTGGTCGGGTCAAGACGGCCACCACCTCGTGCCGCGAGGCGAGCAGCGCGCGCAGCGATGGCAGCGCGGCCTCGGGGGTGCCGGCGAAGACCAAGCGCATGCTCACACCCCCATCCCGAACGTCTGGTACGGCGAGTCCTGCACCAGCCGGGTCAGTCTACGGAAGCGGTAGGCGGCGATCACCCCAGCTCGTGCGGGTCGACCTGGACCCGCACCGTCGGGTCCTTGCGGGCGCTGCGGATGGACTGCGCGACCTTGAGCGCCGCGACCAGGGCGGCGGAGTCCTCGCGGGGGCAGCGTACGACGGCGCGCACGGTCTGCTCCTCGACCTGGAGAGGGCCGAGCACCTCACTGCGGTCCGGGGCTTCGAGGGTCCGAACGAAGTCGGCGACAGCCGTGGAGGCACCGGTGATCGTGGCGGTCTTGGCCGCCGGCGGGAGGCGGGCGGCGACCCGGTCGGCCAACTCACGTTCGGCGGCACCGGCCGGGTCCCAGCGCAACAGCGCCTGCACCGGCTGCAGCGCGGGGTCGCCGATCACGACCACCCGTCCGCCCTGGTCCGCCGGTCGAACCAGGGCCGCCGCGTTGAGCCACCGGCGCAGCGCCTCCTCGCTCGTGCGCAGGTCCGGGCGGGCCAAGGTGAGCCAGGCGTCGAGCAACAGCGCCACGGAGTATCCGCCGTCGACCACCGGCTCGGCACCCGGGGTGGCGACCACCAGCGCCGGTCGGGGGGCGAGCCGTGCGTGCACGTGCCCGGCGGACGACGTGACCACCGGGGTCTGCGGGAACGCTCTGCCCAGCTCCTCAGCGGTGCGTTGCGAGCCGACCACCGGTGCCCGAAACCGGTTGGCGCCGCAGCGGGGGCAGTGCCACCCGCTCGAGACCCGACCACACCAGCGACAGGTCGCCGTACGCATAGCGCGGTGCAACGACAGCGGACCCTGACAGTGCACGCATCGGCCCGGAGCCCGACAGACGGCACAGGCCAACGCCGGCAGGTAGCCGGTGCGGGGGACCTGGACCAGCACCGGACCGTCGACCAGCCCGGCGCGCGCGGCCTCGAAGGCACGGTGCGGCAACCGGGCCGCCCGCGCGGCCGTGTCCCGAGCGAGCTCGGCATCGCTCTCGCCCGCGGTGGAGAGATGGGGGCTGGCCGCTCGGACCACGGCACGACTCGGTCGCAGCGGCTGCGCCCAGCCCGAGTCGAGCAGGATCTGAGCCTCGGCGGTGCGCGCGAACCCGGCGATCAGCAGGGCACTGTGCTCGTGGTGCGCCCGCAGGGCGAGCACCTCGCGGGTGTGTGGATAGGGCGCGCGAGGTTCGGCGAACAGGTCGTCACCGTCGTCCCACATCGCCACCAGGCCCAGGTCGTGCACCGGCGCGAACGCGGCCGCACGGGTGCCGACGACGATCCGGGCGTGCCCGCGGGCGGCGCTCAGGAACGCGCGGTATCGAGGCGCCGGCCCGAGATCGGCGGTGAGCACCGCCACCGGGCCCGCCGGATCGGCTGCGTCGCCGCCGAGCAGCTCGAGGAGCGCGTCGGCGACCCGCTGCACGTCTCGGGTGTCGGGAAGGCAGAGCAGCGCCCCTCGGCCGCCGAGCAGGGTGATGGCGGCGGCGTGGGCCAGCGCTGCCGGCCAGGCGCTGCCGGGCGCCAGGGTGGCGACGGCACGTGGAGCGGAACCGGTCCGGAGCCGGTCCACGAACGCCGGTCCCGAGTCGAGCCCAGGCCAGACAGGCGGGTCGGTGGACGCCAACCAGTTCATCCGCTCCTCCCGGCTGGGGGTCTTGATGTCCTCCGGCTCTGGTGTCCCAGCGGTCGGCTCCTTCTCGACCCGGGCGTGGCGTGGCGGGACGGCGAGCCGCAAGACGTCGGCGACGACGCCGGCGTAGCGGTCCGCGACGAGGCGGCACAGCCGGGCGACGGCCGGCGCCAGCACCGGCTCCGAGGACACCACCCGCCGGATCGGGGTCAGCGCTCCGGCGTACTCAGACCCCTGCAGCCGCTCGAGCACGAAGCCGCCGACCTCCTTGCCGGCGAACCGCACCCTGACCCGGCAGCCCGGACGTGCCGCCTCCGCGATCTCGGCCGCCACCGCGTAGTCGAAGGGCCGGTCGAGGTGCGCCAGTGGCACATCGACGAGCACCCGCGCCACCGACCGGTCGAGCCCAGGCTCGAGCGGCGCGTGGGGTTCGGTCATCTGGCAGTCATACCAGCGTCCGCCCCCGCCGTGGCGTTCGCGCTGCACCGCCTTTCGGCACGGGGTGGCTCCGTGCCGACAGGTGCGTCACGGAGCCACCCCGTGACGAAAGCAACTTGGGACGGATGGGACTGATGGGGCCAGGGGTGCAGGGGTGGCTGGATCAGCGGTGAGCGGCGCTGCGCAGGGCAGCGACCCGGTCGGTGCGTTCCCAGGTGAAGTCGGGCAGCTCACGGCCGAAGTGCCCGTAGGCCGCGGTCTGGGCGAAGATCGGCCGCAGCAGGTCGAGGTCGCGGATGATCGCGGCCGGCCGCAGGTCGAAGACCTCGAGTACGGCGGCCTGGATCCGCTCCGCAGGCACCGTCTCGGTGCCGAAGCAGTCGACGTAGAAGCCGACCGGGTGCGACCGGCCGATCGCGTAGGCCACCTGGCACTCGCACCGACGGGCCAGTCCCGCGGCCACGACGTTCTTGGCGACCCACCGCATGGCGTAGGCGGCGGACCGGTCGACCTTCGACGGGTCCTTGCCGCTGAAGGCACCGCCACCGTGGCGCGCCATCCCGCCGTAGGTGTCGATGATGATCTTGCGGCCGGTCAACCCGGCATCACCCATCGGACCGCCGATCTCGAACCGACCGGTCGGGTTGACCAGCAGCCGGTAGTCACCGTAGGCGACGTCGAACTGGGCGAGCACCTCGTCCACCACATGCTTCTTCACGTCGGGAGCCAGCATCGAGTCGAGGTCGATGTCGCCGGCGTGCTGGCTCGACACCACGACGGTGTCGACACGCGCCGGGCGGTCGTCGGCGTACTCCACCGTGACCTGCGTCTTGCCGTCGGGCCGCAGGTAGGCCATGGTGCCGTCCTTGCGGACCTCCGCCAACCGCGCCGCGAGCCGGTGCGCGATCGTGATCGGCAGCGGCATCAGCTCCGGCGTCTCGTCGCAGGCGTACCCGAACATCAGTCCCTGGTCGCCGGCACCCTGACGGTCCAGCGGGTCTGCCGAGCCCTCACTGCGCTCCTCGTAGGCGTCGTCGACCCCCATCGCGATGTCGGGGGACTGCGCCCCGATCGAGAGCTGCACGCCGCAGGAAGCGCCGTCAAAGCCCTTCTTCGACGAGTCGTAGCCGATCCCGAGGATCCGCTTGCGCACGATCCGCGGGATGTCGGCCCACCCCTGAGTGGTCACCTCTCCCGCGACCACGACCAGCCCGGTGGTGACCAGGGTCTCGATCGCAACCCGGCTGGACGGGTCCTCCGCGAGCAGCGCGTCCAGGACCGAGTCGCTGATCTGGTCAGCGATCTTGTCCGGATGGCCTTCGGTGACCGACTCCGACGTGAACAGGCGATGCGGCAAGGCAGGGCTCCTGACGACGGGCAGCGGCTGCTGGTAGGGCGAGGTCACTTTATCCCTGCGGCGTGAGTCGAGCGGTGACCGAGTCCCAGACGGCGTGTGCGAGCGTGTCCTTGGAACCGCGGGGTACGTCGACCCGGCTGCCGTCGGCGCCGAGGATGACCGCCTCGTTGTCGTGGCTGCCGAACACCTGGCCGCCGCTGACGTCGTTGACGACGAGCAGGTCGCAGCGTTTGCGGGCCAGCTTGGCCCGCGCGTGCGCGAAGACCTCCCCCGCGCCGTCTCCGGTCTCGGCGGCGAAACCCACGACGACCATGTCCGGCCGGGGCCGGTCGGCGGAGAGCGCGGCGAGGATGTCGTCGTTCTGCCGGAGCGCGATGGTCGGTGCCGAGCCGTCGGCGGCCCTCTTGATCTTGTGCTCGGCGCGCTCGACCGGCGCGAAGTCCGACGGCGCCGCGGCCATCACCACAACGTCGGCGTCGGCGGCCGCGCTCAGCACAGCGTCGCGCAGCTGCCCGGTCGACTCGACCCGGACCACCTTGACACCGGCCGGGTCGGACAGCGCGACATTGGCGGCGACCAGAGTCACCTCGGCACCCCGGGCAACCGCCGCCCTGGCCACCGCGTAGCCCTGGCGTCCCGAGGAGCGGTTGCCGAGGAACCGCACCGGGTCGAGGGGCTCTCGAGTGCCGCCGGCGCTGACGACGACCTGGCGGCCGGTCAGGTCGGGCTCGAGGCGCCCGCGCTGCAGGACCTGCCGGGCGACCGCGAAGATCTCGTCGGGTTCGGGCAGCCGACCCTTGCCAGTGTCGGTACCGGTGAGTCGTCCGACCGCAGGCTCGACGACGACCGCCCCCCTGGCGCGCAGCGTCGCCACGTTGGCTCGTGTCGACGGGTGCTCCCACATCTCGGTGTGCATGGCGGGGACGTACATGACCGGGCAGCGCGCAGTCAGCAACGTGTTGGTGAGCAGGTCGTCGGCCAGGCCGTGGGCGGCCTTGGCCAACAGGTCGGCGGTCGCGGGCGCCACCACGACCAGCTCGGCGCCCCGGCCGATCCGGACGTGCGGCACCTCGTGCGCCTCGGTCCATACGTCGGTCGGCACCGGGTGGCCGGACAGTGCGGCCCAGGTGGGCGCGCCGACGAACTCGAGCGCGCTGGCCGTGGGTACGACGCGGACATCGTGGCCGGACTCCGTGAACGAGCGGAGCAGCTCACACACCTTGTATGCAGCGATGCCGCCACTCACCCCGAGGACGACGTTCGCCACGAGGCATCAGTCCTGGGGCTCGGGCTCGACGTCCTCGCAGGTGAGCAGGTCCTCGCTGATCTCGCGCAGCGCGATCGAGAGCGGCTTCTCCTGCACATGGGTCTCCACGAGCGGACCGACGTACTCCAGGAGACCTTCTCCCAGCTGGGAGTAGTAGGCGTTGATCTGGCGTGCGCGCTTGGCGCTGTAGAGGACCAGCTTGTACTTGGAGTCGGTCTTCTCGAGGAGCAGGTCGATGGGCGGATTGGTGATGCCCTCGGCCATGGGCTGGGTGCCGGACACGCGCTTCAGGCCTCCGAGGAGTCGAGGTGGGATCGCATCAAGGCTACCAACTCCTCGGCCGCAGCGTGAATCTCGGTGTTGACGATGGCCACGTCGAACTCCGACTCCGCGGCCAGCTCCTCCCGGGCGGTCGCCAGCCGGCTGGCCTGCTCCGCCGCCGCTTCGGTCCCGCGTTCGGCCAACCGGCGTACCAGCTCGTCCCAGCTCGGCGGCTCGAGGAAGACGAACAGCGCGTCCGGCATGCTCTGCCGCACCTGGCGGGCGCCTTGCAGGTCGATCTCCAGCAGCGCCAAGCGTCCCTCGGCGAGTGCCTGCAGGACCGGGGCACGCGGCGTGCCGTAGCGGGCGGTGCGGTGGACGAACGCCCATTCGAGCAGCTCATCGGCGTCGACCATCGCGTCGAACTCCTCGTCGGAGACGAACCAGTAATGGACCCCGTGCACCTCACCGGGGCGCGGGCGGCGCGTCGTCACCGACACCGAGAGCCAGATCTCGCGATGATGGCGACGTACGTCGGCGGCGACCGTGCCCTTCCCCACCGCCGTCGGACCGGCGAGAACCGTCAACCGGGACCGCTGAGCCTCAGCCTCGGGAGTCAAACTCGCGCTCGAGCGCCGCGATCTGGTTGCTGCCGAGACCGCGCACCCGGCGGCTCTCGGAGATGTGCAGCCGCGCCATCAGCTGGCGCGCACGGACCTTGCCGAGGCCCGGCATCGACTGCAGGAGGTCGAGCACCTTCATCTTGGCGATCACCTCGTTGCCCTTGCCGTCGCGCAGGACGTCGGGCAGCGAGGCACCGGAGTTCTTCAGCCGGTTCTTGACCTCGGCCCGCTCACGGCGCGCGGCGGCAGCCTTCTCCAGAGCAGCTCGGCGTTGCTCGGGCGTGAGTGAGGGCAAGGCCACCACGGGTCACCTCGGAGTGTGTCGAGCCGGGAAAGTCATCGCTCTGGGAACCTAGTGGAGCGATGGCTGCCCCGGCAAACACACGTCCTCGACGACGTCACTCCGACTCAGGGGCGGGGGTCTCCTGGAGCTCCACGCCGCACTCGTCCTCGGCGTGCTCGGCGATCGCGTCCGCGGAGTCCTGCACCTCACCGCTGCCCATGGCCTGCATCTTCTCGCCGAACTCGGCCAGTTGCTCCTGGTCGACATCCTGCAGCGCCTCGGGGTCGCCGAGGTCCTCGAACTCGATGCCGAGGTCCTCGACCCCGGTCCGGATCTCGTCGATCGCGCCGTTCAGGCGATCCCAGTCCTCGGTCACCTCGTCGGGCGCGTTGTCGCCGAGCTCCTGCATCTGCTCCAGCGCCTCATCGAACTGACCGAGGTCGCCTCCCTCGATCGCGTCGAAGTCCTCCTTCGCCTGCTCCAGATCGTCGCAGTAGGTCTCGGTGCTGTTGCCACTGCAGGCGGAAAGGCCGAGCAGCAGTACGGCACCGGCGCACGCCAGTGAACGCCTCATCACAGTCCTCACGTCGTCGTCGGGTCGGTCCAGGGTGCCCCCAGATGCGCACATCATGCCAGCCTCGGAGGCGCGAGCCTGCCATCAGGACACCATTGTCACCATGTCGTCAGCGACCATCCGGGCGCGTGCGGACAGCCGACCCGGATCGGGTCCCGCCAACAGCACGTCACGCGAGGTCGAGGGCAGCACGTAGCCCAGGCAACGGGCGAACACCCGGCGGATGTCGGCGGGTGTGCCGCCCTGCTCGCCCACCCCGGGCGCCAGCAGCGGACCACCCACCGCCAGGTCCTCGCCGGTCTCGCCGATGGTGGCGCCGACCACAGCGCCGACGGAGCCCATCGGCGCGGCACCCTGGTTTAGCGCACGGACCTTGGCGAGCACCGAGGCGGCCACCGTCGTTCCCTGCGACGTGCGGGCGTGTTGGACCTCGGGGCCTTCCTGGTTGGAGGTGAGCGCTAGCACGAAGACGCCGGCATCGTGGCGGCGGGCGGTGTCGATCAGCGGGGCCAGCGAGCCGAAGCCGAGGTACGGCGACGCGGTCACGGCGTCGCAGGCCAACGGCGAGGAAGGGTCGACGTAAGCGTCGGCGTAGGCCTGCATGGTCGAGCCGATGTCGCCACGCTTGACGTCGAGCAGCACCAGCGCACCGGCGCTGCGGGCAGCCGACACCGCCCGCTCAAGCACCGCGATCCCAGCCGAGCCGTGTCGCTCGAAGAACGCTGACTGCGGCTTGAGCACCGCTACCTGGCCGGCCAGCGCCTCGACCACCCCCAGCGCGCACCGTTCCAGCCCGACCGGGTCGTCGCCCAGTCCCCACGCCGCCAGCAAGCCCGGGTGCGGGTCGATGCCGACGCAGAGCGGCCCCCGCTCGTCCATCATCTCGCGCAGGCGTGCTCCGAACGTCATCGTCTCGTCCCTCCTACCGGGTGACCAGCTGCTCGACCGGTCGGTGTGCCCAGCCCACCGCGTCACCGACACCGGCGAAGCCTCGCCGGGCCAGCTCCTCGCGCAGCTCTGCCAGGATCCGCACCGGGGCGCTCGGGTCGTTGAAGATCACGGTGCCGACCTGGACCGCCGAGGCGCCGGCGAGCAGGAACTCCAGCGCGTCGTAGCCGGTGCGGATGCCGCCGGCGCCGACGATCGGTACGTCGGGGAACGCGGCGTGCACCTGCCACACGCACCGCACCGCCACCGGCCGGATCGCCGGACCGGAGAGGCCGCCGGTGACCCCGCCGAGCTTCGGTCGCAGCGTGTCCGGGTCGATGGCCAGGCCGAGCAGCGTGTTGATCAGGACCAACCCGTCGGCGCCGGCGTCGACCACCGATTCGGCGACGTCGACGATGCTGGTCACGTCCGGTGAGAGCTTTGCCAGCACCGGCACGCCGCGCGGCAGCTCACGGCGTACGACGGACACCACCTTGGCGGCCTGGTAGGGCTCACAGGCGAACACCTGGCCCCGGTTCTCCACGTTGGGGCAGGAGATGTTGGCCTCGACCGCAGCCACGCCCGGGCTGTTGCCCACGCGCCGGGCCAGCTCGGCGTAGTCCCCCAGCGTCGACCCGGCGATCGACACGACCGCGCGGGCGCGCTGCTGTACCAGCCAGGGCAGGTCGCTGGCGAGGAACCGGTCGATCCCCGGACCCTGCAGGCCGATGGAGTTCAGCATCCCGGACGGAGTCTCGGCCATCCGCGGCGTCGGGCGCCCGGCGCGTGGGTCGAGCATGATCGACTTGGTGACGACAGCGCCGAGGTCCGCGACGTCGAAGAACTGGCTCAGCTCGCGGCCGGAGGCAGCACAGCCGGAGGCGGTCATGACCGGGTTGGGCAGCAACAGCTCAGCGATCTGGGTGCTGAGGTCGACCTCCGGCAGGCTCATCGGTCAAGACCTTCGGCAGCGGTGCCCAGGAGGCCACCCGGGGCGCCACCCAGGGTGCCGGCCGGGATCGAGCCGACAGCGTCCCACCGGACCCGGTCACCACGGAACACCGGTCCCTCGACGCACGAGCGAACCATCCGGGTGACGCCGTCGTCGCCGACGACCGGCAGCACGCAGGTCATGCAGACGCCCACCCCGCAGGCCATCGCCTCCTCGACCGCACACTGGCTGTGCGCGCTACGCTCGGCCGCCACCTGCGACACGGCGCGCAGCATCGCCATCGGCCCGCAGGCGTAGACGACCTCGCTGCGCGTCCGCTCGATCAGCTCCGGGAGCGGGGCGGTGACCAGCCCTTTGATCCCCACCGAACCGTCGTCGGTGGTGACCACCACCGACCGTGCGGCGCGTTTGGCCTCCAGCGCTCCGAAGAGCCGGTCCTTGCCGGCTGCACCGATGACCATGTGTACGCCGCAGCCACGTTCGCGCAACCGCTCGGCCAGGGCGAACAGTGGCGCGCTGCCGTAACCACCGCCGACCAGCACGCACGACACCGGCTCGGTAGGCAGCGCGAACGGCCGTCCCAGCGGTCCGAGCACGTCGACCTCGTCCTGCGGCACCAGCCTCGACATCCAGGCGGTGCCACCGCCATGGACGGCGAAGATGATCTCGACGGTGCCGCCGTAGACCCCGGTAGGGCGGACGCGGTAGATCGAGAACGCCCGCCGCAGCAGCTGCGCGGAGTCGACCCCGCCGATCGCCAGCGCGGCGAAGTGACCCGGCCGGGTGCGTTCGGCGATACCAGTGCCCACCACGGTCAGGTGGTGGTAGGCGCCGATCCGCTTGTTCGACAGCACCCTCGCGGTGACCTGGACCGGCCCGCCGCTCATCCGAGACCCCCCGCCACCGCACGGCCGCGGTGCTCGGCCAGGTCCTGCGCCCAGGACTGCAGCGAGCGTACGCCGAGGCCACCGCCGCGCAGCGCCTCGATGCCCTGCACCGCGGCGGCCAGGCCCTGGATCGTGGTGATGCACGCGATGTCGCGCAGCACCGTGGCGGTGCGGATCTCGTAGCCGTCGAGTCGCGGGCTGCCGTCCGACGTCGAACCGTGTGGGGTGTTGACGACCAGGTCGACCTCGCCGGCGAGGATCAGCCCGACGATCGTCGGCTCACCGTCGGCTCCCGGCCCCGCGGAGTGCTTGCGCACGACGCTCGCCTGGACGCCGTTGCGCCTGAGCACGGTCGCCGTACCAGCGGTGGCGAGCACCTCGAAGCCGAGATCGGCCAGTCGTTTGATCGGGAAGATCATGTGCCGCTTGTCGCGGTTGGCCACGGACACGAAGATCCGGCCACCGGTCGGGATGTCGCCGTACGCGCCGGATTGTGCCTTGGCGAACGCGGTACCGAACCCGGCGTCGATGCCCATCACCTCCCCCGTGGAGCGCATCTCCGGCCCGAGGATCGTGTCCACGGTCCTGCCGTCCAGGGTGCGGAACCGGTTGAACGGCATGACCGCCTGCTTCACCGCGACCGGCGACGACACCGGCAGGTCGGCGCCGTCGCCGTGCTGTGGCAGCATGCCCTCGGCACGCAGCTGCGCAATCGTCGCGCCGAGCATGACCCGGGCGGCAGCCTTGGCCAGCGGGGTGGCGGTCGCCTTGGACACGAACGGCACCGTGCGCGAGGCGCGAGGGTTCGCCTCTAGGACGTACAGGACGTCGGAGACGAGCGCGTACTGCACGTTGAGCAGGCCGCGTACGCCGACCCCGCGGGCGATCGCCTCGGTCGACACCCGGATCCGGTCGATCTCCTCGCGACCCAGCGTGATCGGCGGCAGCGCACAGGAGGAGTCTCCGGAGTGCACGCCGGCCTCCTCGATGTGCTCCATGACCCCGCCGAGGAACAGCTGCTCACCGTCGTACACGGCGTCCACGTCGATCTCGACGGCATCGTCGAGGAACCGGTCCACCAGCACCGGGTGCCGGGGCAGGCCGCCGGTGTTGTGCTGCTCGAGGTAGGCGCGCAGCGCGTCGTCGTCGTAGACGATCTCCATCCCCCGCCCGCCCAGGACGTATGACGGCCGCACCAGCACCGGGTAGCCGATGGTATCGACGATCCGGCTGGCTTCGGCGTACGAGGTCGCGGTGCCGTGCTTGGGCGCCGGCAGCCCCGCCTCGGCCAGAACCCGGCCGAAGGCCCCGCGCTCCTCGGCCAGGTGGATCGCCTCCGGCGGGGTGCCGACGACCGGCACGCCCTCGTCCGCCAGCCCCTGAGCCAGGGCGAGAGGGGTCTGCCCACCCAGCTGCACGATCACCCCGGCCAGCGGACCGGCCTGGCGCTCGGCGTGGACCACCTCGAGCACGTCCTCGAGCGTGAGCGGCTCGAAGTAGAGCCGGTCGGAGATGTCGTAGTCGGTCGACACCGTCTCGGGGTTGCAGTTGACCATGACGGTGTCGAAGCCGGCGAACCCGTCGGTGGCCGCGGACAGTGCCATGGCGCCGTGCACGCACGAGTAGTCGAACTCGATGCCCTGCCCGATCCGGTTGGGGCCGGAGCCGAGGATGATCACGGCCGGCCGAGCCCTCGGCGTCACCTCGGTCTCCTCGTCGTAGCAGGAGTAGTGGTAGGGCGTCCGGGCGGCGAACTCGGCCGCGCAGGTGTCGACGGTCTTGAACACCGGCCGGATCCCGAGCGCGTGCCGCACCCCGCGCACCACGTCGGCGCGCAGCCCCCTGATCTCGGCGACCTGCGGGTCGGAGAAACCGTGCCGCTTGGCCAGGCGGAGCAGCTCGCCGTCGAGCTCCGCGGCGTCGCGCAGCTCGGTCGCGATCTCGTCGAGCAACAGCAGCTGGTCGAGGAACCACGGGTCGATCCCGGTCGTCGTGTGCAGCTCGTCGACTCCGGCCCCGGCGCGCAGCGCGTCCATCACCACCCGCAGCCGGCCGTCGTGCGGCACCCGGGCCCGCGCCAGCAGGTCGTCCCGGTCGCCCGGCTCGCCGGCCCAGGAGAGCACCGCCTCCGGCCGCTCGAGCGAGCGCAGTGCCTTCTGCAGGGCCTCGGTGAAGTTGCGGCCGAATGCCATCGCCTCCCCGACGCTCTTCATGTGAGTGGTCAGGGCGGGGTCGGCGAGCGGGAACTTCTCGAACGCGAACCGCGGCACCTTGACCACCACGTAGTCGAGCGCCGGCTCGAAGCTGGCCGGCGTCTGGGCGGTGATGTCGTTGGGGATCTCGTCGAGCGTGTAGCCGATCGCGAGCCTGGCCGCGATCTTCGCGATCGGGAACCCGGTGGCCTTCGACGCCAGCGCCGATGACCGCGAGACCCGTGGGTTCATCTCGATCACGACCATCCGGCCATCCGTCGGCTCGACCGCGAACTGGATGTTGCAGCCCCCGGTCTCGACCCCGACGGCGCGGATCACCGCGATCGCGACGTCACGCATGTGCTGGTACTCGCGGTCGGTCAACGTCATCGCCGGTGCCACCGTGATCGAGTCGCCGGTGTGGACGCCCATCGGGTCGAGGTTCTCGATCGAGCAGACGATGACCACGTTGTCGGCGGTGTCGCGCATGACCTCGAGCTCGTACTCCTTCCACCCGAGGATCGACTCCTCGAGGAGCACCTCGGTGGTCGGGCTCGCCGCGAGGCCAGCACCGGCGATGCGATGCAGTCCGGTCTCGTCGTAGGCCATGCCCGAGCCGGTGCCGCCCATGGTGAAGCTGGGGCGCACGACCATCG
>JALZMX010000061.1 GCA_030857985.1 Actinomycetota bacterium | reverse complement strand
GCTCACGCTCGGTGGCCTCGCCGGGGCGGCGGCGGTGCTGGTGCGCGACGCCGCACTCGTGGCCGTCGCCGCGCCGGCGTTGGT
This sequence comes from Actinomycetota bacterium, assembly GCA_030857985.1. Lineage (GTDB taxonomy): Bacteria > Actinomycetota > Actinomycetes > Propionibacteriales > Nocardioidaceae > JALZMX01. Next base: position 5,134 of record JALZMX010000061.1, on the reverse strand, counting down.
CGCACTCGCGATCTGGGTCCGGGGACCGAGACCGGCACAGGTCGAGCTGACCGCCGAGACCGACGCCGCCCGGACGTTCGAGGCAGCGTCGCTGCGGCTGCGGGTCTGTGCCGAGACCCGCGGCGGTACGGCCGGGAGCTACCGGATGTCGTTGCGCCCGGGTCCGCACATCGCTGTGGACGAGGATCTGGTCGGGGTCACGCTCGGATCACCGGCCGAGACGGCCTGGCAGCTGCGGCCGCGTCTGTGGGGCTTCTGGAGCTCCGGTCTGGTTGCCGCCCGGGTGTTGTCTCCGCACCGTGCCTGGGCCGGCGAGGTCGACGTCGACGGCCCCGCGCTGACCGTCTTCCCCCCGGTCACGTCGTTGCGCGACGTACCCTCGCCCCCGCACCTGATGGCGCGCCTCGGTCCGCACGTCTCGCGCGCCGCCGGCGCCGGGATCGAGTTCGCCGGGCTGCGCGACTACCAGCCCGGCGACCCGGTACGACGGGTGAACTGGGTGCGCAGCAGCAGCCGGGAGACGCTGCTGGTGAACGAGTACTCCCAGGAACGCATGGCCGACGTGGTGGTGATGATCGACGCGATCCGCGACGTCGGGCGGCGCGGCGCGACCACGGTCGACGAGTCCGTGCGCGGGGCGGTCGGCGTCGTCCGGGCCTACCTCACCCACGCCGACCGGGTCGGTGTGCTGGCCTTCGGCAGCTCCCTGCGCTGGCTGACCCCGACCACCGGGGTCCGGCACTTCTACCGGATCGTCGAGATCCTGCTGGAGGCCCGGCAGGCACGCACCTACGTCGACCCGAGCATCGACCGGCTGCCGCGGGCGATGCTGCCGAGCGGCGCGCTGGTGGTCTGTTTCAGCCCGTTGCTGGACGACGTGTCGCTGGAGGCGATCCGCGACCTGCGCGAGCGGGCACATCCCGTGGTCGTCGTCGACGTGCTCACCGGGGAGCACCAGCGGTTGCGAGGCCCGCTCGACGAGCTGGCGATGCGGATCTGGCGACTCGAGCGGGCCGCGATCATCAGCTCCCTGCACGGCATCGGGGTGAGCGTCGTTCCGTATGCCGAGATCAGCGGGGGCTCGTTGAGCTGGCTGCGCTCGGCCGCGGCTGAGGGACCCCCGCGGGGGGTGGCCCGATGATCGACGCCCGGGTGGTCCTGCTCGCGGCGGCCACCCTGCTCGGCTGGCTCAGCCTCACGCTGGCCGCCCCGGTCTCGACGCTGCCGCCGGAGGTGGCCGCGCTCGCCGCGCTGCTGTCCCTGGTCGCATGGGTGCCGGGCTGGAGTGCCGCGGGTGTGGTCGTCGTGGTGACGGTCATCGCGCTGTTGGCGTCGGGATCGGGGTCGCCTGGGGCGGCGGTCGTGGCGCCGGTGTGCGGGGTGGCGCTGCTGCTGGCCGTCGTACTGCTGGATCTCGCCGACTACGCCGCGGGAGCGTCGTCCGCGGCCGTGCGGCAGGCGCTCGGCCGGCTCGTTCCCGGGCTGGCGACCGGTGCCGCCGCGGGTGTCGCCGTCGCCTCGGCCGGTCAGCTCGCGGCTGTTCAACCGGTCGGGACGATGGCGGTCCTGGCGCCGTGGCTGCTGCTCGTCGCCGCGCTGGCCGCGCTGGGTCTGCACACCCGGCGCGGCTTCTGGTCGTTGTCAGTGCCGTCGAGACGGCTCTCGCCGACGACGAAGCGCTACCTCGAACGGGCCCGACGTACGGCGGACTCGGACGGCTGAGCGTCCTGTCCGGCCCGATCGCGCAGCCGCTGCTGCAGCACGGTGATCTGGTCCTCGAGCTCGAGTACCCGCTCGATCCCGGCCAGGTTGAGGCCGGCGTGGAGCATCGTGGCGATCCGGCGGATGCGGGTGATGTCATTGCCGCTGTAGCGACGGGTGCCGCCCTGCGTACGCGCCGGGGCGACGATGCCGCGCGCCTCGTAACCGCGCAGGGTCTGCGGGTGCAGCCCGGTGAGATCGGACACCGTCGAGATCCCGAAGACGCCGTGGTCCGGTGTCGGCATGTTGTTCATCGACTCGTTGCTCCTCTCCGCAAGGAAGTTTATCTGTCTGACTTGCATCAGAAAACTTGAGTGTCCTAGACTCATGGCAAGACCTGTTCCACGAGAGGAGGGATCGCTCCCATGCTGATGCGTACCGACCCGTTCCGCGAGCTGGACCGCATCGCCGAGTCCGTGCTCGGGACCCGCGCCCACCCGGCGGTGATGCCGATGGAGGCCTACCGGCAGGACGAGTCGTTCGTCGTGCACTTCGACCTGCCCGGCGTCGACCCCGACTCGATCGACCTGACCGTCGAGCAGAACGTGCTGACGATCCGGGCCGAGCGCCGGTCGCCGGCCGACGAGGGCGCGGAGATGGTGGCCAGCGAGCTGTCGTACGGTGTTTTCAGCCGGCAGCTCTTCCTGGGTGAGACGCTCGACACCGACAACCTGCAGGCCGACTACGACGCCGGCGTGCTCACGCTGCGCATCCCGGTCGCCGAACGGGCCAAGCCGCGCAAGGTGGCGGTCGGCAGTTCCGAGGGTCACCGGCAAATCAACGCCTGAGACGCTCGCCGACGGGGCGACCACCGACAGGGTGGCCGCCCCGTCCGCACGTCCGGCTAACCTTCGGGCACGAAGCGATGGTGCATCTGTGCGGGTGAGGAGTTGGCATGGCGCGCGAGGTACGTGGTGTCGTCGCGACCCGCAAGGGGGCGCCGGTGACGATCGAGACCGTCCTGGTCCCCGACCCGGGTCCCGGCGAGGCGCTGGTGCAGGTGCAGGCCTGCGGCGTCTGCCATACCGACCTGCACTATCGCGAGGGCGGCATCAACAACGAGTTCCCGTTCCTGCTCGGGCACGAGGCGGCCGGCGTCGTCGAGTCGGTCGGAGCGGGCGTCACGCAGGTGACGCCCGGCGACTTCGTCGTACTGAACTGGCGGGCTGTGTGCGGCCAGTGCCGCGCCTGCGCTCGTGGACGACCGTGGTACTGCTTCAACACCCACAACGCGAGCCAGCAGATGACGCTGGCCGACGGCACCGGGCTGTCCCCGGCGCTGGGGATCGGGGCCTTCGCCGAGAAGACCCTGGTCGCGGCCGGACAGTGCACCAAGGTCGACCCGGCAGCCACACCACAGGTGGTCGGACTGCTCGGTTGCGGCGTGATGGCCGGCATCGGTGCCGCGATCAACACCGGTCGCGTCGGCCGCGGTGACAACGTGGCCGTGATCGGCTGTGGCGGCGTGGGCTGCGCCGCGGTCGCCGGGGCACGAATGGCCGGGGCAGCGCGGATCGTGGCAGTCGACATCGACGCGCGCAAGCTGGAGGCGGCGCGCCGGCTCGGCGCGACGCACACCGTCGACGCCCGCGAGGGTGATGTGGTCGAGGCCGTCCAGGCGCTGACCGGGGGGTTCGGTGCCGACGTCGTCATCGACGCGGTGGGGCGGCCGGAGACCTGGCAGCAGGCGTTCTATGCGCGTGACCTGGCCGGCACGGTGGTGCTGGTCGGCGTACCGACTCCGGAGATGCGCCTCGAGATGCCGCTGCTGGACCTCTTCGCCCGTGGTGGGTCGCTGAAGTCCAGCTGGTACGGCGACTGCCTGCCGAGTCGCGACTTCCCGATGCTCGTCGACCTCTACCAGCAGGGCCGGCTCGACCTCGACGCGTTCGTCAGCGAGACGATCGGTCTGGACGACGTGGAGCAGGCCTTCGACAAGATGCACTCCGGTGACGTGCTCCGCTCCGTGGTGCTGCTGTGAACGGCGTACGCGTCGAGCACCTGGTGACGTCGGGGACCTTCTCCCTCGACGGCGGCACTTGGGATGTCGACAACAACGTGTGGCTGCTCGGCACCGACGACGAGGTGATCGTGGTGGACGCCGCCCACGACGCCGATGCGATCGAGACGGCCATCGGCGGGCGACGGGTGGTGGCGATCCTCTGCACGCATGCGCACGACGACCACGTCAACGCCGCGATGGAGGTCGCGGCGCGCACCGAGGCGCCCGTGCTGCTGCACCTCGACGACCGGGTGCTGTGGGACATGACGCACGCCGAGCAGCCCGACGGGGAGCTGCACGACGGGGAGGTCCTGCACCTCGGCGACGTGTCGATCCAGGTGCTGCACACGCCGGGTCACGCGCCGGGGTCGTGCTGCTTCTTCGTCCCCGAGCTCGGCGTGGTGCTGTCCGGCGACACGCTCTTCGCCGGTGGTCCCGGCGCCACCGGGCGTTCCTACAGCGACTTCGACACGATCGTGCAGTCGATCCGGTCCCGGTTGCTCACGCTGCCGCCGGACACCCGCGTCCTCACCGGCCACGGCGACGAGACGACGATCGGCGCCGAGCTGCCGCACCTCGACGAGTGGGTGTCGCGCGGTCACTGACCCGCGGACCCAGGTGGCGCGATGACGATCCACGGCGAGCATCCGTTCCTCCCACCCGAGTCCGAGCGGAGTCCGGTGCGGAGGTTGCGCGGACGGCTTCCGGCCGGTGTGACGTTGTGGACCTCGCAGCACGCCGGTCGGCGCTCCGGTCTCCCGGTGTCGTCGATGCTGGTCGCCGACGGGGAGCCCGGTCTCGTGCTCGCGTTGCTCGACCCCGACTCCGAGCTGTGGGAGACCGCGTCGCGGTCCCGGACCGTGGCGGTGTCACTGCTGGGATGGGCCGACCGGGCGCTGTCCGACGCGTTCGCGGGTACGGCGCCTGCGCCTGGCGGGCCGTTCCGCCTCGCCGAGTGGCGCGACACCGACTGGGGCCCGGTGCTCGAGTCGACGAGCGTTTTCGCCGGCTGCCGGCTCCTGGACTCCCAGCCTCGGGCGGTCGGATGGGCTCTGCTGGTCGAGGCCGAGATCGAGCAGGTCGAGATCGGCGGCGTCGGCGGGTCCGAGCAGACCGGGGATGCGCTGATCCACCATCGCGGTCGCTACCACCGCCTCTGAGGTTCGACTCGCCGAGACAGCGCTACCTCTACAGAGCAAGGCCCCCGCCGGATCGACGGGGGCCTTGCTGGAGAGTGTGGCGCCGCGGGTCCTCAGACCGGACGGACGTTCTCCGCCTGCGGGCCCTTGGGGCCCTGGGTGATGTCGAATTCGACCTTCTGGTTCTCGTCGAGCGACCGGTAGCCGCTGGACTGGATTGCCGAGTAGTGCA
>JALZMX010000015.1 GCA_030857985.1 Actinomycetota bacterium | reverse complement strand
CCCACTGGTGGCCAAGTCTGAGTCCCCGGTTTTGGCCAGGTAGAAGTCCCCACTCTTCGTTCGTCGTGTCGTAGCGAGCCGTGAGGCCCTGCGTGGTGACGGTGGCGGTGCCAACCAGTCACTCATCACCACGCAGGGGACTCCATTGAAGAACGCGAGGGAACGAATGGACGTAATTGCCGCCTATCGAGATGTGGGCAGTTATCGGGGTGCGGCCGCGATCTGCGGGACGACCCACAAGACCGTGAAGAGGGTCATCGCGCAGCACGAGACCGGCGGGACGTTAGGCGCCGCGAAGAATCAACGTTGGTTGTTACGGCGTGTCGGGTGGGTTGAGAGCGTAGTTCCATTCGCCGTGGAAGTCGTGGCGGGTGATGGGTAGCGCGTCGACGTCTTTCTTGGTGTAGTGCAGCCCGGTGGGGTACAGGCCGGTGTCGAGGACGCAGTGCACGCTGAGCCCGTTTTCCGTTGTGGTGTTGCGGATCAGGTCGACGATGACCTGGTGGGTGCGCAGCGGCCGGCCGCGCCAGTTCAAGGTGATCTGGGAGAACAGCCGGTGCTCGATCTTGTTCCACTTGCTAGTCCCCGGTGGCAGGTGGCACACGGTGATGCTCAGTCCGGTGTCGGCGGCGAGCTTGGCGAGCTCGATCTTCCAGGCCCGGATCCGGTTGCCATTGGAGCCACCGGACTCGGCGCAGATCAACAGCCGGTCCGCGGCGGGGTAGCGCACCGAGCCGATGGTCTCCCACCACGATCGCAGGGTGGCGACTGCGAAGGCCGAGGTGTCGTGATCGGTGCCGACTGTGACCCACCCGGTGTTGGCCGAGACGTCGTAGATTCCGTAGGGGATCGCCTTGCCGAGGTCCTTGTCGGGGAAGTCGTGGACGCTGACCCGTTCGGGCTGACCGGCCGGCTGGTACTCGCGCCCGCCGTTCTTGAACTCTCCGACCAGCTCCTTCTTCTTGGTGTCCACGCTGACCACCGGCTGGCCGTCGGCGGTGTGTTCGGCGACCTGGACGGCGAGGTAGCCGAACTGGGCGTCGCGGTCCTCATGCTGGGCGCCTTCGACGACTTTCGCGTTGCCTTGCAGGCTGAATCCCATCTCGCGCAGCATCCGGGCCACCGTCCGGTCCGAGACTCGGTGGCCCTGACCAGTGAGCGCTCTGGCCAGATTCCGGGTCGACTCCGTGGTCCACACCAGCGCCGACATGGGATCCCCGCGAGTCTCCGGATCCACCAATGCCGCCAACTGGGCAGCCAGACCCGGATCGGTCTCCGCCAGTTTCTTGCGACCACCACCGGCCGCACGCACCCGAGCCTGGGGCTCGGGGATGCCCTCTACCTCACGGACCCCACGAGCGATCGTGTCTGGATGCACGCCGGTTGCCGCCGCGATCGCCTTGATCCCGCCCCGACCCATCTGCGAAGCCTCGACCCCCAACAACAGGCGACGCTGACGCTCGTCCAGATGCGGACGCAGCACGTCGTACCTGTGCGCCACGGACTCCGCCATCTCCGCAACATCGGGCATAGCACAACCGTAAGGGCTTCAAAGGCATAAACCTAAGTTATTTCTACGCGAGTCCTAAGCCGGTGCTGGTGCCGGCACTGAAGCGCCTCAACAGCGTCCCTTCTCGGCTCGAGCAAGCGGACGAGTACGTGCGTCCCGCAAGCCGAGGGCGAATTCAGGCGGTCGTCGCAACGACCGGTGATTCGGGGTCCAACAGTAGGCGTTGCATCGCTTGGGCGGGTGTGATGCCGCCGAGAGTCTTGCGTGGCCGGTCGTTGAGCTCGCTGGCCACCTCGAACAGCCGCGTGGGTGAGTGCACGGACAGGTCGGTGCCCTTGGGAAAGTACTGGCGCAGCAAGCCGTTCGTGTTCTCATTGGAGCCCCGCTGCCACGGGCTGTGCGGGTCGCAGAAGTAGATCGCCATCTTCGTGGCCATGGTGATCTGGCGGTGCTGGGCAAGCTCGGTGCCCTGGTCCCAGGTCAGCGTCTTGCGCAGGCGCTCGGGCAGGGTCGCGATCGTCGCCAGGAGACCATCACGGACCGCGACGGCGCCGTGCCCTTCGGGGAGGTGGACCAGCATCGTGAACCGGGTCTGACGCTCGACCAAGGTGGCGATGGCGGAGCGGCAGTTCGATCCCAAGATGAGATCGCCTTCCCAATGCCCGGGCACGGCACGGTCGGCGACCTCGGCGGGCCGTTCGCTGATCAAGATCATGTCGGGGATCTTCCCCGAGGGCCCCTTGACCGTGGCACGTCTCGGACGCCGCACCGCACGCCCGCTGCGCAGGTGTTGATGCAGGTCAGCGCGCAGATGCCCACGACCCTGCACATACAGGGCCTGGTAGATCGTCTCGGGACTCACCTGCATCTCCTGCCGGTC
>JALZMX010000325.1 GCA_030857985.1 Actinomycetota bacterium | reverse complement strand
CCGGCGGCGGCCCGACAGCAGCGGCCATCGCCCGACGCAGCGCCTTGCGGGCAGGATCGCGATGCCAGCCGTTGACCTCGCACAGATGGTCAAGGATCGCCGACTTCTCGACCTTGGTGGCCTTGCGATACTTCTTCATCATCGCCTGGGTGATCTGGCGTCGAACCGCCAACTCGAGCTCCATCCCCGATGCTCTCCCACGCGGGCATCTTGAGATGAGTCAACGAATCGGCCTACGCGGGCATCTTGGGTGAGTCAACGCGCGGATTGGCCTGCATCCGGGTCGTGACCTAGACTTGTACGTCGGCCCGAGTTGCGGCTGATCTCGCGCTGCCCTGCGGCTGCCTCGTTTCCCACGGGACGGGGAAGGGCTCGCCGAATCGTCGTCTGGACCAACGTAGGACATCCCACCACAGATTGCGGAGGACATGCCGAAGAAGGAAGGGGTCATCGAGATCGAGGGCACCGTCACCGAGTCTCTCCCGAACGCCTACTTCCGGGTAGAGCTCAGCAACGGTCACAAGGTGCTCGCCCACATCAGCGGCAAGATGCGTCAGCACTACATCAAGATCCTCCCAGAGGACCGGGTAGTGGTGGAGCTCTCGCCGTACGACCTCACTCGTGGTCGCATCGTCTACCGCTACAAGTGATCCCCCTGCCAGTCGTCCACCACCGCTCGCCTCGTGGTTCGTCCACGCGGTGGGCCCCTCACGAAAGAGCTCGATGAAGGTCAACCCGAGCGTCAAGAAGATCTGCGAAAAGTGCAAGGTGATCCGTCGTCACGGTCGGGTCATGGTGATCTGCGCCAACCCGCGTCACAAGCAACGCCAGGGCTGAGGCCCGCAAGCACGAGTCGCAACACAGCAGCGCGACCGCTCGCCTGGGTTCACCGCCCAGGTGTCACCCTCGGACCGGAGGCCGGGGCCCAGCCGACAGGACGGTGGCTCACACCGGCTCGAGGCGGGCGGGACGCGGCGCGCCCGACACCTCCACGGTCAGGAAGGACAACCGCCACATGGCACGCCTCGTCGGTGTGGACCTCCCGCGCGACAAGCGCATCGAGGTCGCACTCACCTACATCTACGGCATCGGACGCACCCGCGCCCAGCAGCTGCTGCAGCTCACCGGGGTCAGCCCGGACATGCGGGTGCACCAGCTGGGCGACGAGGAGCTGGTCAAGCTCCGCGACGAGATCGAGGGCAACTTCAGGGTCGAGGGTGACCTGCGCCGTGAAGTCGCCGCCGACATCCGCCGCAAGGTCGAGATCGGCAGCTACCAGGGCCGCCGGCACCGCAGCGGCCTGCCGGTGCGCGGCCAGCGGACGCGCACCAACGCACGGGGACGCAAGGGCCCCAAGCGCACCATCGCCGGCAGGAAGAAGGTCCGTTAGTCGACGGAGCCAGTCCAACGGGGCTGTCCGCCTCGATCTCGACCACCAGTTACTCAGGAGTAGTCAGCAGATGCCTCCCAGGAGCCGCCAGGCTGCGGGCGCCAAGAAGGTGCGCCGCAAAGAGAAGAAGAATGTCGCCGTGGGCGAGGCCCACATCAAGAGCACGTTCAACAACACGATCGTGACGATCACCGACCCGACCGGCGCGGTGATCGCGTGGGCCAGCGCAGGCACTGTCGGCTTCAAGGGTTCGCGCAAGTCCACGCCGTTCGCGGCTCAGATGTGCGCCGAGGCAGCCGGACGCCGCGCGATGGAGCACGGCATGAAGAAGATCGACGTGTTCGTCAAGGGCCCCGGTTCCGGTCGCGAGACCGCGATCCGTTCGCTGGGCGCCGTCGGCCTCGAGGTCGGCACGATCCAGGACGTCACGCCCACCCCGCACAACGGTTGCCGCCCGCCCAAGCGCCGCCGCGTCTGACCATCCAGCCCATTCTGAGGAGATTGCGACACCATGGCCCGTTACACCGGACCCATGACGAAGAAGTCGCGCCGGCTGGGGGTCGACCTCATCGGCGGCGACAGCGCCTACGAGCGCCGTCCCTACCCACCCGGCCAGCACGGCCGTGGCCGGATCAAGGAGAGTGAGTATCTGCTGCAGCTTCGCGAGAAGCAGAAGGCCCGCTACACCTACGGCGTGCTGGAGAAGCAGTTCCGCCGCTACTACGTCGAGGCGAGCCGCCGCGGCGGCAAGACCGGCGACAACCTCCTGCAGCTGCTCGAGACCCGTCTCGACAACGTGGTCTACCGGGCCGGTTTCGCGCGCACCCGTCGACACGCTCGCCAGCTGGTCGGACACGGCCACTTCTTGGTCAACGGCCACAAGGTCGACATTCCTTCGTGCCAGGTGTCCGGGCACGACGTCATCGACGTGCGCCAGAAGTCCCTGGAGATGACACCGTTCATCATTGCCCGCGAGACCCATGGTGAGCGCGTGGTGCCGGCATGGCTGGAGGTGCTGCCGTCTCGGATGCGGATCCTGGTCCACCAGATCCCGGTGCGTCAGCAGATCGACGTACCGGTCCAGGAGCAGCTCATCGTCGAGTACTACTCCAAGAAGTAACCCCCCGATTCGTCTGCGGTGCCTCCGGGGTTTCCCCGCCAGGCCACCGCAGACGAATCATCCGAAGGTCGCGACCGTCATATAGCGGGCGGCGCGGAAAGGAAGTACCCAGTGCTCATTGCCCAGCGTCCGACATTGACCGAAGAGGTCGTTGCCGACAACCGTTCGCGGTTCGTGCTCGAGCCACTCGAGCCCGGCTTCGGCTACACCCTCGGCAACTCGATCCGCCGTACCCTGCTCTCCTCGATCCCCGGCGCCGCGGTCACCAGCATCAAGGCCGACGGAGTGCTGCACGAGTTCTCCACGATCCCCGGGGTCAAGGAGGACGTCACCGAGGTGATCCTCAACCTCAAGTCCCTGGTCGTCTCCTCGGAGCAGGACGAGCCGGTCACGATGTACCTGCGCAAGCAAGGTGCCGGCGAGGTGACTGCCGGCGACATCGCCCCACCGGCCGGTGTCGAGGTGCACAACACCGACCTGCACATCGCGACGCTCAACGACAAGGGCAGCCTCGAGATGGAGCTCGTCGTCGAGCGTGGGCGCGGGTATGTCTCCGCCGTGCAGAACAAGTACGGCGACCAGGAGATCGGCCGGATGCCGGTCGACTCGATCTACTCGCCAGTGCTCAAGGTCACCTACAAGGTCGAGGCGACCCGCGTCGAACAGCGGACCGACTTCGACCGGCTCATCATCGACATCGAGACCAAGCCGTCGATGCTGCCGCGTGACGCGATCGCCTCGGCCGGCAAGACGTTGGTCGAGCTGTTCGGGCTCGCCCGTGAGCTGAACGTCGAGGCCGAGGGCATCGACATCGGCCCCTCGCCGGTCGACGAGGCGCTGGCTGCGGACCTGGCACTGCCGGTCGAGGACCTGCAGCTGACTGTGCGCTCGTACAACTGTCTCAAACGCGAAGGCATCCACACCGTGAGTGAGCTGATCTCTCGCAGCGAGCAGGATCTGCTCGACATCCGCAACTTCGGCTCGAAGTCGATCGACGAGGTCAAGTCCAAGCTGCACGAGATGGGTCTGTCGCTCAAGGACAGCGCCCCGGGCTTCGACCCCAGCGCCGCGATCGCCGCCCTTGACGACGAGGACGACAGTTTTGTCGAAGATGAACAATACTGAGTCGAAGACGAACAACACTGACCAGTTGTCGAAGACGAACATTACTGAGCGATCCGCGATCCGCGACAAGGAGTAGGACATGCCCACCCCCACCAAGGGCAAGCGGCTCGGCGGCAGCCCGGCGCACGAGAAGCTGATGCTGGCCAACCTTGCGTCGAGCCTTTTCGAGCACGGTCGGATCACCACCACCGAGACCAAAGCCCGCCGGCTGCGTCCGTACGCCGAGCGCCTGATCACCAAGGCGGGACGTGGCGACCTGCACGCGCGCCGGCAGGTCATGAAGGTGATCCGTGACAAGGGTGTCGTGCATGTGCTGTTCACCGAGATCGGTCCGCGCTTCGGGACCCGCCCGGGTGGCTACACCCGCATCACCAAGATCGGGCCCCGCAAGGGGGACAACGCACCGATGGCCGTGATCGAGCTGGTCAGCGAGGAGTACGTCGCCACCGCACCTGCGGCTGGCACCGGTGCTCCGGCGCCGGACGCCGAAGAACGGGCGGCCGGGGACACGGTTGCTGACGAGCCGGCTGCTTCGGACTCGGCCGACGAGTCTGCGGAGAGCGACAAGGTCTGAGCACGCCGGTGCGGTTGAGGCTGGAGGTGGCCTACGACGGCACGGACCTCTCTGGATGGGCGGTCCAGCCGGGCCGGCGTACCGTGCAGGAGGAGCTCGAGACCGCGTTGGCCACGGTGTTGCGGGTGCCGCAGGCGCGGCTGACCTGCGCCGGGCGCACCGACGCGGGCGTCCACGCGCGCGGACAGGTGTGCCACCTCGACGTCAATGCCACCGTCGACCCGATCGACCTGCGGCGACGGGTGAACGGTGTGCTGCCGGCCGACGTTCGGGTACGGCGCTGCAGCCCGGCTCCGACGGGGTTCCATGCACGCTACTCAGCGGTCTGGCGTCGCTACGCCTACCGGGTCTGTGACGACCCCGCGGCCGTGGACCCGCTGCTCAGGCACGAGGTGCTGAGCTGGGCGCGGCCGCTCGACGTCGCTTCGATGGACGCCGCCGGCAGCCGGTTGGCCGGGGAGCGCGACTTCGCGGCGTACTGCCGCCGACGCGTCGGCGCGACCACCATCCGTACGCTGCTCGAGCTGCGGACCCGGCGCGAGCCTCGAGGCCTGGTGGTGGTGCGGGTGGTCGCAGACGCGTTCTGCCACCACATGGTGCGGGCGCTCGTCGGCGCCCTGGTCGCCGTCGGCGACGGCCGGCGGCCCGTCGAATGGCCGGCCCAGGTGCTGACCGCGGGTGTTCGGCACCCGGCGGTGACGGTGCTGCCCGCGCGCGGGCTGACGCTCGAGGAGGTCGGCTACCCGCCGGACGAGGCGTTGGCTGCCCGGGCGCAGCGGGCGCGGGCGGTGCGCGTGCTCTCGACGTGAGCGAGCACTACTTCTCGGCACGACCGTCCTCCGAGCTCACGCTGCTGCCGGTCACCGTACGGGCCTGGGGCCATCAGCTGCAGCTGGTATCGGCCTCGGGCGTCTTCGCGGCCGGCCGCCTCGACGCCGGCACCGCGGTGCTCTTCCGCGCGACCGAGCCGCCGACGGGGCGCGGGACCTTGCTCGACCTCGGGTGCGGGTACGGCGTGATCGCCTGCACGCTGGCCGTGTCGTCACCGGATGCCACCGTGTGGGCGGTCGAAGTCAACGAGCGGGCGCTGCAGCTGGTCGCCGACAACGGCCGCCGGGTCGGTGCCGCCGAGCGGATCCGGGTGGCGAAGCCGGACGACGTACCCGACGAGCTGAGCTTCGACCAGATCTGGTCGAACCCACCGATCCGGATCGGCAAGGCTGCCCTGCACGCCTTGCTGCGACGATGGCTGCCGCGGCTGGCGCCGGGCGGGCGCGCGGTCATGGTGGTCGGCCGGAACCTCGGCGCCGACTCGCTGCAGCGCTGGCTCGTCGACGAGGGCTGGACCTGCGACCGGCTGGCCAGTGCCAAGGGGTTCCGGGTGCTGGAGGTCCGATCGGCCGCTGACCCCGCCACGTAGGCTCGGGGTCGTGTACTGGAATGGCAGCGCGCTCGGCTTGCTCGTCGGCGTCGCTGGCGGGGTGTTTGCCGTGATCGCGGTCGTCGGGGCCTCGCGCGGCTGGCCGTGGCGGCGCGCCGCCAGCGTGCTCGGGCTCGGTCTGCTGCTGCTCGGGCTCTCGTTGTCCGGCGTGATAGCGGTCCTCGGGCGCGCGCTGGCCATTCTCAGCTTCAACCCGCTGCGCTGGATCGGAGTCGGTGCCGGCGTCGTCGGCGTACTCCTGCTCTGCGTTTCCGGCGCGCTGCCGCGACGCCGCGCGGGCAAGGACGTCGAGCCGCGCGTTCGCAAGGCCAGGGCCACCGCGAAGCGCGGCGACGACGACCTCGACGAGATCGAGGAGATCCTGCGCCGCCGCGGCATCGACTGAGCTTGCCGGCGGGCGAATCCAGGTGCATGGCGACGCCTCGGAGCGCACACTCATGGGTTGTGGGTCATGTAGAGGTCGTCGGCATCAGGTATGAGCTGCCCGACGGGCGGGTGCTGCTCGACGACGTGTCGTTCCGGGTCGGCGACGGCGCAAAGGTCGCGCTGGTGGGTGCCAACGGCGCCGGCAAGACGACGCTGCTGCGCATCGTCACCGACGAGCTGACGCCGCACGGCGGCAGTGTTGCCCGCAGCGGGGGGCTCGGCGTGATGCGGCAGCTGGTCGGCCAGGGGCACACCGGCTGGACCGTGCGCGACCTGTTGCTCTCGGTCGCTCCACCCCGGGTACGGCGGGCGGCCGAGGCGGTCGACCAGGTTGAGCTGCGCCTGATGGACCATGACGACGAGAAGACCCAGCTGAGGTACGCCGGGGCGCTCGCGGAGTATGCCGATGCCGGTGGGTACGACGCGGAGGTCCGGTGGGACGTCTGCACCACGGCCGCGCTCGGCATCGCCTACGAGGAGGCGAAGTGGCGCGACCTGACCACGCTGTCCGGAGGTGAGCACAAGCGGTTGGTGCTCGAGGCGCTGCTGCGTGGGCCCGACGAGGTGCTGCTGCTCGACGAGCCCGACAACTTCCTCGACGTACCCGGCAAGCGCTGGCTCGAAGAGCGGATCAACCGGTCGGCCAAGACGATCCTCTACGTGAGCCACGACCGCGAGCTCCTGAACAACACTGCAACCCGGGTCGTGACTCTGGAGCTGGGGGGTGCCGGCAACCTCGCCTGGACGCACCCTGCGGGCTTCGCGTCGTACCACGAGGCACGCAGGGCCCGATTTGCCCGGCTGGAGGAGATGCGCAAGCGCTGGGACGAGGAGCACGCCAAGCTCAAGACCCTGGTAGTCATGTGCCGGCAGAAGGCGTCGTACAACGCCGACATGGCCTCGCGGCTGCAGGCCGCGGTGACCCGGCTGGAACGGTTCGAGACGGCCGGGCCGCCGGAGGCGCAGCCGCGCGAGCAGCAGGTCTCGATGCGGCTCAGGGGTGGTCGCACCGGCAAGCGGGCGGTGATCTGTGAGCAGCTCGAGCTCAGCGGCCTGCTGCGGGCTTTCGACCTCGAGGTCTGGTACGGCGAGCGGGTGGCGGTGCTGGGCTCCAACGGCTCCGGCAAGTCGCACTTCCTGCGGCTGCTCGCCGCCGGCGGCACCGATCCAGACGTGGAACACCGCCCGGTAGGAGACATCGCGATCGCGCCGGTGCGACACGCCGGGCGCGCCCGGCTGGGGGCGCGGGTCCGGCCGGGGTGGTTCGTGCAGACTCACGAGCACCCGGAGCTGGCGGGGCGTTCGCTGCTGGAGATCCTGCACCGCGGGGACGAGCACCGGGTCGGGATGCCACGGGAGGAGGCGTCGCGGGCGCTGGACCGCTATGAGCTGGCGGTGGCGGCGGAACAGCGTTTCGAGTCGCTGTCGGGCGGTCAGCAGGCGAGGGTGCAGATCCTGCTGCTGGAGCTGTCCGGTGCGACGTTGCTGCTACTCGACGAGCCCACCGACAACCTCGACGTGCAGTCGGCCGAGGCGCTGGAGGAGGGGCTGGAGCGCTTCGCAGGCACGGTCATCGCGGTGACCCACGACCGCTGGTTCGCGCGCGGTTTCGACCGGTTCCTGGTGTTCGGAGCCGACGGGTCGGTCCATGAGTCGACAGAGCCCGTCTGGTCCTGAGTTCGTCTGCCACCCGCAGCGCCGGTCCTGTCCGTTCGTCTGCGGTGACTCGGGTAGTTCGCGGGGGGCTGCCGCAGACGAATCGGGGGGGCGGGGAGGGGGTCAGCTCCATCGATCCTGCGCGGGCACGTAGTCCTGGCCACGTTCTCCGGTGTAGATCTGCTTCGGCCGGGCGATCTTCTGGTCCGGGTCGTCGACGAGCTCGAGCCACTGCGCCAGCCACCCCGACGTACGGGGAATCGCGAACAGCACCGTGAACATCTCCGGCGGGAACGACAGCGCCTCGTAGATGAGCCCGCTGTAGAAGTCGACGTTGGGGTAGAGCCGGCGCTCGACGAAGTACTCGTCCTCGAGCGCGATCTTCTCCAGCTCGAGCGCGATCTCGAGCAGCGGGTTGACCCCGGTCACTTCGAAGACGTCGTCGCAGGCCTTCTTGATGATCTTGGCCCGCGGGTCGTAGCTCTTGTAGACCCGGTGGCCGAAGCCCATCATGCGTTCCTTGCCGTTCTTGACCCCCTCGACGAACTCGGGGACCTTGTCCGTGGACCCGATCCGGCGCAACATCCGCAGCACGGCCTCGTTGGCGCCGCCGTGCAGCGGGCCGAACAACGCGCCGATCCCGGCCGTGATCGAGGAGTAGGGATCGACCTGGCTCGAGCCGACCGAGCGAACCGCGTTGGTGGAGCAGTTCTGCTCATGATCGGCGTGCAGGATGAAGAGGATCTCCAGCGCCTTGATCACGCGCTCGTCCGCGGCGAAGGTGCGCTCGCTCATCTTGAACAGCATCGCCAGGAAGTTGGCGCAGTACGACAGCTCGTTGTCGGGATAGACGTAAGGCTTGCCCTGTGCGTGGCGGAACGCGAACGCACCGAGCGTCGGCATCTTCGCGATCATCCGGACCACCTGCATGTGGCGGACCTCGGCGTCGTTGATGTTGCGCGACTCCGGGTAGAACGTCGACAAGGCGCCGACCGACGCCAGCAGCATTCCCATCGGGTGGGCGTCGTAGCGGAATCCCTGCATGAACGTCTTGACGTTCTCGTGCACGAACGTGTGGTAGGTGATCTCGTGCACCCACCTCTCGTACTGCTCGCGCGTCGGCAGCTCGCCGTGAATCAGCAGGTAGGCCACCTCGAGGTAGTCGGCCTTCTCGGCCAGCTGCTCGATCGGGTAGCCGCGGTACTCCAGGATTCCCTCGTCACCGTCGATGAAGGTGATCGCACTGCGGCACGAAGCCGTGTTGACGAAGCCGGGATCGTAGGCGGCGAGACCCGGCGTACCGTCGGAGACCTTGATCTTGGACAGGTCGGCCGCGCGCACCGTACCGTCGAAGATGGGTACGTCGTACTCCTGCCCGGTCCGGTTGTCGCGCACGGTCAAGGACTGCTGATTGCTGCCGGAGGAGGCGGTAGCCTGCTCATCGGTCACGTGGGGTCTCCCTCGGGATCTCGTCGACTGCACCCCAACGTATGCCTAGACCGCGGTCCGGGTGAAACCCGGCCGGCTCAGGGCGCACCGGCTCGTTTTGACCCTCCCTGCCCGCGCCGAGTATTCTGGGCGGTCGCGGCGTCAACCGCGCCCGCCCAGCCTCCATCACCGAACGAAGGTCCACCACCGTGCGCACGTTCAGCCCGAAGCCCGGTGACGTCCAGCGGGACTGGCACGTCATCGACGCCCGCGACGTCGTGCTCGGTCGGCTCGCCGTTCAGGTCGCCACGCTACTTCGGGGCAAGCACAAGCCGATCTACGCGCCGCACGTCGACACCGGCGACTTCGTGATCGTCGTCAACGCCGACAAGGTTGCACTGTCGGGCAACAAGCGGGAGACCAAGATGGCCTACCGCCACTCCGGCTACCCGGGTGGCCTTTCCGCGGTCACCTACGGGGACCTGTTGGACAAGAACCCGCGCCAGGCCATCGAGAAGGCTGTGTGGGGCATGTTGCCCAAGAACCGCCTCGGTCGCCAGATGCTGAGGAAGCTCAAGGTGTACGCCGGTCCAGAGCACCCGCACCGGGCCCAGCAGCCGACCGTGTTCGAGATCACCCAGATCGCCCAGATCGCCCAGTGAGCAAGCCCAGTGAGCAAGCCCAGTGAGCAAGTGAGGAACACCCGTGGCTGAGACCATCCCCGGACCCGTCGCCGACACCTCTGAGTCGAGCACCGTCGCCTACAGCTCCGAGAGCGCGGCTTCCACTGAGGCCACCGCCCGCCCGGCGACCATCGCCCCGGCTGACGCCACCGGTCGCCGCAAAGAGGCGATCGCACGTGTGCGGCTGGTCCCCGGCTCGGGCCAGTGGACCGTCAACGGCCGCCCGCTCGACGCCTACTTCCCCAACAAGGTGCATCAGCAGCTGGTGAACCAGCCGTTCGTGCTCACCGGCGTGGAGGGCTCGTACGACGTCGTCGCCCGCATCCACGGCGGCGGCATCACAGGCCAGGCCGGTGCACTGCGTCTCGGGGTCTCCCGCGCGCTCAACGAGATCGACATCGAGGTGAACCGGCCGTCTCTGAAGAAGGCTGGCATGCTCACCCGTGACGCCCGGATCAAGGAGCGCAAGAAGGCCGGCCTGAAGAAGGCCCGCAAGGCTCCCCAGTACTCCAAGCGCTGACCCGACGGTCCCTGGCGCTTCAGTGGGCCGGCTCTTCGGCACGGACGGCGTGCGCGGGATCGCCAACGACGACTTGACGGCGGAGCTCGCTCTTGCCGTCTCGGTGGCTGCCGCGGAGGTCCTCGGTGAGGCTGGCGCCTCCGAAGGGCGCCGCTCGGTCGCGGTGGTCGGTCGGGACACCCGCGCCTCCGGGGAGTTCCTCGAGGCCGCAGTGGTGGCCGGACTGGCCAGCGCCGGCGTCGACGTCGTACGCCTGGGTGTCATCCCGACGCCGGCCGTCGCGTTCCTGAGCAGCGATCTCGGTTCCGATCTCGGCGTCGTCATCTCCGCGAGCCACAATCCGATGGCCGACAACGGCATCAAGTTCTTCTCCCGCGGCGGACACAAGCTTGGCCACGCGCTCGAAGATGCCATCGAGCAGCGGATGGCCGAGCCGCGGATGGGCGAGCGGTACAAGAAACCGGTAGGCGCCGATGTCGGCAGGGTGCGCGATCTGCCGGACGCGGCGCATCGCTATGTCGACCACCTTGTGCGCTCGGTGCAGACGCGTTACGACGGTCAGACCGTGGTCATCGATGCCGCTCATGGCGCTGCCTTCGCGGTGGCCCCGATCGCGCTGCGTGCGCTCGGGGCGGAGGTGATCACGATCGCCGGCGAGCCCGACGGGCTCAACATCAACGACGGCTGCGGGTCTACCCATCTGGGGTTGCTGCAGGCCGCTGTGACGCGGTATCGCGCGGACGCCGGCTTTGCCCTGGACGGCGACGCAGACCGCTGCCTAGCCGTTGATGCAGCGGGGAACCCGATCGACGGGGACCAACTTCTGGCGGTGCTGGCGGTGGCCATGCGTGACCGGGCTGCGTTGGTCGACGACACGGTGGTGACCACGGTGATGAGCAACCTCGGCTTCCTGCAAGCGATGTCGCGGGAGAAGGTCACGGTTCAGCTGGTCAACGTCGGGGACCGCTATGTGGTGGAGAGCATGCGGGCGGGCGGCTTCAACCTCGGCGGAGAGCAGTCAGGACACCTGATCATGACCGAGCACGCCACCACCGGCGACGGGCTGCTGGCCGCTCTGCACGTGCTGGCGCGGATGGCCGACACCGGCGCATCGCTACAAGACCTGGCTGCCGTGATGACCAAGCTGCCACAGGTGCTGATCAACGTTTCCGACGTCGACAAGACCCGGGCCGGCAGCGACCCTGTCGTCGCCGCGGCGGTCGCCGCCGCGGAGCAGGAGATGGGAGAGCGCGGACGGGTGCTGCTGCGCCCCTCGGGCACCGAGACGCTGGTGCGGGTGATGGTCGAAGCCGAGTCGCCCCACCAGGCCCAGCGGGTGGCCGAGCAGCTGGCCGGTGTGGTGCGGCGCACGCTCGCGCTCTGAGCCCGACGCCGCTCGGGTAAACCAGTGTCGCGCCCGCGGGTTGCGCCCCTAGGGTCGTGGTTCGTGGAGATCCGATCCGTCGGCGTGCATGACGACGAGCAGCTACGTGCTTGGTACGACGTATACCGCGCCTGCGCGCTGGATAGCGCGACTACCCGACCGCGTGGACGTGGCCGGAGACCGTGGCCGCGTTTCGCCGCCCCGACAAGGGCAACCGCCGCGACGCCGTGGTGGGCGAGCAGTCCGGCGGGACGGTGGCGGCCTCCATCCTCGTCTATCCACTGCTCGACAACACCCACGCCGTCTACGCCGAGACCGCGGTGCTTGCGCAGTGGCGACGCCGGGGCATCGGCACCGCGATGGTCGATGACATCGTGCAGCGCTCCCGCACGGCCGGTCGGCGCACGGTCATCGCCGAAGTGGTCTACCCCTTCGATGCGGCGGAGGACCACCCCTTCCGCGCCTTCGCCCGCCGACTCGGTTTCGTGGAGGCGTTGAGCGACGTACACCGCATCCTCGACCTCCCCGTCGACGACCCTCGGATCGACCGGTTGCTGGCCCGGGCCACGCCCCGTCACCGGGACCACCGGATCGTCACCTGGCTGGACCGCTGTCCCGACGAGTTCCTCGAGGGCTTCGGTGAGCTCTACAGCGCTCTCGTCGTCGACGCGCCGATGGGTGATCTCGAGCTCGAGGAGGAGGTGTGGGACGCCGAACGGCTGCGCGAGAACGAGGAGACCAGGAAGGCGCAGGGTCGCAGCACGTTCGCCGCCGCGGCCGTGGCGTCGGACGGCTCGCTTGCCGGCTACACCGAGCTGGTGGTGCCGCAGCACGATCCCGGGCAGGTCTACCAGTGGGGCACACTCGTGCGTCGCGCCCACCGCGGGCACCACCTGGGGCTCGCGCTCAAGTCGGTCAACCTGCGTGTGATGCAGCAGGCATGCCCGCACGCCCGGGTCGTCCACACCTGGAACGCCGACGTCAACGCGGCGATGACCGCCGTCAACGAGGCGATGGGATTTCGCCCGGTCGAGCGGCTGGGGGAGTTCCAGCGCGAGCTCTGACCGAACGGTGCTGACGCGCAACCTCGGTGCGATGGTGTGGTGCTGATGCGCAACCTCGGTGCGAGGGTGTGGTGCGGACGGGTGTGGTGCTGACGCGCAACCTCGGCGCGAAGGGGGAGGCTGCGCAGGAGACGGGTCAGAGCTTGCGGAGCCGGACCCAGCGCACAGAGTGGTCGCTGCCTTTGCGCAGGACCAGTGAGGCCCGCCCCCGGGTCGGCGCGATGTTTGCCTGGAGGTTGGGGCCGTTGATGGTGTCCCATACTCGCCCGGCCTCATCGGTGGCCTCCTGCTCGCCGAGGCAGGCGTAGCGGGCGAAGTACGACGCGGGGTCGCGGAAGGCCGTCTCGCGCAGCCGCAGGAACCGCTCGACGTACCACCGGCGCACGTCGGCGGTCGCCGCGTCGACGTAGACCGAGAAGTCGAAGAAGTCACTGACCGCCAGCCCGGTCCGGCCGTCTCGGCGCGTGCGCGCGGGCTGCAGCACGTTGAGCCCTTCGACGAGCACGATGTCGGGTTGCTTGACCGGGATCCGCTCACCGGGCACCACGTCGTAGGACAGGTGGGAATAGACCGGCGCGCTCACCTCGTCCTTGCCCGACTTGACCTCGATCACGAACCGCAGCAGCGCCTTGCGGTCGTAGGACTCGGGGAAGCCCTTGCGGTCCAGGATGCCCCGTCGCTCCAGCTCGGCATTGGGCAGCAGGAAGCCGTCGGTGGTCACCAGCGCCACGTGCGGGTGCTCCGGCCAGCGGCCCAGAAGTTCCCGCAGCAGCCGGGCAGTCGTCGACTTGCCCACCGCGACTGAGCCGGCGATCCCGACCACGAAAGGCGTTCGCGGAGGGTGTGGTCGCTCCAGGAACGCCTCGGTCGCCCGGTGCAGGTCGTCGACGTGCCGAACGTACAGGCTCAGCAGCCGGGACAGTGGCAGGTAGACCTCGCGCACCTCGTCGAGGTCGAGCTGGTCGCCCAGCCCGCGCACGCGGTCGACCTCCTCCGCGCTGAGCGGGGACGGCATGGTGTCGGCGAGTGCGGCCCATGCGTCGCGGGCGAGCTCGACGTACGGCGAGTGCTCGCGGACCCGTTCGGGCTGCTCGGACATGGCGCCCATTGTCGTAGTCTGGCGCCCATGTGCGGAATCGTGGGGTACGTCGGCGGGCAGCAGGCGCTCGACGTGGTCGTCGAGGGCCTACGGCGCCTGGAGTACCGGGGCTACGACTCCGCCGGGATCGCCGTCGTGCACGACGGAGCACTGCACGAGCAGAAGCGTGCCGGCAAGCTGGCCAACCTCGACAAGGCGCTGCACGAGCAGCCGCTCCCCGCCTCGATGACCGGCATCGGCCACACCCGCTGGGCTACTCACGGTGCGCCCACCGACCGCAACGCCCACCCACACCTCGGCTGCGACCGCTCCGTCGCGGTGGTGCACAACGGCATCATCGAGAACTTCGCCGTCCTGCGCACCGAGCTCGAGGCGCGCGGCCATGAGCTGCGGTCCGACACCGACACCGAGACGGTGGCGCACCTGCTCGAGCTGCGGCTCGCCGAGGGCGCCGACCTGACCACCGCGATGCAACACGTGTGCCGCCGGCTCGAGGGCGCGTTCACGCTGGTCGCGGTGAGCGCCGCCGATCCCACCCGGGTCGTGGGCGCCCGCCGCAACTCTCCGCTGGTGGTGGGTCTCGGCGAGGGTGAGAACTTCCTCGCGTCAGACGTCGCCGCCTTCATCGCCCACACCCGGGACGCGCTCGAGCTGGGACAGGACCAGGTCGCCACCATCACCACGGACGGGGTCGAGATCAGCGACTTCGAGGGGCAACGCGTCGACGGCAACGCCTTCCACGTCGACTGGGACCTGTCGGCCGCCGAGAAGGGCGGCTACGACTGGTTCATGCGCAAGGAGATCTACGAACAGCCGGCGGCCGTGGCCGACACGCTGCTCGGCCGGTTCGCCCCCTCCGGGAAGCTCCAGCTCGACGAGATGCGGCTCTCCGACGATGAGCTGCGTGACGTCGACAAGATCATCGTGATCGCCTGCGGGACTGCGTTCTACGCCGGCCTGGTCGCCAAGTACGCGATCGAGCACTGGACCCGCGTCCCCTGCGAGGTCGAGCTGGCCAGCGAGTTCCGCTATCGCGACCCGATCGTCGACCGCTCCACCCTGGTGGTCGCGATCAGCCAGTCCGGCGAGACCATGGACACGCTGATGGCGATCCGGCACGCTCGCCAGCAGCGTGCGCGAGTCCTGGCGATCTGCAACACCAACGGCTCCACCATCCCGCGCGAGTCCGACGCGGTGATCTACACGCACGCCGGCCCCGAGATCGCGGTGGCCTCGACCAAGGGGTTCCTCACCCAGCTGGTGGCGTGCTACCTGCTCGGCCTCTACCTGGCCCAGGTGCGCGGCACCAAGTACGGCGACGAGATCACCGCGATCCTGGACCAGCTCAACCGGGTCCCTGCGGCCCTGCAGCAGCTGCTGGACAACATCGCTCCGGTCGAGGGGCTGGCGCGTGAGCTCGCCGGCGCCCGCTCGGTGCTGTTCCTCGGCCGCCACGTCGGCTACCCGGTGGCGCTCGAGGGAGCGCTCAAGCTCAAGGAGCTGGCCTACATGCACGCCGAGGGGTTTGCCGCCGGGGAGCTCAAGCACGGCCCGATCGCGTTGATGGAGGATCGATTGCCGGTCTTCGTCGTCGTACCCCCCGCGGGGCGAGACCTGCTGCACGACAAGATCGTCAGCAACATCCAGGAGATCCGGGCCCGCGGCGCCCGCACTATCGTCTTGTGCGAGGAGGGCGACACCGACGTCGAGCCCTACGCCGACGAGCTGATCCGGCTGCCGAGGGTGCCGACGCTGCTGCAGCCGCTGGTCGCCACCGTTCCGCTGCAGATCTTTGCCTGCGAGCTGGCGACCGCGCTCGGCCACGACGTCGACCAGCCGCGCAACCTGGCCAAGTCCGTCACCGTCGAATGATCGTGGGTGTCGGCATCGACGTGGTCGACGTCGCACGGTTCGAGGCGACGCTGCAACGCACCCCGGCGTTGCGCACGCGGCTGTTCACCGCGCTCGAGCGGGAGCGGCCGGCGGCGTCGCTGGCGGCGCGCTTCGCCGCGAAGGAGGCCCTCGCCAAGGCGCTCGGGGCTCCGGCCGGTTTGCACTGGGTGGACGCGGAAGTGCGCACCGACGAATCCGGTCGCCCATCGCTGGCGCTGACCGGATCGGTCGCGGACCGCGCAGCCGAGCTGGGTGTGGGGTCGGTGCACGTGTCGTTGTCGCACGACGCCGGCATCGCCTCCGCCGTGGTCGTGCTGGAGGGCTGATGCGCAGAGCCCACACCGTCCAGCAGGTCCGCGCGATGGAGGCGCGGCTGGCCGGCACCGTCCCCGAGGGCACCCTGATGCAGCGTGCGGCGGCCGGTCTGGCATCCGCCTGTGCGTCGCTGCTGGGACAGGTGTACGGGGCGCGCATCCTGGTTCTCGCCGGCTCGGGCGACAACGGTGGCGACGCCATGTACGCCGGAGCCAGGCTGGCCGGACGCGGTGCCCAGGTCGACGTGCTGCTGCTCGGCGGGGGTGCTGCGCACGCCGGCGGGCTGGCCGCCTTGCGTGCCGCCGGTGGCCGCGCCGTGGACAGGGTCAGGTCGCCGCAGCTCGCGCTCGACGGGATCCTTGGCATCGGTGGGCGCCCGGGCCTGCCACCGCGGGCCGCCGCCGTGGTCGCCGAGCTGGCGCGGCTCGGCGTACCGGTCGTGGCCGTCGACGTGCCGAGCGGGATCGGCGTCGACACCGGCGAGCTCGACGGCGCCCACGTGCAGGCAAGCGTGACGGTCACGTTAGGCACCTACAAGGTCGGGCTGTTGGTCCCCCCGGCCGCTGCCGCTGCCGGCACCGTGCACCTGGTCGACATCGGGTTGGAGTCCCTCAGTCCTGACGTCGAGGCGTTGCAGGGACCCGACGTGGTCGCACTGCTGCCCTGGCCGTCAGCTGACGACCACAAGTACACCCGCGGCGTCGTCGGTGTCGCCGCCGGCTCCGACAGCTACACCGGTGCGGCGCTGCTCGCGGTCGCCGGGGCGCTGGCCGCTCCGGTGGGCATGGTGCGGTACGCCGGTCCGCAGCGCGTAGGCGACATGGTCCGCGCGGCACACCCGGAGGTGGTGATCGGCGCCGGCCGGGTGCAGTGCTGGGTCGTCGGCTCGGGCAGCGGCGTCGGCGCCGCCGAGGCGCTGCGACGCGCCGTCGACGACGGCGTACCCGTGGTGGTGGACGCCGACGCGCTGGCGCACGTCGGCGGGCCGCTCGGGGTGCCTGCGCTGCTGACGCCGCACGCCGGGGAGCTGGCGCGAATGCTCGGGACCGGCCGGGACGAGGTCGAGGCACGCCCCCTGCACCATGCCCGGGCAGCGGCGGCCCACCTCGAGTCGACCGTGCTGCTGAAGGGCCACCGCACCCTGGTGGTGGCCCCGGACGGCAGCACCCGTGTGAACCACACCGGAACCGCGTGGCTCGGAACCGCCGGTGCCGGTGACGTCCTGGCCGGTCTCTGCGGCGGATTGCTGGCGTCGCCGGGGGTCGATCCGTTCGCCGCGGCGAGTCTCGGCGCATGGCTGCACGGCAGCGCCGGTCGGCTGGCATCGCGCAGCGGCCCGATAACCGCCAGTGACATCGCCGCTGCGATCCCGGCGGCGATCCGCGCCCAGTCGGCGCGCTGATACGAGGGAAGCTCTCGCCGACTTCGGTCCGGGCCGGAAATGACGCTACCCTGGGTGTTCGCTCAGCGGATTCATCCGGTAGGTGGTACGCAACCGGGTGCTGTCCGCACCTTCGTTCGCCCATGCAGGGACTTCATGACCACCTCGCCCCAGTCGTCCGCCGGGTCCAGCGCCAGTCGCGTCGGCCCGCACCGGAAGCGCACTCTGCTCGGGGCAATCGGCCTGACCACGTTGGGCGCGGTGTTGCCGGGCGTCGGGTTCATTCTGGTCGGCCGCCGCCTGCTCGGCCTGCTGGTGCTGCTCCCCACGCTGGTGCTGGTCGGCCTGGCCGGCTGGTTCCTTCGTACCGATCCGCGCGGCGTGATCGCGATCGCGGTCGACCCCGAGCGGCTGCTGGTCACCTCGTTGGTGCTGCTGGTTCTGCTGCTGGTCTGGGTGGGTGTGATTGTCGCGACGTACCTCGTGGCGCGTCCGCTCGACTCGCCGCCTGGGCAGAGCTTCCTGGGCGGCGTCTTCGTCGCGCTGCTGTGCTGCCTGGTCGCGGCGCCGCTCGCGATCGGTGCGCGCTACTCGATGGTGCAGCGTGACGTCGTGACCAAGGTCTTCGCCAAGGCCGAGGACGGGGTGAGTGCCACCAGGCCGACGATCCTGCCGGACGCCGACCCCTGGGGCGGCTCGCCACGCGTCAATGTGCTGCTGCTCGGGGGGGACGGCAGCGTCGATCGTGAGGGCGTGCGCACCGACTCGGTGATCGTCGCGAGCATGGATGTCGACACCGGCGACACGGTGCTCTTCAGTCTGCCGCGCAACCTTGAAGAGGTGCCGTTTCCCAAGGACTCACCGCTGCACGACCTCTACCCGCTGGGGTTCGACGGTCCAGGCAGCGAGCTGGAGTGGATGCTCAACGCGGTCTACGGCAAGGTGCCGGAGCTGCACCCCAAGGTGCTCGGCGAGAGCGACAACGAAGGCGCCGACGCGCTGAAGCAGGCGGTCTCGGGGGCGCTCGGCATCGACGTCGACTACTACGTGCTGATCAACCTCGCAGGCTTCCAGAAGGTCGTCGAAGCCATGGGTGGGGTCACGGTGAACATCAACCAGCCCATCCCGATCGGCGGCAACACCGACCTCAACATCGCGCCGGAGGACTACCTCGAGCCCGGACCCAACCAGCACCTCGACGGCTTCGAGGCGCTGTGGTTCGCACGCGGCCGTTACGGGCTCGACGACTATGACCGGATGGAGCGGCAGCGCTGCATGGTCGATGCGATCGTCGAGGCGGCGGATCCATTCACCCTGCTGCGCCGGTACGAGGGTCTGGCACACACGGGAGCGGACAACGTGCTCACCGACATCCCCCAGGAGCTGCTGCGCGACTTCCTCGACCTCGCCTTGGAGGTCAAGGACGCCAAACTGCGCAGCGTGGTGTTCCAGTCCTCGGCCAGGTTCAACCCCGGCGATCCCGACTACGACTGGCTGCATGCCACCGTGCAGCGGGCGTTGGTCAACGACCCGGGCGGGGGCGGCAAGAGTGGTGGCAGGAATGGCGGCAGCGAGCCGACGCCGGCCGAGCGTCCTGCGGACGCCTGTGCCTACGCGCCGGTCGACTGACTGACAGTGTTCCCAGCGCCGCGCGCCGAGGCCGTGGTGGATCTACGCGCCGTT
Organism: Actinomycetota bacterium; assembly: GCA_030857985.1. Lineage (GTDB taxonomy): Bacteria > Actinomycetota > Actinomycetes > Propionibacteriales > Nocardioidaceae > JALZMX01. The sequence continues at coordinate 12,176 of JALZMX010000325.1, read as the reverse complement.
CGCGACAACGTCGCGCATTTGCGTGCCTTCGTCCAGGGCCGTGAGCTGATGGCGGTGGTCAAGGCCGACGGTTACGGTCACGGGATCGCCGAGTCGGCGGCGGCCGCACGGGTGGGGGGCGCGAGCTGGCTGGGCGTGGCGACGCTGGACGAGGCGCTGGCGCTGCGTGCGGCCGGTGACACCGGGTCGATCCTGTGCTGGCTCACGGTGCCTGGCGAGGACTACGCGCCGGCGCTGGCGGCCGGCATCGAGGTCACCGCCTCGAGTACCGACCAGTTGGCCGCCATGCTCCTACCTGCCCGAGATCTCGGGCAGGTCGTATCCGTCCAGCTCAAGGCCGACACCGGGCTCAGCCGCGGTGGCGCGACGGCCGCACAATGGCGCGCCCTGGTGGACGCGGCCCGACGTGCCGAGCTGGCCGGCGTCGCCGAGGTCACCGGCGTCTGGTCGCACCTGGCATGCGGAGACGAGCCCGAGCATCCGTCCGTGGACCGGCAGCTCGAGGCGTTCGGCCGGGCAGTCGCCGCCGCCGAGGCGGCCGGGCTGCGGCCGCGGCTGCGACACCTGGCGAACTCTGCGACGCTGCTCACCCGTCCCGACGCATGGTTCGACCTTGTCCGCCCGGGTCTCGCGGTCTACGGCCTGTCCCCGATCCCGCAGGTCGCCAGCGCTGCCGAGCTCGGGCTGACGCCGGCGATGACCCTGCGCGCGTCACTGTCGCTGGTGAAGCAGGTGGCGGCAGGGCAGGGCGTTTCCTACGGCCACACCCACGTCACCCGGGCCGACACCACGCTCGGCCTGGTGCCACTCGGGTACGCCGACGGCATCCCGCGCCACGCGTCCGGTCGGGGACCGGTCCAGGTGGCCGGGGTACGCCGCCAGGTCGCCGGTCGGGTCTGCATGGACCAGTTCGTCGTCGACCTGGCCGGTGCGGAGGCCGGGCCGGGCGACGAGGTGGTGATCTTCGGGCCGGGCAGCACGGGCGAACCCACGGCTCAGGACTGGGCGGACGCCGCCGACACCATCAGCTATGAGATCGTCAGCCGGCTCGGCGGCCGGATCCGGCGCCGCTTCGTCGGCGCCGACGACATCGGACTTGCGCGGTGACGGAGCTGCAGGTGCGGCAGGCAGGCCCGGCCGACCTGTCCGCCGTACTCGCGCTCATCCACACCGCCTCGCCGGAAACTCCGGCTTCGGTGGTGGCGGCGACGCTGTCCGACCACCGTGGACTGCTGGCGGAGGTCGACGGCCAGCCGAGCGGTGCGCTGCTGTTCCGGTACAACGACGACGGCCTGCTCGTGCGCGCGATGTCGATCGACCCGAAGTGGGAGCACCTCGAGGTGGCAGCGGCGCTGGTGCGCTGCGCGGAGGAGACGGCCGTCGCCAGTGGCTGTGCCCGGGTCAGTCTGGTGGCTGGCTCGGTGCAGATGGCCACCCAGAGCAGATGGGTACGCCGGGGCTATCACGAGGTCGCGTGCGACGACTCCCGGACCACCCTGGCCAAGCCGCTGCCGGTCCAGCTCGAGGTCCGCACCCCCGAGCAGACCCGGCTGCTCGGGACCCGGCTCGCACGGCTGCTGCGCGCCGGTGACCTGGTGCTGCTCAGCGGTCACCTCGGCGCCGGCAAGACGACGCTGACCCAGGGCATCGGCGCAGGCCTGGGCGTGCATGGCGCCATCACCTCGCCGACGTTCGTGATTGCGCGCGTGCATCCCGCAGAGGGCGAAGGAGCAGCGCTGGTGCACGTCGACGCCTACCGGCTGGGCGGGGTCGACGAGATCGACGACCTGGACCTGGATACGTCGCTCGAGGACTCGGTCACCGTCGTGGAGTGGGGCCGAGGAGTCGCCGAGCCGTTGGCCGCCGACCGGCTGGTCGTGGAAATCGACCGTCGCCGTGGCGATGCCGGTGGCGTCACCGACGACGACCTCCGCCGGGTGCGGGTCACCCCGGTCGGCCGTCGCTGGCTCGGCGCCGACCTGGCCTCGCTGCGGTCGGTCGGTCAGCACTGACGCACCCGGCACGCCGTACGCTGCCGTGTGTGCTGATGCTCGCCTTCGACACCGCGACGCCGGCAGTCACCGTGGCTCTGCACGACGGCACCGACCTGCTGGGGCAGCGCACGACTGTGGCCGCGATGCGTCACGGTGAGCTGCTCGCCCCGGCGATCGCCGCCGTGCTGGAGCAGGCCGGCGCAACGCGACTGGACCTCACCGACGTCGCGGTCGGTGTCGGGCCGGGCCCGTTCACCGGGCTGCGCGTCGGTCTCGCCACCGCCCGGACTCTCGGCGCCGTGCTCGGGGTCGCCGTGCGCGGCGTGTGCACGCTCGACGTCATGGCGGCGGAGGCCCGGGCCGGCGCAGCGTTCCTGGTGGCGACCGACGCGCGGCGCAAAGAGGTCTACTGCGCCAGCTACACCGCCGCGGCTACCAGGGTCGAGGGTCCGCGGGTGGCGCGACCGGCCGACGTGGCCACCGAGGCACCAGTGGCCGGGCTGGGTGCCACGCTCTATCCCGACGCGTTCCCCAACGCGGTGGTCCCGCAGCACCCGTCGGCGGCGGTGCTGGCCGAGGTGGTGGTACGGCGGCTGGTGCCGGTGCTGCCTGCCGAGCCGCTGTACCTGCGCCGACCGGACGCGACGGAGCCGGGCTTCCGCAAGCAGGTGTCGTGACCACGCGGGTGCGCCCGGCGCGAGCCGACGACGTCGCGGCCGTGGCGGTGCTGGAGGTCGCGCTGTTCGAGGCCGATGCATGGTCCGAGGCGGCGGTGTGCGAGGACCTGACCGGGAGCCGTCGGCGCGCTGTGGTGGCCGTCGACGACGAGACGGTGGTGGGTTATGCGCTGCTGCTGGACACCGGTGAGGCGGCGGACCTGTTGCGGATCGGCGTCGCCCCGTCGTACCGCCGGCAGGGTCTGGGCGGTGACCTCCTCGACGCGCTCGGGCCATCCGCCTACGACCGGCTGCTGCTCGAGGTGCGCGCGGACGATGCCCGCGCGCACGGTTTCTACCGGGCGCGGGGGTTCACCGAGGTCGGGCGTCGGCACCGCTACTACGCCGACGGTGCCGACGCCGTGGTGCTGGAGCTCCGCTCCCGCCGCAGCTCACCGGAGACGAACGTGTGGCCGTGCCGGAAACCGAGCCGCTCGTAGACCGCGATCGCGACCAGGTTGTCGGTGTAGACGCCGAGGGTGACGACCGGCGCCATCGTGGCCAAGCCGTGGCGCGCCAGCCGGGCACTGATCGCGCTGCCGAGGCCATGCCCGCGGGCCGCCGTCAGCGTCGAGATGCCGCGCAGGTTCGGCGTACCGCTGCCCAGCGCGAACAGACCGCCCACAGCCAACAGTCGACCGGTGCCGTCACGGGCGCCGAGCCAGAGCCGGCTGCCTGGATCGCCGGGCCGTCCATGCGTGCCCGGGTTGGCCCGGTCGAGCAGCGCGTCGATCTCGTCGCGGTCGCGCAACACCTCCAGCGCGCCCTCTCCTGGGTACGGCGGAGGGACCGTGTCGCTCCACATGAAGTCCCACGTGCGGAACCCGTGGTACTCCCAGCCGGGCGGCAACGCGTCCACCGCATGCGCCTCGACCGTGACCCGGCCGGGTGTGGCGTCGAGTGACTCGGCCACCGACACCAGCAACGGGTGCAGGTCGTCAGGCTTGCCGAGGCAGAGCAGCGCCGGTGCGCTGACGGGGTTGCCGAAGCGGTCGTGGCTGTGCTCCACGACCACACCGCCGCGGTACCGGAAGGATCTGCGGACGAGCGCAGGGTCGAGCTGCCAGCGTACGAAAGGGTCGTCGTACTCCTCGCGTAGTCGCTGCACCGACTCCACCTGCTGCACCGGCACCTGCACGTGTCGATCCTCTCAACGACACCGGCTCTCGACCGCACCGGCACACTGGAACACTGTGGGCAGGTCCGACGAACCGCTGGTGCTGGGCATCGAGACGTCGTGCGACGAGACCGGCGTCGGTCTCGTGCGCGGCACGACGCTGCTCGCCGACGCGGTCGCGTCCTCGGTGCAGGAGCATGCCCGTTTCGGCGGCGTCGTGCCCGAGGTGGCCAGCCGGGCACACCTCGAGGCGATGGTGCCGACGCTCGAGCGGGCTTGCGCCGACGGCGGGATGGCGCTGCGCGACGTGGACGCGGTTGCGGTGACCAGCGGCCCGGGGCTCACCGGCGCACTGCTGGTCGGTGTCGCATCCGCCAAGGCGCTGGCGCTCGCCCTGGGCATCCCGCTGTACGGCGTCAACCACCTCGCCGCACACGTGGCCGTGGACCAGCTCGAACACGGCCCGCTGCCGAGTCCGTGCGTCGCGCTGCTGGTCAGCGGTGGCCATTCCTCACTGCTCCTGGTCGACGATGTCACCCGGGGCGTCGAGCCGCTCGGCGCCACCATCGACGATGCTGCCGGGGAGGCGTTCGACAAGGTGGCGAGGCTGCTCGGACTCCCGTTCCCCGGCGGGCCGCACATCGACCGGGAGGCTCGCGACGGCGACCCGGCGTACGTCGACTTCCCGCGTGGGCTCACCTCGGGCCGCGACCTGGAGCGGCACCGCTTCGACTTCTCCTTCTCGGGACTCAAGACCGCGGTCGCCCGCTGGGTCGAGGCGCGCGAACGTGACGGGGAGCCGGTACCGGTGGCCGACGTGGCCGCCGCTTTTCAAGAGGCAGTCTGCGACGTGCTGACCCGCAAAGCGGTCGACGCGTGCCTACGTCGCGACGTCGGCCACCTGCTGATCGGCGGCGGAGTGGCCGCCAACTCCCGGTTGCGGGTGTTGGCCGAGGAACGGGCCGCCGCCCGGGGTATCGCTGTGCGGGTGCCACGGCCGGGGTTGTGCACGGACAACGGCGCGATGGTGGCGGCGCTGGGGGCCGAGCTGGTGGCCCGCGGCTGCGCGCCCTCAGCGCTCGACCTCTCCGCGGACCCCTCGATGCCGGTCACCCGGATCGTGGCCTGAGCCGGTCCGGCGAGAGAGACCAGCCCGTGTTGATCGCCGTCGTTCTGCTGCTGGCCGGTGCGGCACTGCTGCTGGCCGGAGCAGAGGCGTTCGCCGAGAACGTCACCGTCGCGGCGCGTGGCGCCGGTCTGACCGCGCTCGCGCTCGGGGTGCTGGTGGCGGGAGCAGAGCCCGAGGAGGCGTTGACCGCTGCCATCGCCTCGGCGCGCGACCGTCCGGGGCTGGCCGTCGGTGATGCCCTCGGCGCCAACCTGGTGATCCTGACCCTGGCGTTGGGACTCGCGGCGGTGCTCACGCCGCTGCCGAGGAGCCGGCGCGTCGCCGAGTACGCCGCGGCCGCGAGCGTCGCCGGTGCACTGGCCGTGGCAACGCTGTACAACGGCGTGCTGAGTCGGGTCGAGGGCCTGCTCCTCCTCACGGCGTACGCCGTCGCCGTCGGCTGGGTCTGGCGGCGTGAGCAGGCGCCGCCGGCAGTCGGCGAAGCGGCCGGGGCCGGGCTCGGCGAGGCGGACAGGCGTTCGGCGAGAACCGCGCTCGGGTTCGTCGGCGGCGGTCTCTGCCTGATGGTCGGCGGCGGTTGGCTGGCGGTCGAGGGCGCACAGCGGTTCACCTCCACCCTCGGTCTCGGCGACAGCGAGGTCGGGCTGACGATCCTCGCGCTGGCGACCAGCGCCGAGATGCTGGCGCTGGTGGTGGCTGCTCGCCGCCACGACGTCGCCGAGGTGGCAGTGGCCGGGGTCGTTGGCGCGGTCGCCTACAACGCGACGGTGTCGCTCGGGGTCGGAGCCTTGGTTGCTCCGCTCGACGTGGGCAGCGACCCACACCTGCTCGGCGTCGCGGTGCTGACGGCAGTGCTGCCGCTGGTGGTGCTGATGCTCCGGCGACCGGTCGGTGTGCTGCTGGTGGCGGTCTACCTCGGCGCGCTGTCAGTGCTGCTGTCCTGAGCCGGTGTTGCCGCGGCCAGGCATAGTGGTCTGGCCATGACCCATTCGCTGACCCGCCTCGGTTCTGCCGTCGTACTGTCCGGCGCACTCTTGGCTTGCTCGACGTCCGTGCCCGACGCTGCGCAGGCACCGACGGAGTCGCGGTCGCCCAGCCGGTCCGAGTCGGGCATGCCGACGGATGCCCCCTCCCGTTCCCCCGAGCCCTCGGCCACCAGCTCGTCTCCGGAGGCGTCGGCCACCCGCGAGAGCCCGTCCGGTGCCGACGTCTCGGCTGCTCGTCGCGCGGTGCAGCAGATGACGCTGGCTGAGAAGGCCGGCCAGGTGATCGTCACCCGCTACAGCGGGACGCGGGCACCGACCGACCTGATCGAGACCTACCATCTCGGCGGCGTGATCGTGATGGGCGACAACGTCGCGTCCGTGCCTGCGGTGCGGGCCGGCAACACGGCTCTGCAGCGTGCGCACGACGAGGACTGGCCGCTGTTCATCGGAGTCGACCAGGAGGGTGGCGTCATCGCGCGGCTGGGGTCACCGATGACGGCGTTCCCCGCGTTCATGACGTACGGCGCGGCAGGCCGGCCCGAGCTGGCTCGCGCTGCCGCCCTGGCCAGTGGGCAGGAGCTGCGTGCGGCCGGGTTCACCGTGGTGTTCGCGCCGGTCGCCGACGTCACGATCGGACCCGCCGACCCGACAATCGGTTCCCGCTCGGCCGGCGCTGATCCCGAGGCGGTCGCGCAGGTCGTGACGGCGGCGGTCGACGGCTACGAGTCGGCCGGGATCATCCCCGTGGTCAAACACTTTCCTGGTCACGGTGCTCTCGGCACCGACAGCCACGTCGGTCTGCCCGTGCAGGACGCCGCTCTGCCCGAGCTGCGCCGCCGCGACCTGCGGCCGTTCCGCGCCGCCGTCGCCGCCGACGTGTCCGCCACCATGGTGGGCCACATCGCCGTACGCGCGGTCGATCCCGGTGTGCCCGCGACGCTGTCGCGCCCGGTCGTCTCCGGGCTGCTGCGGCGCGGACTGGGCTTCTACGGCGTGGTGGTCAGCGACGCGATGGAGATGGGCGCGGTCGTCGACGGATACGGCGTCGGTGACTCGGCGGTGCAGGCGCTGCGGGCCGGTGTCGACGTGCTCCTGATGCCGCCGGATGTCGGGGTCGCGCACGCGGCCATCATGGCGGCCGTGCGCGACGGCCGGCTCTCTCGGCGCCGGCTGGACCAGGCGGCCACCCGGGTCGTCGCGGCTCTGCTCGAGGTGGATCCGGGGCGCGGGGAGCCGGGAGGCGTGATCGGCTCACACGACGCGGTGTCGCTGCGCGCCTCCCGGGCCGCGATCACGGTCGTCGACGGGCCCTGCTCCGGGCGGCTGGTGGGCGATGCGGTGCTCGCCAGCGGTGATCCCGAGGCGGTCACCGCGTTCAACGCCGCCGCCTCGGCTGCCGGGCTGGCGACGGGCAGCGGCGACACCATCGCGTTGCTCGGATACGGCGCCGCTGCGGCCAGTGCCGATGTGGTGGTGGCGACGGACACGCCGTACGTCCTGACCGACAGCAGAGCCGCGGTCGCCAGGATTGCGACGTACGGCGAGACCCCTGGCGCCATGCGCGCGTTGGTCGAGGTGCTGCTCGGCCGGGCGCCGGCACCCGGCCGACTGCCGGTTCCCGTTTCCGGCGTACCCAGCCGCGGCTGCTGACCGCGAGCACTCCCGACCCCGCCTCCCTTCGCACCGCCCCCTGCGCCTCTCATCGCGCCGAGGTTGCGCATCAGTACCGTGCAGTTGCGCAACCTCGGCCTGAAGATTCGGGGCTGTTGTGCAACCTCGGCGGGAGGGGATGGTCATCGGTGCCGCGAAGCTGACCTGCCTCGCCCTGGCACTCGGGTTGACCGAGTGCTAATCAGCCCCTAGATTGGGCGTTGGCACTCTCACCACGAGGCTGCCAACCGCGATCAGGTCGCACGGCACCCGCGACGACGTGCAACCGGCTCGCACCATCCTGTAATAGCGCAACCTCTCTCGTCCCTGGAAAGGGGAGGTCGGCAAGTGTCCGTCAGCATCAAGCCGCTCGAGGACCGCATCGTCGTCAAGGCCCTGGAGGCCGAGCAGACCACGGCCTCCGGCCTGGTCATCCCAGACACCGCGAAGGAGAAGCCCCAAGAGGGCGAGGTCCTCGCGGTCGGTCCGGGTCGTATCGACGACAACGGCAACCGCGTCCCGCTCGACGTCAGCGTCGGCGACAAGGTCATCTACAGCAAGTACGGCGGTACAGAGGTCAAGTACTCCGGTGAGGAGTACCTCATCCTCTCTGCCCGCGACGTGCTCGCGGTCATCGCCTGAAACCCGCTACCAAACTGACACCGCCCCGGGCGGCCCTCGGGGCCACTCGGGGCGCTGTCGTGAAAGGGAACCCACGCTCATGCCCAAGATTCTGGAGTTCGACGAGAACGCCCGCCGCGCCCTCGAGCGCGGGGTCGACGCGCTCGCCAACGCCGTCAGAGTGACGCTCGGCCCCCGGGGCCGCTACGTCGTCCTCGACAAGAAGTGGGGCGCGCCGACCATCACCAACGACGGCGTCACCGTCGCCCGTGAGGTCGAGCTCGACGACCCGTTCGAGAACCTCGGCGCCCAACTGGCCAAGGAAGTCGCCACCAAGACCAACGACATCGCCGGCGACGGCACCACCACCGCCACCGTGCTCGCCCAGGCGATGGTCCACGAGGGTCTGCGCGCGGTCGCCGCCGGTGCCAACCCGGTCGGGCTCAAGCGCGGGATCGAGGCCGCCGTCGAGGCGGTGTCGGAGCAGCTGGCAAAGGCAGCTCGCGACATCGACTCCAAGGACGACATGGCCAAGGTCGCCACGATCTCGGCGCGTGACTCACTCATCGGCGACCTCATCGCCGAGTCGTTCGACAAGGTCGGCAAGGACGGCGTGATCACGGTCGAGGAGTCCAACACGTTCGGCACCGAGCTCGAGTTCACCGAGGGGATGCAGTTCGACAAGGGCTACATCTCGCCGTACATGGTCACCGACGCCGAGCGTATGGAGGCCGTGCTCGACGATCCCGCCATCCTCATCGTGCAGAGCAAGATCTCCGCGGTCAGCGAGCTGCTGCCGCTGCTGGAGAAGGTGGTCCAGTCCGGCAAGCCGCTGTTCATCGTCGCCGAGGACGTCGACGGCGAGGCGCTCTCGACGCTGGTCGTGAACAAGATCCGCGGCACCTTCACCTCGGCTGCGGTCAAGGCCCCGGCCTTCGGCGACCGGCGCAAGGCGATGCTGCAGGACCTGGCGACTCTCACCGGCGCCCAGGTGGTGACCGCCGACGTCGGCCTCAAGCTCGACCAGGTCGGCCTCGAGGTGCTCGGCAGCGCACGTCGGGTCGTGATCACCAAGGACAACACCACGATCGTCGACGGCGGCGGTGACTCCAGCGAGGTCAGCGGCCGGGTCGGTCAGATCAAGCGTGAGATCGACGCCACCGACTCCGACTGGGACCGCGAGAAACTGCAGGAGCGGCTGGCCAAACTGGCCGGCGGTGTGTGCGTGATCAAGGTCGGTGCCGCCACCGAGGTGGAGCTGAAGGAGAAGAAGCACCGCATCGAGGACGCCGTCTCCGCGACCCGGGCTGCGATCGAGGAAGGCATCGTGGCCGGGGGTGGCTCCGCGCTGGTGCACGCCACGTCGGCGCTCGGCAGCGGCCTCGGCCTCAGCGGCGACGAGGCCGCCGGTGTCTCGATCGTGCGCAAGGCCTGCGACGAGCCGCTGCGCTGGATCGCCGAGAACGGTGGTGTACAGGGTTACGTCGTCGTCTCGAAGGTGCGCGAAGCCGGTGAGGGCAAGGGCTACGACGCGGAGAACGAGGCGTACGTCGATCTGGTCGCCGCCGGTGTGCTCGACCCGGTGAAGGTGACGCGCTCGGCGCTCGCCAATGCCGCGTCGATTGCCGCGATGCTGCTCACCACCGAGACGCTGGTCGTGGACCGGCCGGAAGAGGACGAAGCCGACAACGGCGGCCACGGCCACGGCCACAGCCACTGACCCACACCGGCTTCGGGCGATTCGTCTGCGGTGCCTCCGGGAATCTCCGCCAGGCCACCGCAGACGAATCACCCGGTCCAGGCCGCGCGCCCGGTAGGATCGCTGCCACCGCGACCAGACCACCGGAAGGTGCCATGGACTCGACCCCCGACGCACGTGCCGAGGCGTTCGCGCCCCTGGGTCTGACCTTCGACGACGTGCTGCTGCTGCCTGGCCAGTCCGACCTGATCCCGAGCGAAGCCGACACCAGTAGCCGGCTCTCGCGCAACATCGGCCTGGGCGTGCCGCTGCTGTCCAGCGCAATGGACACCGTCACCGAGGCGCGGATGGCGATCGCGATGGCGCGGCAGGGCGGCCTGGGCGTGCTGCACCGCAACCTGCCGATCGACGACCAGGGCCAACAGGTCGACGTCGTGAAGCGCTCCGAGGCCGGCATGGTCGCCCAACCGGTCACCATCGGCCCCGAGTCGACGATCGGCGAGGCCGAGGCGCTGTGCGGGCGCTACCGCATCTCCGGTGTGCCGGTGATCGACAAGAACGGGGTTCTGCTCGGTATCGTCACCAACCGCGACACCCGGTTCGAGAGCGACCGTGGACGCCTCGTCGCCGACGTGATGACCCCGATGCCGCTGGTCACCGGACGTGAGGGCATCAGCGCCGACGAGGCGATGCAGCTGCTGCGCCGGCACAAGGTCGAGAAGCTGCCGCTGGTGGACGGTCGCGGCCGCCTGACCGGGCTGATCACGCTCAAGGACTACGTCAAGCGCAACCAGTTCCCGCATGCCACCAAAGACTCCTCGGGCCGGCTCGCGGTGGGAGCCGCGATCGGGTTCTTCGACGATGCGTGGAAGCGGGCCATGACGCTGGTCGAGGCGGGTGTCGACGTGCTCGTGATCGACACCGCGCACGGGCACTCCTCCGGAGTGGTCGACATGATCGGCCGGCTGAAGTCCGATCCCGCAGTCACCGGCGTCGACGTGATCGGTGGCAACGTCGCCACCTACGACGGCGCCCGGGCGTTGGTCGAGGCCGGGGCCGACGGTGTCAAGGTGGGAGTCGGACCGGGCTCGATCTGTACGACGCGGGTGGTGGCCGGTGTCGGCGTACCCCAGGTGTCGGCGATCCACGAGGCGGCGAGAGCCTGCCGGCCGGCCGGCGTACCCGTGATCGCCGACGGAGGCCTGCAGTACTCCGGCGACATCGCCAAGGCGATCGTGGCCGGAGCTGACTCCGTGATGCTCGGCTCGCTGCTGGCCGGCTGCGAGGAGAGTCCCGGTGAGCTGGTCTTCGTCAACGGCAAGCAGTTCAAGTCCTACCGCGGCATGGGGTCGCTGGGCGCGATGCAGTCACGCGGGCAGGCCAGGGCGTATTCGAAGGACCGGTACTTCCAGGGTGACGTGGGCTCCGACGACAAGCTGGTGCCGGAGGGCATCGAGGGCCAGGTGCCTTTTCGCGGACCGCTCGGTGCCGTCGCTCATCAGCTGATCGGCGGGCTGCGCCAGGCGATGTTCTACTGCGGAGCGCGGACGGTCCCGGAGCTGAAGGAGAAGGGTCGCTTCGTGCGGATCACCGCCGCGGGACTCACCGAGAGTCACCCGCACGACATTCGGATGACGGTCGAGGCGCCGAACTACGAGTCGCGCTGAGGACTGACCTCGAGCATGGAGATCGAGATCGGGCGCGCCAAGCGAGGCCGCCGTGCCTACTCCTTCGACGACATCGCGGTGGTGCCGAGCCGGCGCACGCGCGACCCCGAGGAAGTCTCCGTCTCCTGGCAGATCGACGCCTACCGGTTCGAACACCCGGTGGTCGCGGCTCCGATGGACAGCGTGGTCTCGCCGGCCACCGCGATCGAGTTCGGCGGCTCCGGCGGGCTCGGCGTGCTCGACCTCGAGGGGCTGTGGACCCGCTACGAAGACCCCGAGCCGCTGCTGGCAGAGGTGGCAGGGCTGCACGGGCATGAGGCCACCGGGCGGCTGCAGGAGATCTACTCCCAGCCGATCGACCCCGAGCTGATCGCGGCGCGCCTGCAGCAGATGCGCGACGCCGGTGTGACGGTTGCCGGGGCCTTGTCGCCGCAGCGGACCAAGCAGTTCGCCAAGGTCGTCGTCGACGCGGGGGTCGACCTGTTCGTGATCCGCGGTACGACGGTGTCGGCTGAGCACGTGTCGGGCCAGGCCGAGCCGCTGAACCTCAAGCAGTTCATCTACGAGCTGGATGTCCCCGTCGTCGTCGGCGGCTGC
>JALZMX010000322.1 GCA_030857985.1 Actinomycetota bacterium | reverse complement strand
TGACATGGACATCGTGCTCATCGCCGGCATGTGGCTCGACGCGACGGCCTGGGAGGACGTGGTGCCGGAGCTGGAGAGGCTCGGCCACCGACCCGTGGCCGTGACGCTGCCCGGCCAGGGAGACGGCGACACCAATGCGACGTACGCCGACCAGGTCGCCGCCGTCACGGCGGCCGTGGACGCCGCCGACGGCCCGGCCCTCGTGGTTGGTCACTCGGCCGCGTGCGCCCTCGCCTGGGTCGCCGCCGACGCGCGGCCCGATAAGGTGGCGCGCGTGGCGCTGATCGGCGGCATTCCGAACGCCGAAGGCGAGACGTACTTCGGCGCCTTCGAGCCGGTCGAAGGCGTGGTGCCGTTCCCGGGCTGGGAGCCCTTCGAGGGTCCCGACTCCGACGACATGTCGACCGAGCTCAAGGCGGCGGTGGCACATGGTGCGATCGCTGTGCCGGCCACGATCACCCAAGGCGTCGTGCACCTTAGCGACGACCGTCGCTACCACGTGCCCCTGACGATGGTCTGCCCGGAGTTCACGCCCGACCAGGCCAAGGAGTGGGTTGAGGCCGGCGAGATCCCCGAGCTCGCGAAGGCGAGGCGGGTCGACTACGTCGACATCGACGCCGGCCACTGGCCGATGTACACCAAGCCGGTCGAGCTCGCGCGCATCCTCGCGGACTGCACCGGGGCCTGAGCCCGTTTGCGGATCGTCTGCGGGACAGCGAACCGCGCCAGATAACGCTGCCAGAATCGCCCCCTTACCGCTGACAGTCACACCGATCCGGCCAATGACCTGTACCCGTCGCAAGACGACTCTGACGTCGCACGATGCTGTAGAGGAGATTCGCCCCCGCGGGCCAACCGCCGCTGGTCTGGGGCTTTCCGAGAAGCGCCAGTCGGAAGTGCGACGCTGCAACCGCGCGCCATAAACGCTCAGTGCGTGTGCTGAGCGTGTGCTAGCAAGACCCAATCGCCTCCTACGGCCGAGAGACCGCAGGTGAAAGGCGCCATACTAGGAGATGACCAACGGTTTCCTAAACCGTGTGCCGCAGGTTCGAATCCTGCCGGGGGCACCGCAGCTCAGAGGTCCAAGGAGCCGGCTGACCTGCCGGTTTACCAGGCGAGCTGGCGCTCCAGTCGCTGCACGAGCGGCTGAAGGTCGGACCCGATCACCGACTCGGCGAAGGCGTACTCGTGGCGGTCGTCTGGTGTTTCAACGCTGAGTCGGTAGGAGAAGGAGTCGGGTCGCTGGGCGCCGCGTCCGGATGAGGCGTCGGTGGCAGCCTTCAGTGGCGCGGTCTCGACGAGTGCCCATACCTGCTGCGCCTCCTCCGGGGTCAGGTCGGCGCTGTGGAGTTCCGCACGCATCGAGACACCGGCGAACCCGCCGTGCCGGTCGAGGGTGAGGGTGAACTCGGGTGTCACGAGTCGGACTTCAGGACGCCGACGGAGCGCCACGCATCACGCACCGCGACCGCCTGCGCGCTGTCACGGCCGAACATTCGCCGCGCCACCACGCGGGTGAGTCGGGCGAACGAGCGGAAGCTGGCGTCAGGCTGCAGTCGGTAGTGCAGCAGCGCCTCGTACCAGATGGCGCCCGCGTCCGCCCAGCCGTAGCCACCCAGACCGACGGCAAGCGTGTGGAAGGCCTTGTTGGGGATCCCGGAGTTGATGTGCACGCCCCCGTTGTCCTCCATGGTGACCACGAAGTCGTCCATGTGCCCCGGTTGAGGGTCACGCTCCCAGGCGGTGCCGGGATTGGCCATGTCCCGCAGCGCCCTGCCCGGGAAGGTTGGTCCGACGATGTCGACCCCGATGAGCCAGTCCGCCGCGTCGACGCTCTGCTGCAACTTGTACTGCTTGACCAGCGAGCCGAACACGTCCGACAACGACTCGTTGAGGGCACCGGACTGGTCTTGGTAGAGCAGACCGGACTCGTGCTCGGTGACGCCATGCTGCAGCTCGTGCCCGATCACGTCCAGCGAGAGCGTCAATCGCTTGAACAGCCGGCCATCGCCGAACACCATCTGCTGGCCGTTCCAGAACGCGTTGTCATAGCCGACCCCGTAGTGGACGATGCCACGCAGTTCCATGCCGTTGTCGTCGATGCTGTCCCGGTCGAACACGTCCCAGAACAGCTTGTACGTATCACCGAGGCCGTCGTAGGCCTCGTTGACGGCCGCATCGTCGACCGGAGCCTGACCCTCAGCGCGTACGAGCTCGGCGGAGCCCGAAGTCTCCTGCTTGATGTCATAGATCAGCCGGTGTGGCTGACCCAGGGGCGGGCCGGCCTTCTCCACGAGCAGGCGGCTGTCCACCACGCCGACCGCGAACCGCACGGCAGCCGCGGTCGAGCGCCGGTCCCGCAGCGACATGTCGAGGGTGAGCGCCTCCAGGGCCGCAGCCCGCTGCTCCGCATCCCCACTCCGCGCGAAGTGATCGAGGATGAACGGCGGAACGATGCAGGCATGTGGTTGGCGCACCCCGCCCCGGGCACCGGCCGCGCCGCCATGAACCGGGGGCAGAGAAGGCGATGACCTCACCAGATGCTCCCTTCCCTCCAACTGCCGACCAAAGATGTGTCGCCGAGGCCAATATCCTCCCGGGTACACCTACGCACAAGGCTCTGAATCCCGAGCACCGACCCTGTGCGTGCGGATGTGTACGCCGTCGGCGGGGCGGCCGCCGGCAGTGGCGGCCGCGGCCAGGCAGAAGCGCACCCACATGTTGAGCTGCATCTCCTTGGCCAGCCGTAGGTGGGAGTACAGGAGGTGCACCAACAAGGTGCCCGGACGTGCCCATACCTCGATCTCGAAGATCACCGTGCCGCCTGTGTGGTGAGCACGAAACTCCACCTGCCCGGCCTCGAGATGGCCCCGCAGGGTCGCCAGGCGCAGGCACGCGTCGTCGACGTGCACCACCCTCACCGGGCCGTCCCAGGGGCCGGGCATCTCGACCACCAGCTCGTCGCCCACCTGCAGCGTGTCGCCGACCACGCGGCTGGATCGGACAGCCACGACCTCTGAGGGAACGAAGTGCTTGAAGTCGCTGACAACGCGGGCCATCAACTGGTGCGCGGTGAGCCTGGCCTCGACGATGCGCACCCAGAAACGACGGTGGAACAGCGGGCCGACGCCATCGCTGGCCAGTTGTACGGTGTCATCGAGGGTCTCAGCCGGCAGTCTCGGGGGCAGGTCTTCGGCGCCGCCGCCTGCTCGCTCGACCCGATGCAACGGTGTCGTCTCCCACAGGTACCGCCAGGAGATCAACGCCGTACCGAACATCCAGCGCGTCAGCACGGCGGAGACCTTCGGGCGACTGCGGGTCGACATCGATCTGCCCCTCGGAGGAGTGGAAACGCCAGACTCGGATAATGCGACTGTGTACCCCGGCCAGACACGACGACACGAGCGGAGACGACATGATCGACCTTGTACTGCACCGCGTGGGCGTGCGCAGCACCCATCTGCACGTGGCCTCGATGGGAGCCGTCGCGCTGTGCATCATGCTGTGGATCCGCGCCAAGACCGTCGACCAGGAGCAGCGAGGCAACGCCGAACGTCGCGCCTTGTTCGTGGGCTTGTGGCCGCCGACACTGTGGCTGATGGGCGACTCCCTACGTGACCGTGAATGACGCGTGGTGGCTACTGGGCTCTTCGGGCGTGTCGACGTGGCGGCCGAGCTATCGGCCCTTCGGCGCGCACCGACCAACTATTCGGTCCTCGAGGTGGCTCGACCGGCCTGGGACTTCGACACCCACCGCAGCCTGCTGCCGTCAGAGCAACCGGGGGCTCCGGAGCCCGACGGCGTCTGGGAGACCGCGTGCCGGCTCATCGAGCGCTACGAGTTCTCGGCGCCGCAGCTGGTGCGTGCCAGCTATGACCCGACCGAACCGCTGCTGGGTCGAAACATGCTGCTGCAGGCCCGCTTCCATGGGCTGCACTTCTACCTGGGTGTGCGCGTCACGAGTGTGATCGACGAGGCGCGCGCGGACGGCGACCGGGCCTGGGGCTGGGCCTACGAAACCCTGGAAGGGCATCTCGAACGCGGCAAAGCCACGTATGAAGTGGTCAAGCGCGCTGGCAGCGGGCAGATCGAGTTCGTCATCACCAGCTACTCGCAGAGAGCGCCCACCCTGGGCCCCATCACGCGGTTGGGGTGGCGGCTCTTCGGTCGACGCACCCAGTTGCGGTTCTACCGCGATTGCGGCCGGCGCCTGCACCTGCTCGTCGAGGCGAGCAGGCTCGGCCGACCACCCCGGCACGCACCAGCCACCGCCGATGGTCTGGTTCTGGCACCCTCCGACGCCAGAACCCATGGCCTCGACCGCATCGCGCTGCACCGCGCCCACCCCGGAAAGCTCCCGACATGGCAAGCGTGATGTGGTTTCGCCGCGACCTTCGGCTCGCCGACAACCCCGCGTTGCTGGCCGCCGTCGCGGCAGACAGCGAGGTGGTACCGCTCTTCGTGCTCGACCCGGCGCTGTGGCGGGCGGCCGGCGGCGCCCGCCTCGCCTACCTGACCTCCAGCTTGAGCGACTTCGGGCATCGTGTCGGCGCCCTGCAGGTACGCCGAGGTGCTCCGGTCGCGGAGGTGGTTACCGTCGCCCGAGCGGCCCACGCGAGGACTGTGCACGTCGCCGAGGACTTCGGCCCCTACGGGCGGCGGCGTGACGAGCAGGTCGAGCAGGCGCTGGCTCGGCACGGCATCACACTGGTGCGCACAGGATCGCCGTACGCCGTCTCGCCGGGGCGCATCGTCAACAAGACCGGAGACCCCTACCAGGTCTTCACGCCCTACTCGCGCGCCTGGCTGCAGCACGGCTGGGCGCAACCCTGTTCGGCACCTCGCGACGTCTCGTGGGTGCGACCCCTCGCGAGCCACGACCTGCCCGAGGCGCCGCTACCAGACGGGTTGAGCCTCCCACCCGCCGGTGAGGCCGCTGCACACCGACGCTGGCGGCACTTCCTCGACGAGCATCTGCGCGACTACGGGACCGCACGCGACCGCGCCGACCTGGACCGCACTTCCCGGATGTCGGTGCACCTGAAGTGGGGCGAGATCCACCCGCGCACGATGCTGGCCGACCTCGCCACCCACCGCAGCGAGAGCGCAGCGACCTTCCGCACCGAGCTCGGCTGGCGCGAGTTCTACGCCGATGTGCTCTGGCGCCGCCCAGACAGCGCGCGCGACTACTACAAGCCCGAGTTCGCGAGGATGGAGTACGACGAACCAGGTGACGAACCAGCTGACGGGTTCGAGGCCTGGCGCCACGGGCTCACCGGTTATCCCGTCGTCGACGCCGGGATGCGCCAACTGCGGACCGAGGGCTGGATGCACAACCGGGTCCGGATGATCGTGGCAAGCTTCCTGGTCAAGGATCTGCACCTGGAGTGGCAGCACGGCGCCCGCCACTTCATGCAGTGGCTGGTTGACGGCGACCTCGCCTCCAACCAGCACGGGTGGCAGTGGACCGCCGGCTGCGGCACCGACGCCGCCCCGTACTTCCGGGTCTTCAACCCCACCACCCAGGGACAGAAGTTCGACCCGAATGGCGACTACATCCGCCGGTACGTCCCGGAGCTACGTGATCTCGATGCACGGGCGATCCACCAACCCTGGACTCTCGACGGCGGACCACCGCGCGGTTACCCGGCGCCGATCGTCGACCATGCGAAGGAACGCCGCGAGGCACTGCGGCGCTACCAGACCGTCCGGCGGTAGGAGGTCATCCGGCCTCATCGTTCCAGGAAGGCGCGCTGGGTCATCTCGAACGCAGCCAGTGTCTCGGCGAGGAAGGCGGAGGCGGCACGGGCGACGTCCCGCGCCTCCTCGACGTTCCTCGCCGTGCCCATCACCTCCATGGCAACGTCGTCGTGGATGCGAACGAGCTTCAGGAGGCCGACCGCGCTGCACATGGCCCGACGCCCCAGCTCGTATGCCGCGCGAAGCCCGGCCTCGTCTCGGTGCGTGAGATAGGCGAGGAACACCGGCGTGTAGTCCTGGCGCAGTCGAGCCACCTCGTCACTCATTGATCGGGAGCCGTGTGGTGAGCTGCGATGCCGTGGAGGTTCCCGGTGACCTCGGCCAGGCGCGCGAGTCCTTCCTCGAGGTCGAGGGCCGTGTGCACGAAGCTCACCGCGAGGGACAGCTGGACCATCGCGATGGCGACCTCGGGGTTGATGCCAACGATCACGGTCTCGGCGCCGCGCAGCCGGGCCATCTGCGCGAGGTCGGTCAGCGTGCGGGTCCCGAAGGAGTCGAGCACGTCGAGTGTCGAGACGTCGATGACGATGCCGCGGGAGC
>JALZMX010000245.1 GCA_030857985.1 Actinomycetota bacterium | reverse complement strand
CCTTCTGCCACGACACGGAGCCCGAGGGTGTGCGCGATGTCGACGACGGCCCGGACCACGGCCCGGTTCGCCGGTTCGACCCCGAGGCCGTCGACGAAACCCTTGTCGATCTTCACCTCGTCGACTGGCAGCCCCTTGAGGTAGGCCAGCGAGGAGTAGCCGGTGCCGAAGTCGTCGACGGACAGTCGGACGCCGAGCGCCCGCAGCTCCCGCATCCGCAGGACGGCAAGGTCCGCGTCGTGCAGCACGACGCTCTCGGTGAGTTCCAGGGTGAGCAGCTCGGCTGACACGCCTCCCTCGGCCAGCAGCGCCGCGACCTCCGTGACGAACGCCGGGTCGAGCACGGTGTCAGCGCTGACGTTGACGGCCACCCCGACCCGGCGCTGGGGGCGTTGCCAGCTCCGGCAGGCGATCAGACTCTGGCGCAGCACCCCGGCGGTCAGCGCATTCATGAGTCCGGACGCCTCGGCCAGCGGGACGAACTCGTCCGGCTCGATGGCGCCCAGTGCCGGGTGTGTCCACCGGGCCAGCGCCTCGATGCCGCTGACCGTCCCGTCGGCCAGCCGCACCTTGGGCTGGAAGGCCACTCCTATCGCTCCACCGGCGAGGGCATCGCGCAGCGCGGTGACCACAGCCAGCTTGCGCTGGCCCTGGATCTCATAGGCCGGCTCCCACAGCACGGGTCCCCCGTCGGCGTACCGCGCGCTGTACATCGCGGTCTCGGCGCGCCGGATGAGCGTCGCTGCGTCGTCCCCGTGCTCGGGCGCGCAGGCGCAGCCGACGGAGAGCCGAACGTGGGTACCCACCGCGCTGAGCTGAGCGCTTCCCTCGACCTGCGAGCGCAGCCCGAGCCCGAACATCTCCGGCTCGCCGCCGGCCAGGGCGGCCGGCACCGCGACGGCGAAGCGGCCCCCGCCGATGCGTCCCACGACGGCGTGCGGCATCGCGCGCCGGAGCCGGGCAGCGACCTCCACCAGCAGCTCGTCGCCGATCTGGTGGCCGAGCATGTCGTTGACCACGCGGAAGGAGTCGACCGCGACGGCGACCAATACGACACCACCCGGGCAGTTGTCGAGAAGGTTGGCGAGCAGCCGCGTCGTCCGGCGAAGGTTCGGCAGGTCGGTCAACGGGTCGGTGGTGGCCGCGCGCTCCAGGTCCGCCAGCAGGCGACCCCGTTCCAGGGCGGTGGCGAGTTCGGCGCCGATCGTCTCCAGCAGCCGCAGGTCGCCCAGGTCGAAGCCGCGCACCGTGCCGAGCCGGTCCTCGGCAGTCAGGACGCCGATCAGCCCGTTGCTTCCCACCAGCGGCGTGGTCATGCGCTGCGAGTCGCCAGCTCGTCCTCGTCCGGCGAGTGACGGAGCGCCCTCGAGGATGGCCTGCACGGCGACTGCGTCGAGCGCGGGTGTTGCCGGGCGCGGTGCGTCGCCCTCCGACACGGTGAGGTGACGTCGCGCTCCCGTCGCGGACTCGCAGAGCGTGAGATCGAGGTGACGGCTGTGCAGGAGTTCTCTGACCTTCTGCAGGATGACCGGCGCGTCGGGCTGGTCGAGCGTGACCGGGCCGAGCTCCTTGACGAACTCGTACAGCCGGTCGGTGCTGTGCTCGCGTGCGGACTGCCGCCGGTGACCCCGGTAGGCAAGCGCCAGACCGGCCGCAAGGGCGAGGGTCACCACGATGCTGGACGGGTCCGTCCAGGCAGCGGACAGCGCGACGATGGACACAGCTGTGAACACGGTGGAGGTGACCGTGACGATCGACAGTTGCTGCACCAGTTCGCGGCGGCTCGCGTGCCGTCCCATCAGGGCCAGACTTGCCTGCAGGGCGAGGTTGCCGAGCACGTCGCCGGCCAGCAGGCCCACGTACAACGCCAGCCACAGGGCCGGCCCTGGTTCGTCCATGCGGCCGACCGCGGACACCGCGGCGGTGACCAGCCCCACTTCGAGGACCGCCCCTCCGGTGTTGAGGGCGACCTTGAGCGGGCTGAGCCGACGGAGCACCACGCTGTCGAGCAGCAAGGCCGCCAGACGCAGCAGCAGGTGCATTCCTGGCGCCACCAGCAGCACCCCGAGCGCCAGGGGGAGCTGGGTCAGGGTGATGCTGACGGAGTCCTTACGGAACTCGAAGTCCAGCGGGCGCTGCAACGCTGCGAGATAGAGCGGGACAAGCAGCAGGGCAGGGAAGGCGAAGGGCGCCCGCAGGGGCAACGGCCCTGACCCGAGGGTGAGCAGCGTCCCCACGAGCACGAGCCCGACGGAGATGGCCAGCACCGCCGCACCCCGAACGCGATACCCGCGGTCGCCCGGACTTCTCATCGCCTCACCGCCCTGCCCGGCGGACGGCTGGCACGAGGACGAGCCCGAGCGCCGCTGCCACCGCGACCGGCACCCTGGGGTCGGTCACCTCGGCGAGCGCGCCGGCCAGCAGCAGGACGATGCCCTGGATGGCGGCAAGTGCCGTGCCGGCGATCCCGTAGGCGCGCCCGCGCAGGTGAGGCGGGACCGCCTGGATGTACGAGGCGTTGGCGATCAGCTGCAGGGCATTGCCGGTGCCGGCCAGCACCCAGACGACGGCCAGGACGACCAGCGAGTCGATCAGCGGCGTGAGGATCAGCGGCACACTGCTCACCAGCGTCAGCGGCACGAACAGGCGCTCTCGCCGCTCACTCGGCACGCGCACCAGCAGGAAGGATCCGAGCAGGAAGCCGGCGGGCACGGCGGCCGTGAGCAGGCCCGCAGTCAGTGCGCCCCCGCCGGCTTGGTCGCTGATCGCGACCGCAAGGCCCTCCGGGGCGATGACGATGGCAGCACTGAGCAGCCCCCACGCCAGCAGGCCCCGCAGGGTCGGACTGCGGACGACCAGGCGCGCTCCCTCGCCGGCCTCGAGCGGCAGGGAGACCCGCTTGGTTGTCGCGGGCCGACCGCGCTCGTGTACGCCGACGAGGAGCAGGAGCGTCGAGACGGCGAAGCTGCCTGCATTGATCAGCAGCGCTCCTTCGACGCCGAGCAGGGCGACGAGTGCGCCGCCTCCGACGAAGCCGAGGACCTGGCCGGCCTGGTTGGCCGTCTGGGTGAGCGTGTTGCCGACCACATAGCGCTCGCCCGCCAGCATGTCGGCGAGCAGTGCGCTGCGGGCGGCCTCGAACGGCGGGCTGAGCAGCCCGACCGACACCAGCACGC
>JALZMX010000243.1 GCA_030857985.1 Actinomycetota bacterium | reverse complement strand
CATAGTCCGCGCGATCGTCACCTCGGTGTAGTCGATCGGCAGGGCGCCGTCGGCGTTGTCGATGGTGAGCACCACCTCGGCGCGACCCAGCGGAGCACGGACCGCGGTGCCGGCGAAGATGACGTCTTCCATCTTGGCGCCGCGCAGGGACTTGGCGCCCTGCTCTCCCAGCACCCAGGCGAGTGCGTCCACGACGTTGGACTTGCCGGAACCGTTGGGGCCGACGACGCAGGTGATCCCTGGTTCGAGTCGCAGCGTGGTCGACGACGCGAACGACTTGAAGCCACGCAGCGTCAGGCTCTTGAGGTACACGTGCGTCTGCTCCTTGGTGCCGCCGGTGGGGGTTGCCCGGTGAGGGCTTGCCCGTGGAGTTGCCGGTGGGGCCAGGCCGCAGACTACCGAGCGGCACCGCCCGCGCAGTCCTGCCGCGCCGTCGGCTGAAACTTTGGCGCGTCACGAAAGGGATGAGAGCAGGCGGCCGGTTCCGCACTGGACGTGCCGAGCGGCTCCGACCGCGCGGGATTGCCGCGCCATCGGAGCCGCTCGGCTCCTGTGCTGGAGGGTGCTATGCGGTTGCGCTCACCGGCGGCTACCGGCCAGCGTTGCCCGCGGGCAGGTTGTTCACCTTGTAGACGGTGAGCCCGTCGACCAGGTCGACGCTGTACAGCAAGTTGGTCCGGTCGAACTCGGCAACCCCGTTGCGCCGGCGCTGGGGGGCCCAGTAGGAGTCCCACGTCTGGCCGCCGACCGCGTAACCGAACGACTTGATGTTCCGGGGGTCGCGGACGTCGAGCAGCCGGGTGCCACCGCCGTAGTAGCCGATCGCGACGATGCCGGACTGGTGGTAGTCGAACCAGTGCGCCGAGCAGAACACATCACGCGGCTTGACGACCTCCGTCGGCCCGCCTAGGTCGGTCAACTCCACCTTGTCCAGCGGCCTGATCGGCTTACCGAACGAGTTGATCTTCCAGGTCTGGAACGAACCCGCCTTCGAGCAGTCGGTCTCGAGGTAGTCCTCCTCGGTGATCAGCAGCACGTTGCCGTTGCTCAGCCGCGGTGCCGAGTTCGCCTTGAACTGCCCCTCGTGCGGGTGCCAGGAGTTGTGGTGGATGAAGTCGTTGTAGCCCCGGGCCTTCTGCTCCGGTGTCTGCGGGTTCGCCACGGCGGTCGTGGTGTTCAGCAGCTTCGGGTTGGTCGGGTTCGTCACGTCGAACACCGCGGTGCCGGCGGCACCGGTGTGGAAGCCGTGACCCCTGCGGTCGAAGTTCCACTTGTGACCGGCACCGTTGCGGAAGCGCAGCGACGGCTCCAGCGCGGGGGACTTGAAGCCCTGCACACCGTCCTTGTTCGGGTTCGAGTCGACCTCGACTGGCTTGTCCAGGTTGCGCAGGTCGATGATCGAGAACGTGCCCCGGTTGCCTGCGCTGTAGGCGAACCGGCACTGGACCTGCCGCAGGCAGGAAACCGTGTGGGTGCTGCTGCTGACCGGGTCGACCTCGGATCGCTGGAACGGGTTCGCCGGGTCGCTCACGTCAACGATGATGACCTGCTGCCCGTCGCCGGGGTTCACGTGTTGCGGATCCGTGCCCGCCGCCTGCAGGTCGACGCCGACGAGAACGAACTGGTCGGTGAGCTTGCCATCCTTGCGTCGCTCGCCGTAGTTCATCGCCTCGTTCTCGAAGTTCGACAGCGGCAACTCGCCCACGAGCAGCGGAAGCCGCGGGTTACTGGTGTCGTAAACGCTGATCCCGTCGAGGCTGGAGACGTAGAAGTGTTCGGTCGACCGGGAGAAGTCACCGGAGATGCCTTGGCTGTTCGGCGCCTTTCCGACTAGCTCGACGTTGTTGCTCGTCGCCACCGGCACCTGCGCTGCCAGCTGCGTCGACTCCTGGTCGGGATTTTCGCCATGACCGACGGCGGGAGTCGACAGCCCGGCAAGCGTCACCGCCACAGCGGCCGTGCAGATGCCGGCCAGCCGACCGAGTCGGCGTGCGGAGCGAGTCATTGGACCTCCATGAGTGTGATGAGTCCGGCCCGAGCGAGGGCGGCCCGTCAGGTACAACGAGTCAGCATGCCCGAAGGTGACGGGTCCATACGGACTAATCGATGCTGGGGCGTCGGACTGCTCAGGTGTAGGCAGGCGCCCGCTCGCTGCGGCCGGCACGCAACGTCAATGGCCGGCGCCCGTCCAGGGCGGCGACGAGCGAGTCGTTCTCGTCCTGCAGTCGGACGATCTGTGCCTCCAGGTCACGGACACGCACCCGCAGGTGATGAGCTTCCTGGAGAAGCCGAGGGTCGGTTCCGCCTACGTAGCCGAGGAGTGCCTTGGCCATGGATGTCCTCCGCGCTGAGTCGGATCTGCGGGCACAGCCCCGGCCGCTGGAGAGGCGGTTCGAAGAGGGGGTGCTCGTCTCCCAGGGTGTCACCCGGTCCGGTCACGGTCAAGCCTGGGCCAGGGCCACCAACGGGAAGTACCAGCGGTAGCCAACGGGGTCACCAGCGGGCCTGGCGCGGACGCGGCTGGCATCGGGGACAGGTGTAGGCAGAACGGTTCATGAACGCGTCCCTGCGCACCGGTGTGCCGCAGCGTGGACATGGCTCGCCGCTGCGGCCGTACACCGCGAGCGCGCGGTCGAAGGAGCCGCTGTCACCGGCGACGTTCACGTAGAGCGCGTCGAAGGAGGTACCACCCTGCGCCAGCGCCGCGGCCATCACCTCCCGGCTGGCCGCCAGCAGCCGCACGACCTCGGTACGGCGCAGCGTGTCGGTCGGCCTGGCGTAGTGCAGCCGGGCCAGCCACAGCGCCTCGTCGGCATAGATGTTGCCGATGCCCGACACCAGGCTCTGGTCGAGCAGTGCGCGCTTGATGCCGGTGCGTCGCCGACGCAGCGCAGCCACGACGGCGGGCTCGTCGAAGGCGTCGTCGAACGGGTCCGGCGCGATGTGACGGATCTCGTCCGGCAGCACCGCCCCGTGCTCGGACAGCGACAGCCCACCGAAGATGCGCTGGTCGTGGAAGCGGAGCTCGAGCCGGTCCGAGAGCCTCAGCACGACGCGCAGATGGCGCTCTGGTGGTGCACCCACCGGCTGCACGCGCAGTTGGCCGCTCATGCCCAGGTGTGCCAGCAGCGCGTCGTCGTCGTCGAGCGGGAGCCAGAGGTACTTGCCCCGACGGCGGGCAGCGGTGATGCGGCGGCCGGTCACCCGGTCCGCGAAGTCCGACGGCCCGGCGACGTGTCGGCGTACCGATCGCGGCTCCAGCACGTCGACGCCGGTCACCTTGCGCCCGAGCACGAGCGCCGCGAGTCCACGGCGGACGACCTCCACCTCGGGCAGCTCGGGCACGCGACTATCCGCGGTCAGGCGCCTGTGACGGTCGGCATCAGGGTGCGGTAGGCCGTCTCGGCGGCCTGCTGCTCGGCCTCCTTCTTGCTGCGCCCGGTGCCGCGGCCGTACACGGTGTCACCGACCCGGACGGCTGCGGTGAACACCTTCTCGTGATCCGGTCCGTCCTCCTCGACGAGGTACTCCGGGACACCGAGCGAACCGCCGGCGGCCAGCTCCTGCAGCGACGTCTTCCAGTCCAGACCCGCGCCAAGCTGCGACGCCGCGATGATGAGCGAGTCGAACAGCCGGTGCACGACCTTGGTGGCGGCGGCGAAGCCTTCGTCCACGAAGACCGCGCCGAGCACTGCCTCCACGGTGTCGGACAGGATCGACGCCTTGTCGCGCCCGCCCGTCGTCTCCTCGCCGCGACCGAGCTTGACGTGGGCACCCAGGCCCAGCGCACGACCGACCTCGGCGAGCGCGCGCGCATTCACCACCGCGGCACGCAGCTTGGCCAGGCGGCCCTCGGACAGGTCCGGGTGCATCCGGTAGAGCGCCTCGGTCACCACGAGCCCGAGTACGGCGTCGCCGAGGAACTCCAGCCGCTCGTTGGTCGGCAGCCCACCGTGCTCGTAGGAGAACGAGCGGTGCACGAGAGCCTGCTCGAGCAGGTCATCGTCCAGCTCGGCACAGCCAAGCTGGCGCCGCAGCTCGTCGCGAGATGGTGCGGCTGGGTCTGTCACCCGAGCGCCCGGGTCAGAGGACTTGGCGACGCTCACTGCGGGCGCCGTACTGGCCACACTCAGCGCACGCGCGGTGTGGCAGGTGCTTTGCCCCGCAGGCCGGGTTGGCGCAGGTGACCAGGGAGGGCGCCGTGGCCTTCCACTGCGCCCTGCGGTGGCGCGTGTTGCTGCGCGACATCCTCCGCTTCGGTACAGCCACGATCTACTCCTCGTCTGTGCCGGTCACCCGGTGGTGTCCGACCGTCGTCTTGTCATCGGTCTCGTCATCGGTCAGTGCGCTGAGCCCGGCCCAACGCGGGTCAATCTCTTCAGCGTGGCTGTGCCCGGCGTCCTCCGCGAGCCGCACTCCGCACTCGGGGCACAAGCCGGGACAGTCCTTCTCGCACAACGGCCCGAACGGCAGCGCCAGCACCACCTGGTCGCGCACCAGGGGCTCGAGGTCGAGGTAGTCGCCCTCGAGCCGACTGGTCTCATCATCCTCGACCGGGTAGTCCTGGTCGTCGTACGCGTACAGCTCCTGCAGGTCCACCTCGAGGTCGTCCTCGACGCCGGTCAGGCAGCGGGCGCACTCACCGACGAGGTGGGTCCGTGCCGTGCCGGTCACCAGGACACCGTCCATGACAGCTTCGAGCCGCAGATCCAGCTCGACCGGGCTGCCGGTGGGAACGCCGACAACGCCGATACCAAGGTCCGCCGGTGCCGGTTCGGACCTGCAGACCTTGCGCTGGGTCCCGGGGCGGCGGCCGAGCTCGCGGGTGTCGAGCACGAACGGCGCGCGCGGGTCGAGAGTGCTCAGAGCAGGGTCCCCGTAGTCGTCGGCGGGCACTAACGGACCACACAGCAGACAAGGCCCTGTCCCCAGGGCCGTCACCCAGTGTGCATCGCCCAGTGTAGTCGCACAGCGTAACGGCTGAGTACGGCGGTGCCCAAACTGAGTACGGGTTCTGGTTGTCAGCCAGTTCCGCCGCGCTCGGAGAGGCGTTCGGAGAGGCGTTCGGAGAGCCGTGACAGGACGTGGCCCGGCACCAGCCGCGACACGTCCCCCCCGTACGTTGCGACCTCCTTGACCAGGCTCGAGGCCAGGAAGGAGTACTCCGGGCTGGTCGGCACGAAGACGGTGTCCACTGCGGCCAGGCTGCTGTTCATCTGGGCCATCTGCAGCTCGTAGTCGAAGTCGCTCACCGCTCGCAGGCCCTTGACGATCGCGCCGATCTGGTGGTCACGGCAGAAGTCCACCAGCAACCCATGGAAGGCGTCGACGCTCACGTTGGCGAAGTCGGCGGCGACGACGCGCAGCATGTCCATTCGCTCGTCCACGTCGAACAGACCCTGCTTGGTGTCGTTGACGAGCACCGCGACGGTCACCTCGTCGAAGAGCTGCGAGGCCCGCCCGATGATGTCGAGGTGCCCGTTGGTGACGGGGTCGAACGACCCGGGGCAGACGGCTCGACGCACGGTGCGGCTCCTCGACGGTGCGGTGCAGGCGCTAGCTAGCGCGACCGTACCAAACCATCGTCTCGCCGTAGCGTCTGCAGCCAGCAGGCACCACACTGGGCGGCCAGACCGGTTCAGGGCTGCGCGACGAGCGTTCGACGACGACCACGGCGTCGTCCGCCAGCCACCCCTGAGCGGCGAGGTCGGCCAGGACGCCGGCCAGCGGCTCTTCGCCCAGGCAGTAGGGCGGGTCGAGAAACGCCACGTCGTGGTTGCAGCCGGGCGCGGGGCCGGCGCGGAGGTAACCCTCGACCCCGGCGGTCACGACCGTGGCGGCGGGCAGGCCGAGAGTCGCGACGTTGGCGCGGATGATGCGGGCGGTACGGCGGTCCCGCTCGACCAGCGTGGCCCGGGCGGCGCCGCGCGAGAGCGCCTCGAGCCCGACCGCTCCCGAGCCGGCGTACAGGTCGAGGAACGTGGTTCCGACGAGCGTACCCAGCAGCACCTCGAGACGGGAGAACACCGCCTCCCGCACCCGGTCCGAGGTGGGTCGAGTCGCGGCACCGGACGCGGTGGCGATCCGGCGCCCACCGGCGGAGCCGGCCACGATGCGGGTCACCCGGTCACCACAGTCTCGGCGCCCGCGGACGGTTGTCGGGTCGCTCGGCGATACTGCATCCGTCACCTCGGCCGTGCTCGCAAGGGCTACCGACTAGGGAGCGCCTATGGACCAGCTCAGTCTCGGAGTGCTCGGCACCTCCCGCAAGGAGAACGAGCACCGGTTGCCGATCCATCCGCGCCACCTCGACCGTATCGACGATGATCTTCGGGCACGGATCACCTTGGAGCGTGGCTACGGAGCCGACTTCGGCGTGTCCGACGACGAGCTTGCGCCGAAGGTCGCCGGGATCCACCCGCGAGACAAGGTGATAGCCGCCGCCGATGTGGTGTTGCTGCCCAAGCCCACCCTGACCGACGTGACCGATCTGCGCGAGCGACAGGTGTTGTGGGGCTGGCCGCACTGTGTGCAGGACGCCCAGTTGACCCAGCTCGCGATCGACAAGAGGTTGACCCTGATCGCATGGGAGGCGATGAACCACTGGACCGCGGACGGCGCCTTCAGCGTGCACGTCTTCCACAAGAACAACGAGCTCGCGGGTTACTGCTCGGTGCTGCACGCCATGACGCTGCTCGGCTCGACCGGCCACTACGGCCGTCGGCTCGAGGCCGCCGTGATCAGCTTCGGGGCGACCGCCAGAGGTGCGGTCACGGCGCTGAGCGGTCTCGGCATCCACGACATCACCGTGCTCACCAAGCGTGACGTGTCTGCGGTGGCGTCGCCGATGCCGCCGGTGGTGCTCGGCCAGTTCGAGCGCGCCGACGAGGATCCCACCCGCGCGGTGGCGCTGACCGGTCGCGGACGAGTGCCGATGGCCGAGTACCTTTCCCGGCACGACATCGTGGTCAACTGCGTCCTGCAGGACACCGATGCACCCCTGATGTTCGTGACCGACGAGGAGCTGGCGGCCTTCGCGCCCGGGAGCATGATCATCGACGTGTCCTGCGACGAGGGCATGGGCTTCGGCTGCGCCCGGCCCACCACCTTCGAGGAGCCGATGCTGACAGTCGCGGACGGACTCCACTACTACGGCGTGGACCACAGCCCGTCGTACCTGTGGAACGCCGCGACCTGGGAGATCAGCGAGGCGTTGATCCCCTACCTGCGTCCGGTGATGGACGGACCTGGCGCGTGGGAGGAGGACGAGACGCTGCGCCAGGCGATAGAGATCCGCGACGGGGTCATCCAGAATCCCAAGATCTGCTCTTTCCAGGGCCGCTCGGCCGACTACCCGCATCTCAGGCTCAGGTAGCCGGACCTGGCCGCCAGTTCCTTGCAGCGTCGTTCAGGAACGGGTCAGGTTCTCGACCGGGACGCGAAGATGAAGCCCCTGCTGGTCCAGTTCGCGAGCGGCGGCTCGACCCAGCACTCCGACCTGGCGGGCGAATCCTTGTCCATGGCGGACCGCCTCCGCTCGAAAGTCGAGCCGCTGGCCGGGCCGCACAACGAAGTCCGATTCCCCCGACCCGACCAGCCTCACCCAGAGCCGCCCGTTGCCGTTGGCGACCCAGAAGCCCTCGTCGGCGGGCACGGCCACCACGGCCGCGTCCCTGCCCGTGACCGGTCGATCCGCTCGTGCGGCGGCGAGGAGCGCCGCGGTGGCCACGACCGGCTCACCCGCCCCGATGACCAGCATCGGGGCGGGCGACGGCCGAGCCGGATTCGGCGCGGGCTCGGGCTCTGACGTCGGACGGCCCACGAGGATCGCCGCGACGACCACGCCGATGACTGTCGCGGCCGCGGCAAGCTGGGAAACTGCCCGCAGACTCGGCCGTGGTGGCGTCATGTCCGGGAGCCACGCAGTCACCCCCGCGGGGAGGAGCCCGACGAGAACCCGCTTGCGGGCGAGCAGCGGATCACTCAACTCCGCACAGGTGGCGCAGCTCAGCAGATGTGAGCCTGCGTCGAGTGCCTCCTGACGCCGCTGGTCGCCGATCGAGAGTGCCAGCAGGACGGACCTACACGAGTCGGAAGGGAGCTCGACCCCACGCAGCACCAGGACGTACTCGACCCGCATCCGGGCGCGGGCACGTGCCAGTTGCGCCGCCACGCCTCCTGGCGTTGAGGAGTTCGACTCGGCCAGCGACTTCGTGTCCACGCCGTGCACCTCGTGGGCGATCAACGTGGCCCGCTCCCGGGCGGGCAGATGTCGCAACGCGACCCGTACGGCGTCGGCCTCCTCTGCCCGCAGCAGCGACTCCTCCGGGCCCGCCGGCGCCTGCATATCCACCAGGCGGGAGGCGTTGCGCTCGGCGGTCGCGTCGCGGCGACCACGCGAAGCCACCAGGTTGCGTGCAGTGACCACGGCGTACGGCAGGAGCGCGTCGTCAGCGACACGGTCACGGGCGTCGAGCATCCGCAGAATCGTCTCCTGCACGACATCGTCGACGAGGTG
>JALZMX010000294.1 GCA_030857985.1 Actinomycetota bacterium | reverse complement strand
GGCTGGGCCTTTGTGCCCAGCCCCCACGCTGATGCCGTGAGAGAGGATCCCCGCGCATGGGTCGCTATGTCGCCAGGCGCCTGTTGCAGTTCATCCCGGTCATCATCGGTACGCTGTTCCTGCTGCACCTGCTCAGCGTGCTCACGATCCAGGTCGTCGGTGACCCCGTTCGCGCGCTGTTCCCCGAGAACGCCCCGCCGGAGGCGATCCTCGAGCAGATGCGCCGGGAGTACAACCTCGACGACGACTGCCTGCAGACGACCGGCAATCCGTGCATCGGCTTGTTCTTCGAGCGGATGGGGCAGTACTTCACCGGTGACTTCGGCATCAACTACCGCGGGCGCTCGGTGTCCGCGCTCTTCCTCGAACGGATGCCGGTGACGGCCAGGCTGACGGCTATCGCGCTGGTGTTCGAGACCATCGTGGGCATCATCCTGGGCGTGCTGGCCGGGCTGCGCAAGGACAAGTTCGTCGACAACTTCGTCCGTTTCTCCACCGTGCTGCTGATCGCGTTCCCGGTGTTCGTCTTCGGCACGCTGGCCCAGCTCTTCATCGGTCTCGAGCTGGGGTTGCGACTGCGAGACACTGGCTGGGTGCCGTCATGGTTCGCCCAGATGTTCACGGTCACCTATAACACCGACTATCCCTGGCTGAGCTTGATGCTGCCCGGCTTGGTGCTGGGGTCGTTCTCACTCGCTGCTATCGCCCGGCTGACCCGGACCAGCCTGATCGAGAACCTGCGGTCGGACTATGTCCGCACGGCGCGGGCGAAGGGCCTGAGCGCGGGGCGGCGGGTCGGGATCCATACGCTGCGCAACTCGCTGATCCCGGTGGTGACCTACATCGGGATCGACATCGGCCTGCTTCTCGGTGGCGCGCTGGTCACCGAGAGGATCTTCAACGTTCCCGGCGTGGGACTGTTGGTCTTCCAGTCGATCCAGTCGAACGACATCCCGGTCGTCCTCGGCGTGATCACGATCCTGACCGTGGTGTTCCTGGTGGCCAACCTGATCGTCGACATCCTGTACGCCGCGCTCGACCCGAGAATCCGCTATGAGTGACCTGCTGGCAGCCCAGGACTCCGGCACCGCGGCAGGTGCCGGTAGCGGGGACAAGAACCGCAGCCTGTGGGACGAGGCCGTGCACGAGCTGGTGCGCAACCCGGTGTTCTGGATTTCCTCGGTGCTGGTCCTGGTTATCTTGGTGATGGCGTTCTTCCCGCAGCTGTTCGCGGCGACCTCACCGAACGAGTCCGGTGCGTGTGATCTGCTGGAGGCCCGGGCGGCGCCCAGCGCCGCACACCCGTTCGGTTTCACGGTGGCGGGCTGCGATATGTGGTCCTCGGTGGTCTGGGGGACCGGCAAGTCGGTGATCGTGGCAATCCTGGTGACGATCGCCACGCTGATCGTCGGGGTCACGCTGGGCACCCTCGCGGGCTTCTTCGGTGGCTTCGGCGACACCCTGATCAGCCGCATCACCGACGTCTTCTTCGGGCTGCCGTTCATCCTCGGCGCGATCGTGTTCCTCGCGCTGTTCCCCGAGCGCAACGTGCTGACAATCTCGATCGTACTGTCGATCTTCGGGTGGACGTCGCTGGCCCGGGTGATGCGCGGCAGCGTGATCTCGACCAAGCAGAAGGACTACGTCGACGCGGCGCGCGCGCTCGGAGCCGGCAAGCTGTTCATCATCCGCAAGCACATCATCGCCAACAGCATCGCGCCGGTGATCGTGCTGGCCACGATCGGGTTGGGCGCCTACATCGGCGCCGAGGCCACGCTTACGTACCTCGGCGTCGGCTACCAGCGGCCAACGACGTCGTGGGGGTTGCTGGTCAGCGAGGGCCAGACTGTCGCGCTGGCCGGGTTTCCGCACCTGCTGTACATCCCGTGTGCCTTCATCGTGGTCACCGTGCTGAGCTTCATTCTGCTCGGTGACGCGCTGCGTGACGCCCTGGATCCTCGGACCCGATAGGAGCCGTCGACGATGCCCGACACCGTGACCGAGCCGGAGAGCCGTTCGAAGAGCTCGCCGTTGAGCGAGCTGAAGTTCGACCGCTCGGCACCGCTGCTGGAGGTCGAGGACCTGTCCGTGGACTTCCACACCCGCGACGGGGTGGCGCATGCGGTGAACCAGGTGAGCTTCACGCTGCGCGAGGGCGAGACGCTCGGCATCCTCGGTGAGTCCGGCTGCGGCAAGTCGGTGACCGCGCAGGCGATCATGGGCATCCTGGACACCCCGCCTGCCCGGGTGGCCGGCGGGCAGATCCGCTACCGCGGCGTCGACTTGCTGGCGCTGCCGGAGAAGACCCGCCGGCACATCCGTGCGAACAAGATCGCGATCATCTTCCAAGACGCGTTGTCGTCGCTTAACCCGGTGTTCACCGTCGGCTGGCAGATCGGCGAGCTGTATCGCAAGCATTCCGGCGCGAGCCGCGCCCAGGCCAAGGCCAAGGCGATCGACCTGCTCAGGACGGTCGGCATCCCGGCTCCGGAGGACCGCGTCACCGCGTTCCCGCACCAGTTCTCCGGCGGCATGCGCCAGCGGGTGATGATCGCGATGTCGCTGGCCCTCGAGCCCGACATCATCATCGCCGACGAGCCCACCACGGCCCTGGATGTCACCGTGCAGGCACAGGTGATGAAGCTGCTGGCGGACCTGCAGCACGAGATGAACATGGGGTTGATCCTGATCACGCACGACATGGGAGTCGTGGCCGACGTGGCCGACAAGATCTGCGTCATGTACGCCGGGCACGCGGTCGAACGGGCCGACGTCTACGAGATCTACGAGCGTCCGGCGCATCCTTACACCAAGGCACTGCTGGAGTCCATCCCCCGGGTCGACCAGAAGGGCCAGGACCTCGCGGCGATCAAGGGCCTGCCACCGACCCTGATCAGCCCGCCGCCCGGCTGCTCGTTCCACCCGCGGTGCCGCTTCGCCCGGGACCGGTGCAAGACCGACGAGCCACCCCTCTACGAAGTGCCCGGCAACCGCCTCAGCGCCTGCCACTACTGGGAGGAGGTGCTCGAGTCATGAGCACCAGAGTCAGCGAGGAGCCCACCGTCGGCAAGGACAGCGCCGACGACGTCGTGCTCACCGTGCGCGACGTCAAGAAGTACTTCCCGCTGACCCGGGGCATCGTCTTCAAGCGCACCGTCGGCCAGGTGCAGGCCGTGGACGGGGTCGACCTCGAGCTGCGCCGAGGTGAGACGCTCGGCGTGGTGGGAGAGTCCGGTTGCGGCAAGTCGACGCTCGGCCGGCTGCTGATGGGGCTGGAGAAGCCCACCGGCGGCTCGATCAGACTGCTCGGCGAGGAGATCGCCGACCTGAACCCGAAACAGATGCGGCGGATGCGGCGCAACATCCAGATCGTGCTGCAAGACCCCTACTCCTCGCTGGACCCGCGGATGACCGTCGGCGACATCGTCGGTGAGCCCTACGAGGTCCACACCGACGTCGTTCCCAAGAGCGGGCGGCGCAAGGCGGTGCAGGACCTGCTCGACGTGGTGGGTCTGAACCCCGAACACATCAACCGCTTCCCGCACCAGTTCTCCGGCGGCCAGCGCCAGCGCATCGGCATTGCCCGGGCGCTCGCACTGCGCCCGGAGATCATCGTCTGCGACGAGCCGGTCTCGGCGCTCGACGTGTCCGTGCAGGCGCAGGTGGTGAACCTGTTCGAGCGGTTGCAACAGGAGTTCAACTTGTCCTACGTCTTCATCGCGCACGACCTGTCCGTGGTGCGGCACATGGCCGACCGGGTCGCGGTGATGTATCTGGGCAAGGTCGTCGAGATCGGTGACGAGGACCAGATCTACGAGCACCCGACCCACCCCTACACTC
>JALZMX010000292.1 GCA_030857985.1 Actinomycetota bacterium | reverse complement strand
TGTGCAAGCGCACGAGTTCGGCGCTGTCATCTGGCTCCACGTCGGGGAAGCCGTCGGCGAGGAGGCGCTCGCGGATCTCGTCCGGGTTCGCTGGGTCAGGAACTGTGTAGGTGATGAGCATGTGGCCAATCGTGCGTTTCTCAGCGCACAACATCAAGGCTGCCGCCCTGCACGGCGCCCCCGGGCCGGGCGATGACCGCGACACGACCCGCGGAACCCCGGATCTTTGCACCTGCACCGCCGCCGGGCGCGCGACAACCCGCGGAACCCCGGATCTTTGCGTCCGAACGCGTCCGGCCGTGGGACCGGCCCGAAGGCGGCGGTCGGCCGCCGCACCTCGCACCGTCAGGGACGGTCGCGATGGGCGCGGCGGCTGTGCAACGACCGCTGCTTCCACTCCCGGCTCCGTTCGGCCCGCAGCCGCGCGTCGCTGCGCGTCGCCATCCACGCCATCTCGCGTTGCAGCTTGCGCCAGCTCTCCAGCCGCCGTAGCGGCAACCGGCCCTCCTCGACACCGGCCAGCACCGCGCAACCGGGCTCGCTCGAGTGGCTGCAGTCGTTGAAGCGACAGCGCGCGATCAGCTCCTCGACGTCGGCGAACGTCGCGGCGATCCCCCCGTCCGCGTCGATCAGGCCGATGCCTCGCAGGCCCGGAGTGTCGATCACGGCCCCACCTCCGGGGAGAGGGATGAGCTCGCGCCGGACTGAGGTGTGGCGACCTCTGCCGTCCGCACGGATCTCGCGGGTCGCGAGCACCTCCGCCCCGACCAGAGCGTTGACCAGCGTCGATTTGCCCGCGCCACTGGAGCCGAGGAGTCCCATGGTCCCGCGCTCGCCCAGGGTGGCGCGCACCAGGTCGACCCCCTCGCCGGTCGTCGCGCTGCAGACGATGACCTCGACGCCGGGAGCCGCGGCGGCCACATCGGCCCGGACCTCGTCGGCGTCGTGCACCAGGTCTGCCTTGGTGAGTACGACGGCGGGGCGTGCGCCGCTCTCCCAGGCGAGCGCGAGTGCCCGCTCGAGCTTGCCGATCACCGGCTCGGGGTGCAGCCCGGTGACGACCGCGACCACGTCGAGGTTTGCCACCAGCACCTGTCCTCGGGAGCTGCCGTTGACGTCGGCGCGCACCACGGCAGTACGCCGCGTGAGGACAGCCTCGACCGTGACCGGGCCGTCCGGCCAGTCGCGGACAGCACACCAGTCACCTGTGCAGGGGGTCGCCGCAGTGTCGACGGCGATGGCGTCGAGCACCTCGCCACCGAAGCTGGCCCGCACCTGCCCAGGCCCGGTGCTGACGAGGCAGAGGCCGCGGTCCACCCGGACGACGCGGCCGGGCATCAGATCGGGCGCCGCCCTGTGGTCGGACACACGTTGACGTTCGGCGACGGCCGCGAAGGCCTGCGCCCAGGACGAGTCCCAACCCAGCAGGTCGAGACCGTGCAGTTCAGTCACTGCGGACACCCTTCGAGAAAGGGGCGCCGCCGATACGGCGGTCAGCGCAGCGGCACCCGGGAGGAGAACGAAATCGGACGAGCGGGTCGAGCCGTCATCGTCGCCACCTCCTTCGGGTCTGGCCGAGCTGGGAACGCTCGGTGCCTGCGTTTGACGCTACGCCTGCGAGCGCGGCGCTGCACTCGAATTTCGGGCCGGCGGAGCCGCACTCGTGTCGTCGAGGGCATCCGCGTCCGCGAGCTGGGCCAGCGCCTCCTCGTCCGCCGTCGAGCCACGAAAGCGTTCGATCCGGGCCGCCCGCCGCAGCCGCCGTACCAGCTCCAACCGCGCCTTCGCGGTCTCGGACTCGGGCCACACCCGGTCGAACGCCGCGTTCAGCGCGGCTCCGACCAGCACGGCGAGCGACGTGAGATACAGCCACAGCAGTACGGCGATGGGCGCTGCCAGCGGACCGAAGATCGACGGGCTACCGACCGCGGTCTGCAACGTCGAGCGCAGCGCGAGGCTGCCGAGGATCCACATCACGAGCGCAAGGACCGCACCGGGGATGTCGTGCCGCCACGAGGTCCGGACCGGCACCGATACGTGGTACAGCATCGCCAGGAAGGTGGTGCTGAGCACGATCACGATCGGCCAGTAGAGGGCGTTCAGCGCCGACAGCTGGTCGGGCAGCACCGCCCGCACGATCTGCGGGCCGGCGAGGATCAGCGGCAGCACGATGACGCCGAGCACCAGGCCGATGAGGTACATCGCGAACGCCAGCATGCGGGTCTTCACGATGCTCCGACGGCCGGCCAGCCCATACATGATCGTGATCGTGTCGACGAAGACGTTGAGCGCACGCGAACCCGACCACAGCGACAGCACGAAGCCGATCGAGATCACGTCGAAGCGCCCGCCCGAGAGCACGTCGTCCAGCGTCGGGATGATCACTCGGTTGACGCCATCGTCGGTGAGGACCCGGGAGGCCAGCGAGATGATCTCCTCGCGAAAAGTCTCCACCTGCGACACGTCGAGCTGCTCGACGAAGAAGCCGATGCTGCCCGCGAGCGCGAAGACCAGCGGCGGGAGCGACAGGATGGCGAAGAACGCCGCCTCCGCGGCCAGTCCGGTCACCCGGTGCCGGAACGACGAGCCGACGGTCGCCGTGATCAGGCGCCAAGTGATGTGGCGGACGCGCCGCCACAGCGGCACCACCTCAACCTCCGCCTGGTCGTTCGTCGCCGTCATGACGAATACGGTAAGGGCACTAGGCTCACAGTCGCCCCGAGGAGGTTTCCATGACGGCGTCCACAACCGGGTCCATGACCGGGTCGCTCGGCGAATGGACCAACGCGCTCGCCGAGACCGATCCCGACATCGCGCGGCTGGTGGAGGACGAGGGTCGGCGCCAGTCGGAGTCGATCCGGCTCATTGCCAGCGAGAACTACGTGTCGCGGGCGGTGCTCGAGGCGACCGGCACCGTCCTCACCAACAAGTACTCCGAGGGCTACGCCGGCAGGCGCTACTACGAGGGGCAGCAGGTCATCGACCAGGTCGAGACGCTGGCGATCGAGCGGGCCAAGGCGTTGTTCGGCGTCGCCCACGCGAACGTCCAGCCGTACTCCGGGTCCCCGGCCAACCTCGCGATCTACCTCGCGTTCGTGCAGCCGGGCGAGACCGTGATGGGCATGTCGCTGCCGATGGGGGGTCATCTCACGCACGGCTGGAGCGTCTCAGCGACCGGCAAATGGTTCCGTTCGGTCCAGTACGGCGTACGCAAGGAAGACGGGCGCATCGACTTCGACGAGGTCCGCTCGCTGGCCCTGGCCGAGCGACCCAAGCTGATCTTCTGTGGCGGCACAGCGATCCCGCGCACGATCGAGTTCGACCGCTTCGCCGAGATCGCCCGCGAGGTCGACGCGCTGCTGGTCGCCGACGTCGCCCACATCGCCGGCCTGATCGCCGGCGGGGCCCACCCCTCCCCGGTCGGCCACGCCGAGGTCATCTCCACGACCACCCACAAGACGCTTCGCGGACCGCGCGGGGCGATGCTGATGAGCACCGCCGAGCACGCCAAGGCACTGGACCGCGCGGTGTTCCCGGGGCTGCAGGGTGGTCCGCACAACCACACCACGGCGGCGATCGCGGTGGCGCTGAAGGAGGCGGCGACGCAGGAGTTCCGCGCCTACGCGCACCAGATCGTGGCCAACGCCCGGGCGTTGGCGGAGGCGCTGCTCGCGCATGGCTTCGAGCTGGTCTCCGGCGGTACCGACAACCACCTGATCCTCGCGGACCTGACCAGCAAGGGGGTCGGTGGCAAGCCGGCGGCGCAGGCGATGGACCGGGCAGGCATCGAGGTCAACTACAACACCGTGCCCTACGACCCGCGCAAACCGTTCGACCCGTCCGGGATCCGCCTCGGCACGTCGTCGATCACCACCCGTGGACTGATCGAGGGGCACATGCCGCAGATCGCCGCCTGGATGGACGCAGCCGTGCGTGCCGCCGACTCCGGCGACGAGGACGCGCTGGCGCGGATCAGGTCGGACGTCGCCGACTTCGTCAAGCCGTTCCCGATCCCAGGCTGGCCGACCCGCTGACGGCGCCGAACCAACCGACAACCCCCGCCCTTCGCGCCGAGGTTGCGGATCAACCCATTCCCCGGCCTCCCGTAGAGCACGCAGCCACCAAGTCTTACGATCGCGCACGTGCGTGACGCCGAGACCGACAACAGTGGCCGGAACCTGCTGGCTCAATGGATCGCCCGCGCCGAGCACGCCGCCGACCGCCGGCTGGTCGCTCTGCTGCGACGGCGCCCCGGGTGGAGCCTCACGGTGCTGCCCTACGTCGGCTACGGCACCGCGGTCCGTGCACACATACGGGCACGCGTCCTGCTGCGCCGTCGGAACCCCGAAAGCCGGACCGGTCCCGCGGCCGTCCTACTCACCGCCATCTCCCGCTACCTCAGCGTCGACGTACCAGGCGAAGCCGTCACGGTCGAGGTCTCCGGCGAAGAGGTGCGCGCGGTGTCCGGGCGCGAGGGGTACGTCGAGGCAACCCTCACCATGCCTGACCTGGCACCCGGGTGGCATCCAGTGCACTTCGCACTCGGCGGTGACGCCGCCTCCTCGAGGGAAGGCCGGTTGGTCGTCGTCGACCCGGCCGCGAGCCTGGGAGTCGTCAGCGACATCGACGACACCGTGATCCACACCGGACTGACCCGACTGCTGGAGGCGGTGCGGACCACGCTGCTGGTCGCCGAGCACGCCCGGCTGCCGATCGCGGGCGCCGCTGAGTTGTACCGCGGTCTCGTGGCGGGCGACTGCGGCCGAGCCCAGGTCTTCTACGTCTCCACCGGCGCGTGGAACCTTCATGCGATGCTCGAGCGGTTCCTCGCCAGACACGACTTCCCCGCCGGCCCACTGATCATGACCGATTGGGGGCCGGGCGGCGGCTGGCTGTTCCGGGAGGACAGCATCTCGTTCAAGGCGCGTGTCATCACCGAGCTGCTGGCCGAGCATCCGCACCTGGCCTGGGTGTTGGTCGGCGACAGCGGCCAGGACGACCCCGCAGCCTATGCGGCGGTGGCTCGGGCGCACCCGGGTCGCATCCGGGCCATCTACATCCGGGACGTGCCGCCGCACACCGCCCAGCACACGAGCCGCGTACGACGGCTGGCGGCGGAGCTCGCCGATCGCGGCGTGCCGATGCTGCTGATCCGGGACAGCGTGGCGGCCGCCGAACATGCCAACGATCTCGGCCTGCTCGACGCGGACCACCTGGATCGGATCCGGCGAGCCG
Organism: Actinomycetota bacterium; assembly: GCA_030857985.1. GTDB lineage: Bacteria > Actinomycetota > Actinomycetes > Propionibacteriales > Nocardioidaceae > JALZMX01. Next base: position 1,391 of record JALZMX010000292.1, on the reverse strand, counting down.
CCGAGAGCGACGCCGACACCCGCCGTGCATGAGGCGCTGGCGACCGCCTTGGCCGCCGTACTGCATGACGTGACGGTCGCCGGCGGGATCATCCCGCAGGTTCGAGACGAGCAGTGGTCCGACGTCCCTGGTCAGGAATGCGCGGTTCTCTACTGGGCCGACGGCTCCGGCTTCGGCGTCCACGTCATGCTCGGCGAGTCGCCGGACCAGCAGCTGGCCTCGTTGGCCGATCAAGTGCAGGACGGCGAGGTCGGGCAGCTCCCAGCCGAACGGCTGCCTGCCACCTGGCCAGAATGTCCACGACATCCGAACTCTCACCCGATGTCCGCCGTGGCGCTCGACGGCGCCGCCGTCTGGGTGTGCCCGAAAGACAGCTGGGCAATCAGCCGCGTCGGTGAACTGTCAGGCCCGCCCGCCCGCCGCGGATGATCAGCCGAGGTTGGGTGGATCGCCCGTGCTGGGACACGGGAGAATCTCCCAAGGTTGGCTCCGAGTCTACGATCTCTCGCGCGCAGTGGGAGGATCGGCGCCGTGCAGTCGCTGTTCTCCGCCGCCCCGGTGGACCTGACGCGGACGACAACCCCGAGACCGGCACGACGGCTGGCGGCGGAGCTCTCCGATTGCGGTGTCCCGATGCTGCTGATCCGGGGCAACGTCGCCGCGGTCACCCATTCCACGGCTCTCGGCCTGCTCGACACGGACCGCCTCAACCGGATCCGCCGAGCCGGGAGCCGCGGAGCCAGCGAGCAACTGTTAACCGCGACACGTTGTGGCACGTCAGCGCAGCCTGCCGACGTAGCGAATGCCGGTCGCCTGGATCTCGGAGGCGTCGATCGCGGCCCGCTCGGCACCATCGGTGGGTTCGGAGAGGTCGGGGAAGAAGTACGGTCCGAAGGTGCACAGCTCACGATCGAAGCATTCGTCCAGCCCGCGGATGATCTGCTCGCCGAGATGCAGACGCTCGTCCTTGGCCCACAGCTGCAGGTAGTCGTCCCAGGGTTGACCCGATGCGGCCCACTGGTCTCGATGGCGATGCAGCCAGCCGAGCTCTCTTGCCGATGAGGACGGGGCGAGTCGGGCGAAGCACCACCGCGCGGACGACTCGTCGAATCGCTCCCACGCCCACTCCACGACGACCAACACCCCACCAGGTTTGAGCACCGCCGCCACGCGGTCCAGCACGTCGTCGAGGTGCTCGACGTGGTGCAGGGACGTACACGCCACGACGGCTGCGACAGGATCCGGCGCGACGTACTGTTCGAACTTGAGCCGTCGATATTCGGCCGCTTCCGGCGCCTCGGGGTCGACGCCCACCGCGTCGTACCCACCTCGCAGTAGCTGGGGAACCAAGCCCCCGTGCGGCCCACAGCCGATTTCGAGCACGGAGACGG
>JALZMX010000282.1 GCA_030857985.1 Actinomycetota bacterium | reverse complement strand
GGCCCAGGCCGGGACGCTGCGCTACCTGTTGGTCCGCCCGGTCACACGGACCCGGCTTCTCGTCGCCAAGCTCGTCAGCGTCATCGTGTTCGTGCAGCTCGCGGTGCTGGTGGTGGCCGCGACCGGGTACGTCGTCGGGGCGCTGCTGCTGGGTGACCAGCCGGTCGCGAGCAGCCTGTCCGGCAGCACGCTCACGTCGGGGGAGATCGCGGAGCGCACGGTGCTGTCGATGGGCTACGTGACCCTTTCCATGCTGGGCGTCGCCTCGATCGCGTTGTTCTTCTCGACTGTGACCGATTCCTCGCTTGGCGCGGCGCTCGGGGCGCTGGCGTTCCTGATCGCCTCGACGCTGCTGCTCACCCTCGACGCCGCGACCGCGCTCCAGCCCTACTTGCCGACCCGCTACTGGTTGGCGTTCGTCGACCTGTTCCGCGACCCCATCCTGTGGCGCGACGTCGTGCGAGGAGTTGGTCTGCAGGGTGTCTACGTCGTGGTGTTCCTGGGGGCGGCGTGGGCGAACTTCACCAGCAAGGACGTCACGAGCTGAGCCGTGCACAGTCGCGAGTCGAGGGCGTGGACGGTGGATCGGCACCCAGCTCGAGCGCGACCAGGGCGGTGACGACCGGCTCGGTCGGGAGCTCGCCGTGGGAGACCTGCAAGGCAGGGCAGATGCTCTGGACCGCGATGTTGACCGCGCCGTCCAGACGTGCCGAGTCCGGCGGGGTGACGGTCTCGTCATCCGCGGTCCAGATCGAGATGAACCGCGGTCCCGCCGGCGACTCGTCGCCGGCGTTGAGCGCGCGCAGCAGGTCGCTGTCGGGCACCAGCTGTTGACACGCCTCCGGGCACTGGTCGGGGGCAAGGTCACCGCCGAGCCCAGCGACCCCGGTGCCGTGGTGTGGTGACCCGAGCGTGACTACTCGCCGGGCCAGGTTCGCCCCGCCGTAGTCGCGGACCCACAAGCGGGCCACCACTCCGCCGGCCGAGTAGCCGACCACGTCGACAGACTCCGCGCCGGTGCGCGCCAGAGTGTCCTCGACGACTGCATCGAGCACCTCGGCCTGCTCGCGCAGGTCGCCGGTGCCGTCACCGGCCAATGCGACCACTGTGGCGTCCCGGCCCAGCACACGCAGCGAACCGGCCAGCCTTTCGAGGGCTCGGGTGGAACCTCCATAACCGGGCACCAGCAGCACCGGACCTGGACGGTCCTGCGCCACCGGTCGTACCTCCTGCGCCTCGAGCCGGCGTAGGACGGAGACAGCAACCGCCGCGATGATCGCCAGGGTGACCACGAGCACGACGACCGCGAAACGGCGCCGGGCGGGCGACAGGGCAGCGAGCACACTCCCATGGTGTGTCCGACCGGGGCGCTGTACCAGTCTGGTGCGTTGCCGGGCCGAGTCAGGAAGCCGGCTCGTCGACGTATACGAGCGCGTCACCGACGGCCCGCTCGCCGGCCTGGTCGCTCGGACGGTTCACCAGTCGGCCGTCGACCGACATGGTCGTGGAGCCACCACCATCCAGGTTGAGCGCGTCGTACATGCCCAGCGACTTGGCCACGGCCGCCGTCTCCTTCATCGTGGTGCCGACGCTGGCGGACTGGCGACCGTCGATGGTCGCGAGCACGATCGTGCCGTCTCTGGTCGTGCCGGCGATGGTGCGGGGGTTGCGGTCGAAGAAACTCTGCTGGCCGGCCCGTTCCACGATCTGGCCGTTCGAGACCAGCCGGTAGCGACCGTTCACCCCGAAGACAGCCGGGCCCAGGGCTAACTGCTCGCCGTTCTCATCGGCGAGGGTCACCCGCTGGTTCACGCAACCCCCCTTCGCGACCTGTTGCAGGGAGACCGTGTCGCGTCCGGTCGCCTGCAGCGACGTCTGGCCGGCCGCCAGCGCCGTACCGCGAGTGGTGGACGTGCGCACCACGCAGCCGCGGCGACCGAGGACCACCTCCACGCCATATCCCGACGGGGTGGATCGGCCGAACTCACGGGTGAAGCGGGCAACATCGCCTGCCGCGGTGCACCTTCTCTGCTTGACGAGGGCGGCACAGCCGGCGGGGACCACCGGCGGATGGTTGAGGAACTCCAGCTGCAGTGTGACCTCGGTCCGCCGGTTCTTCACAACTCCGGACCACTGCAGACGACCGAGCAAGACGTTGCTGGTCTTGGCGTTCAGCACCAGGTCGACTTCAGCGGGGGCAGCGGCGGGTTCGCTGAGCAGCTGTCCCCGGTGGAGGGCGAGACCTACAGGGTCGCCGGGGTATTGCGTCCCGATGCTGAAGAAGGAGGCGTTGACCCCCGCCAGGGCACCGGAGAAGCGAACGAGCTCGGTGGTCTTCTCGACTTGGGCCAGATTGGGTCCAAAGGTCGTCTCCAGGTGGCCCTGCGCCTTGCTGGGGTCGATCCTGAGCACGCTGACCCGCCAGGGACCACGGGTCGTGGTGGGGATCTCGTCGGTCTGAGCCGGCTTGGTGCCGCGGACGATGCGGATCAACCTGACGCCGGCGGCCAGGGTCTCTCTGGTGCGGGTCTCGGAAAGGTCGGGGTCGCCCAGCGGGAGCGCGTGCGTCCTGGCCTGAGCAAGACTGTCAGGGACCGGCGCAAGGGCCAGCATGGCCAGCAGAACTACCATGATGGCCGCCGCGCGGCGGTAACCGCGCGCAACGGTGGAAGCAGTCATACTCATGATCCCCGTTCGCTTGGGAGTCCAGCGGCCCGCTGTTGGCCATGTGTGGTGCCTCGGATACAGCGCGTAGGTGGCTGGCACTCTACCCCGGTGCGACGACTCGGGAAGTCACTTTGTGTGGCCCGACCGGGGCGCTGTGCCAGTCTTGAGCCATGCCGAGTACGTGGTGGCGCGGGCCGCGGCGGATCGCGGCGGCGGCGCTCGACCGGCTGCGACAGCGCGGACAGAAGGCTGTCGTCCGGGCACTGCGGCTCACGACCGCCGCAGCGGCGGCATACCTGGTCGCCGACCTGCTCTTCCCGGGAACCCGACCGCTGCTGGCTCCGCTGACGGCTCTGCTGGTCGTCCAGGTGACGCTCTACAGCACGCTGACGACCGGCCTGCAGCGGATCGCCAGCGTGGTGGCGGGGGTGGTGGTGGCAGTGCTGTTCTCCGCCCTGGTGGGTTTCAGCTGGTGGAGCCTCGCGCTGCTCATCTCAGCGGCGATCCTGGTCGGGCAGCTGCTGCAGCTGCGCGAGCAGATGCTGGAGGTGCCGATCAGCGCGATGCTGGTCCTCGCCGTCGGGGGCGCGGAGGCGCCGGCCGCGGGGCGCATCACCGAGACTCTGGTCGGCGCCGCCGTCGGTGTGCTGTACAACGTGGTGCTCCCCGGTCCGGTGCAGTCCCGAACTGCCGGCGAGTCCGTGCAGCGCCTTGCCGGCGAGATAGCCAGCCTGCTCGAGCGGATGGCGGAGGAGCTGGCCGACGGCGTCTCGGCGGACGAGGCCGGCCGCTGGCTCGAGGAGAGCCGCAGCGTCGCCCGTCGGGTGTCGCGGGTCGACCGGACGCTCGCGCACGCGGAGGAGAGTCGCCGGCTCAACGTCCGAGCGCTGGGCACCATGGACGCCGTACCAAGTCTGCGCAGCGGGCTGGAGTCACTCGAGCACTGCACCGTCGCCATGCGCGGACTTTGTCGCGCGATCGCCGACCGGGTCCAAGCGCTGCCGGACGAGGACGAGAGCTACCCCCCTGACGTGCGCGACGTCTTCTCCGTGCTGTTGCGCGACCTCGCGGCCGCGGTCCACACCTTCGGTCGGCTCGTGCGCGAGGAGGCAGAGGGCGGCGCGGAGGCGCAACAGGCGGGACTGTCCGAGGCCGTGGACACCGTCCGCGAGACACGGGTTCGGCTGACCGAGCTGCTCCTGATCGACCGACGCGACGACCCGGGGGCTTGGGAGCTGCACGGGACTCTCCTCGCCAGCGTCGAGCGGATGCTACGCGAGATCGATGTGGAGGAGCGCGCCCGTCAACGCGAGAAGCGTCGGCGCGCATGGGAGTCGCGACCACCCGCTGTGCAGGCCATCGACCGTTTCCGGACCTCGTCACGGCAGGTGACGAGACGACCGCTGCGTCGTCGCGACCGGTCAGCCGGGCCGGGGACCGGCTGAGCGGCTCCGGGCTGCCCGTCTGCCGCCGACGCCCAGGAGGGGAGCACCAGATTTCACTGGGTGTCAAGCGGCTCCGGATCCCGTATGCTTCTGGCAGCGCCCGCCATCAGTGGGCACCGTCGGTAATGGTTCGCAGCAATGAATGGAAGTAGCGGGGGTTCGACATGTTCATAAGGCTCGGCGCAAGCCTCTTTGCGGCGGTGCTGGCGATTGTGCTGCTGGCAACGAGCACGTCCGCCGTCACGCCGGCGACCGGCACCGTCATCGGGGCGCCCGCCACTGCCGTCGCGCCGGTGAACGTGAGCACACTCGCCAGCGCGGTCGGTCCTTACACGCCTCCTGCGGGCGCCCTCTTCAGCCTCCCGTTCGGGACCCACGCCGAGAAGTTCCGGATCACCGACCGCATCGAGCGGACGATCTCCGGCACCCGAAAAGGCTCAACGATCCGCATCGCCACGTGGGCCATCGACGTAAGGCAAACGGCGGACAAGCTCATCTCCGCCCACAAGCGTGGCGTGAACGTCCGGATGATCTTGAACCAGCACGCGGACACCGGTCAGCTGCGCAGGCTCCAGAGAGTCCTCGGGACGGACACCTCGGCCCGCAGCTTCGCCATCACCTGTTCGCACGGCTGCCGCGGCTCGCAGCCTGCCACCATGCACTCGAAGTTCTACCTGTTCTCGCAGGTGGGGCGAGCGTCCAACGTGGTGATGATCAGCTCCGGCAACCTCACCCGGGGGACCATCTACCGCGGCTTCAACGACCTCTTCACCGTCGTGAACAAGGCGGTGCTGTACGGCGGTTTCGTCCGGACCTTCGGCGAGATGTCGACGAGGAGGGCGGTGAAATCGCCGTACCGCGTGACCACCAGCGGCAGGTACCAGGCCTACTTCTACCCCCGGCCCGGGACGACGAAGTACAGCGACACGATCTACGAGAACCTGTCGAAGGTGCGATGCCATGGTGCCAACGGCGGCGCTGGGGTGGACGGGAAGACGATCATCCGGGTCTCGATGTTCTTCATCGCAGGCGACCGCGGCGAGTACCTGGCTCGAAAGCTCCTGTCGCTGGACAACTCCGGCTGCATCGTCAAGGTGATCTTCGGCGCTCTGTCGCCCGAGGTCTCCCAGATCTTGAGGCGGCGCGGGAAGCACGACGGCATCGACGTCCGCAACAGCCGACACGACGTGAACGGTGACGGCGAAGTCGACAAGCGTGTCCACACCAAGTACACGTTGATCAACGGGGTCTACGCCGGCGATGCGTCGTCCTGGCACGTCTTCACCGGCTCGGAGAACTGGACGCCAGCGTCGTTGCGGCGCTCCGACGAGGTCACGCTCAGGATCCGCGGCCAGAGCGTGCACAAGCGCTATGTGGCGAACTTCAACCACGTCTACCGCACCGCCTCCAGGCCGACGGGCTACAGCAACTGAGAACCGCTGGCCCCCGGATTGGGCGACCAGCGGTCTCGTTGGAGCAGTCGGCGGACGGCTACGCGGTCAAGCCATCAGCCCGAGGCTCTCTGGCCTGAAGTTGGGGAAGACCGTGGGGATCGAGGCCCCGAAGCGGCTGGAGAGGACCTCCGCCAGGATGCTCCGGTAGTCCGTCGTCACCGAGACGTCGCCGTCCGCGGTCGAGCTGAGGTTCAGGCCCGGCCAGGTTCCGTAGTAACGGCCACCCTTGACGCCCGCACCCATGAGCAGCGTCGCGTTGCCCCAGCCGTGGTCGAGCCCGGCCGCGCCGTTCTCCACAACGCGGCGGCCGAACTCGGTCAACGTCACCAACGTGACTCGGTCACCGATGACGCCGAGGTCGGCGAAGAAGGCGGCGAGCGCCTTGCCCATGTTGCTCACCATGCCCTGCATGCTGGCGTCGCCGGTCGAGCCGAGCGTGCCCAGAGCCGAGTGCATGTCCCAGCTGCCGTAGTCGAGGGTGACGACCTCGACCCCTACCTGGGCCTTGACCAGTCGTGCGGTGTCCTTGAGAGCGTCTCCCAGGTCGCTGGCGGGGTAGGTCGCGCCGTTGGCGGGGACGTAGCGCTTGGCCAGTGCGGGACCGAGCGTGGCCGTCGTCGCCAGGCTCGACCGAGCACCGACACCGAGCGGACCGTCCGCGCTCTGCCAGAGCTGGGTGAGGGCTTGCCGGCGCCTCAGCTGACCAGCATCGTCCTGCGCACCGAAGAGCTGGATGTCCTCGGTCCGGTTTGTCGCCAGGGTCGATTCGGGGCCGTACATCGACGTGGGCAACAGCCCGGAGCCGATGGTGACTCCCTGGAGGGGTGACGTGTCGGTGTCGAGCCCGATCAGCCGGTTGATCCAGCCGCTGCGCAACTGTGAGCCCAGGTCGGCGTCCTCGATCTCCTCCACCGCAGAGAAGTGCGATCGGTTCGGCTGCGGCAGACCGGTGGCGTGGATCGCGGACATCTTGCCGCCCGTCCACATGCCCTGCAGAGGCTGCAGCCCTGGGTGCAGCCCGAAGAGGCCGTCCGGCACCAGCAGGGAGGCTTTGGGGATGGCGATCCTCGGCCGCGACGGGTAGTAGTCCGGGTCGCCGTGCGGGACGACGATCGAGAGGCCGTCAGCCCCACCGCGCAAACTGAGGACGACGAGAACGTTGCCGTTCGTCGCGCCGTACGCCGTCTGGCGGAACGTCTCGCCGAACGCCATGGTGGCAACCGCTCCACCGGTGACGGCCAGAGCATTGCGGATGAAGGAGCGTCGTGAGCTGGAGTATTCGCTGCAGGAGCAGTCGTTGCTGGTCATGAGGTCGCCCGTCACTTCGTCAGGTGTTGCTGAGTGTCGAGGAGGAGACCGATGAGCCTTGGCATCCGCCACTTGATGACCCTGTGGTCCGTGGTGATGATCTCCCCCGGTTGCGCGTCGACGACGATGCACGCGGCGCCCAGAACCAGGCTGGTGGCACCGCGCCCATGCAGTGTCCGGCAGAGGTGGTCGACGAAGAGGTCGAAGCGGATCCTGGACTGGGGAAGCCACGAGGCATGGGTCCGGTAGGTGACCCCGGTGCGGGGATACCAGTGGCCGGCCGTCGAGTTGTGCACGCGGTAGGAGCCCATCATCCGGCCCGCCGACGACCATGCCTCACCGTCGTCGGGGAAGCCGTCGGGTCGCTCCCAGCCGAACGGGACCTGGCCCACCGTCTTGCACAGGTAGAAGATCGCGTTCGCCGCGTCGGTTGCACGGCTCGGCTTGGTCATCTTCACATCGAGCAGCCTGAACGTTGCGGCCACATCCTCGGTCGGCGTCCGCACCTTCTTGCCCACCGCGTCGGTGAACTCGGGATGCTCGATGAGCGCGGTCAAGGTTGCCTTGATGTCGGTGCCGGAGTCTCGGAACACGTCAGCGAGGTGGTTCACGAGCGCGTCGGACGGGTTGTCGGAGACGAAGCGGACAGCCAGCTTTCGGGCTAGCCGCTGAGCCGTGGCCGGGTGGTGAGCGAGGTACTGCAGATAGCTGGTCAGGACAGCTCGGCCGTCCAGCTGCGTGTTCTCGGCGGTGAAGCCGAGCACCTTGACGCTGCCCGTGTAGTGGCTCTCAGGATCGTAGGAGAGCTTCCAGGTGTTGAACCGGTCGATCGTCCACCCGGTCAGGATGTACGCCGAGTCCTTGACCTCGGTCTCGGTGTAGCCGGAGTTGCGGCCCACGGTATGCAGCTCCAGGAGCTCCCTGCCCAGGTTCTCGTTGATCCTCTCGGTCGTCACGATCTCGCCTGAGTTCTTACGCCGGCGGACCACCTTGGAGAGGTCGGCGTCGAGGTAGACCAGCATCGACGGGTGGATGGTCACTGCCTGCAGCATCTCGTCGAAGCGGCCGAGCGCGTGTTCGCGGATCGTGGCGTCAAAGCTCTCGCGCCACAGCCACGTCAGGTCAGCTCCGGCGTACACGTGCAAGTGGTTGCACCAGAACTCGGTCATCACCTCGTGCAGCTGCCGATTGGAGAACATCCGCCGCAGCATCGACCACCGGCCGTGGTTGCTCCAGACGGTGTATCCGTAGCTGTTCGACATCTTGGCGAGGTCGAAGTGCTGCACGGGGGTGCGCCCGATGGTGGGGTACCAGTCGGCGAATGCGGCCGCCGCTGCGTCACCGATCTCGCTCGGCCTGAGCTGGCTGTCGAACCATGCCCTCGGTCCGCCTGCGGCCTGCATCTCGGCGCCGAGCGCCGATGTGTAGCCGTAGGCGAAGCCGTTCGCCATCTGCCGCGTCTGGGCGGTGGGCACGGCAGTTCCGGTGTACGAGCGAACTGGCGGCAGGTACGGCTCCGCGGCGCTGGCGCTACCGGGAAAGGCCACGGGTAGAGCAACGGCAGCGGAGGTCGCTGCGGCGCCAGTGAGGACGCCGCGGCGTGAGACTCTCACCTTGGCCAGGTCCAGCGAAGCGCGCTTTGAGGACATCTTCATCCCTTTCCGGAGCGGGAGCCGTCCAGCGGACAGGGATGGATGGCTGTGCGGCCTTTGCCTTGCGGCGGTTGGCCTCTGACGGGGGTCGTCCCTCTGGTCTCGGACTGTATCCGGCCCGTTGACGTTGCGTAGTGGTTTCGTCGCTATTCGTATCTTCCTGCCCGGTCGCAGCTACCGCCGATGTCGAGGGTGTCTGAAGTCCTTCTTGGCTTGGACTCGTTTGCCTATGATCCGGGCATGACCGAGATGAGCATGAACAAGGCGATCCACGGCGCCTTTCGTCGCGACCTGGACAGGTTCGTCGCCGCCCTGGCTGCGTTGCCACCGGGCGACCTGACCCGGGCACGACAGCTGGGCACCGCGTGGGCAAACTTCGACGACCAACTGACCCACCACCACCAGGGCGAGCACTCCATCGCGTGGCCGGCGCTTCGGGCGGTGGGTGTGAGCACGGATCTCCTGGCGACGATGGACGCCGAGCACGAGTCCATGGCCGCATCGCTGGCCGAGACCCGTAGCGCGGTCGGCGCGCTCACGCAGAGGGCCGGCATCGAGGAGTCCAGAGCAGCGCTGGCCGCCTTCCAGACATTGGAGGAGGTGACGGTTGCGCACTTCGACCACGAGGAGGCCGAGATCGAGGAGGTCTACTTGGCCAAGCGGGACACTGCGGAGATGAAGGCCATGAACAGGACATTCGGAAGGGTCAACCCGGCCAGGGCCGGCCGCTTCTTCGCGTGGCTGCTCGACGGCGCATCGCGCGAGGAGCGGGAGGCCGTGACTCGAGAGGTGCCCGGTCCAGTGGTCTCCATCATCGGCGGGATCTTCGGACGTGGCTATCGCAGGAACGTCGCACCGGTCTGGAGAGGCTAGCCGAGGCATCCGGGTCGGGCCGATACAGGGGGTCCAGCCAATGCCGAACATCACCCCGAGCAGAGGCGCACGTGCGGCGCCCACCTGGGGCCGGTAGCCGACCCGGAATGTCCCGGCCAGCAGCGGGATGCGGCCGAGCACCCCGGTGAACATCAGCCACGGCTGCGCCCCAGGTGTGGCGATGGATCGGTTTAGTGGCTCTACGCCATGGAACGTGGTGACCGGCCCCGGATCCGTGTCGTTTGGTGAGTGTGCCAGGTGATTCCGCAGTGCAGCAGGAGGCGGAGCCGGTAGTTGGCGAAGTTGCGGAACCCGAAGCCGACTCGCTTGATCCGCTTGATCAGCAGGTTCACCGCCTCGGTCGGCCCGTTGGACACTCCGCCGGTGGTGAAGTAGGCCAGCAGCTGTGACTCCCATGCCGAGATAGTGCGGCCGAGGCGTTCGAGCTCGGGGACGCCCGGCAGCGCGCAGGCCTGGTAGAAGGTGTGCAGCCGACGCCGGGCCTGGTCCAGGTCGCCGGCTGCGTAGAGATGGCGAAGCTCTTGGCAGGCGATGTACGCCGCGCCGACGTGGCCCGTCGGGGTCACCGGCGTCCAGGCCGGCCAGCAGTCGGGTGTAGGTGTTCAGGGTGAGGTTCTGCGCCCCGTGCAGCAGCATCCGGCGGATCCGGTACAGCGGGTCGTGCTTTGCGGCCGCGGTGCCCGAGGGCCTCCTGCTGGACCCGGCGGCGGACGTCGTCGATCGCGCGCTGGGCCAACCGGACGGCGTGGAAGGCATCCAGCACCACGGTCGCCGGCAGCCCGGCGCGCAGCGCCCGCTCGTAGCCGCGGAACGGGTCCAGCGCGGCGACCTGCACCCGGGTGCACCAGTGCGGGCCGCGTTCGTCCAGCCAGTCGGTGACCACCGTCCCGGAGCGGCCGGGCACACGTCGAGCAGCCGGGCCGGGCCGCCGCCGGCAGGCCGCAGGTCCACCATCCCGGTCAGGTACTGGGTGCTGCTGGCTGCGGTGGCCTTGAGGAAAGCGGTCTCGTCCAGCCCGAGGACGGTCACGTTGGTGTGCAGCCACTGGCCGTCCAAGACCTTCTGGCCGTACTCCCACACCGCGCGCATCACGGTGCCCCAGCCGACCCCGAGATCGGTCGCCACCCGGGCCACGTCGGTGGCGTTTTGGCCGACCCGGCGCGCGCACTCGACGCGGGCCCGTTCGGTCAGCACCGACCGGGCCCGGATCGCCACCGTCCGCTCCGACCAGGTCCGCTGCCCACAGGCGGGCTCCACACAGCGCCAGACCCGCTTGAACCACACCAGCACCACCGGTCGGCCGCCCACCGGCAGGTCCCGAACCCAGCGTGGCTTGCGGTCATGCAAGGTGGCGACCACCCCACACCGCGGACAACCGGTCACCGACTCCGTGGTCTCGACCAGCAGCTCGACCTCGCCGGCGTACTCCCCGGCGGCCAACACCACGAACTCGGGCAGACCCAGCGCCACCGAACCGGTGTCGATCCGCTCGCCGACCGCGGGCATGCCAGTAAGATCCTGCATCATCTGGGGCCTCTCCTTCCGTGTCTTCGTCGACTACGGAGTCTGAGGCCCCAGACCTGTCTCCCTACGTCAGGCTGAGGGTCGTGTCGCGATCGCGGCTACCACGCTTCATGTCGAAGAGTCCGTTATCACTAACACAAAGGTGGCACGTGGCGTCGGCAACGAGAGTGGGGTTAGCGGCAAATCGCGAGAATGTCCAGTATGAGTGCCGGACCTGAGAGGTACTCACCCTCCCTGCCCGGAGCAGGCGCTTGACGCTCCATCCTCCGACGCTCCTCACGCGGCGAGAGGTTCATCCCGGGAAAGGTCAGATAAGGCTTCCAGCGACCCAAGGAAACAATCTTGGACACCTTACCGACGACACGCGCCCTGCCTTCGACGTCACCGTGCAGCGAATCGTCAGTCAACTGGCCGGCCACCCGCCAGTCCGTCTCGTCGTCCTCGCCGACAACGAGAAGACTCGCGTCCATCCCGCTGATGAAGCCGGATGCGGCGCTCATCTCCTCATCGTTGGGCAGCCCCTCAGTGTCCAACCCGAGACTCCTCGCCATAGGCAGCAGGTTCTGCATCATCCCGATCGCCCCGAGGGCCTCGCCGGACCGGGCCAGTGTCTGAATGATCTCCGGGACGTACAGGTCGCACTCCCAGGACAGCATCGCTCCGATGCCAATCCCTTCGAGGTCGGTGTCGGGCTGCAAGACCTCGACCCAGTCGAGCGCTTCTGGCTCGGCGCCGGCGGCCCGGAGCAGCCGGTCGAATCGTGCCTCGTCCGTGTCGGCGCGAGTTCTCGCCTCCTCTTCCTCGCGTGATCTTGCGCCCGAAGCCGTGATCACCTTCGCATCGACACCACCAGTACCGGTGCCGGACCGCAACAGGCGCGTCGTCGACTCGGTCGTTAAGCCACCCTCCAAAGCGGTCACGTACTGGCCGAGAGCAGTCCTGTCCAAGTAGACGAAACGGCGGAGCATGAACCTGACGGTACTGCCCGCTGCGCGGCCTCGTGCCATCGACGGTCAGCGGTGGCCCGCCGCCGAGAGGACCTGGGTCAGTACCAACGCCAGTGCCCGGCCCGTCGCCTTAGGAGGACCCGCAAGCGGAAGGCAGGCTCAGTCGGTCGTCGCAACACCCCTTCTGATGTGAGGTGTTGTGCATGTGGTCGAAGAAGGAACTGATCGAGAAGCAGGCTCGGTTCTGGGTGTTGATGTCCCGGGGCTCGACGCTGCAAGCTGCCTGTGATGCTGTCGGGGTGAATCGACGAACTGGCCGTCATTGGCGCCAAGCGACCGGTGGGCAGGTCCCGCGCAAGAAGCCCGAACCCTCGGGCCGGTATCTGAGCTTGGAAGAGCGGCTGCAGATCGCCGATTTGCGCCTGGCCGGGGCCGGCGTGCGGAC
>JALZMX010000274.1 GCA_030857985.1 Actinomycetota bacterium | reverse complement strand
TGGACGTCAACGCGATCGACCTGACCGGTGTCACAGATGCCGACCTGGCCCGCGACCTCGAGGTGGCCGCCGCCGACAACCTCAAGCGGGTCCGCCGGGCACCGCTCGACGGTGAGCCGGACTGGACCGACGCGCCCGGCCTGGACCGGCTGACCTGGGCCCTGGAGACCAAGACCGTCTGGCACCCGATCGGGGTGTAGGCCCACGCCCGCACCCCGAACCCGGATCAGAGCGAGTAGGCCCGGCGGTAGCGGCGGATCAGCCGCCACTGCACCAGCACCACCGCCGCGGTGAGCAGCAGCATCACCAGCGTGGCAGCCGCCGCGTAGCCGTAGCGCAGGTATTCGAAGCCGTTACGGTAGACGAACAGCGACAGGTACGTCGTGGCGTAGCGCGGCGGCCCCCCGTCGGTCACCACCAGCGCCGGGATGAAGTTCAGCTGCAGGCTCAGGATCGTGTCCCGCAGCAGCAGCAGCACCAGTGCCGGCATCATCAGCGGCAGCGTGATCCGGCGAAAGACGTCCCAGCCGGTGGCATCCTCGACCGCCGCCAGCTCGTAGACCTCACCCGGCACCGCCTGCCGGGCGGTCAGCAGCACGAAGAACGCCTCGCCGATCGTGAAGACGCTCAAGATGATGATCGCCGCACGCGCGGAGTTGGGGTCGGTGAGCCAGGCGGGAGGGGTACGACCGAACAGGGTGAGGCCGTTCTCGCCCCCGAGGCGCAGCAGCTGGTTGACCGGCCCGTACAAGGGGTTGAACATCCACAGCCACAGCAGACCGTAGGCGATCTCCGGCACCGCGGTCGGCAGCATCACCGCCGTACGTGCCGCGCCCACCCCGCGGGAGCGCCGGTGCAGGACCAGCGCCAGCACCAGCGCCGCACCGACCCGCAACGGCACCGCGATCAGCGCGAACACGATCGAGTTGACCAGCGCGATGCGGAAGATGTCGTCGCCGAACAGCTCGACGAAGTTCGCCAGTCCGACCCACTGCGGCGCTCTGATCAGGTCGTACTCGGTGACCGACAGAGCCAACGTGACCACGGCCGGGAGCAGCACGAGGAGCAGCAGACCGAGCACGAACGGCGCGAGCATCCCGGCCAGCTGCACCCGCTCCTGGCGCGACCTCCTCACCGCCGCACCCGACTCACCGCCGCACCCGACTCAACGCCGCACCCGACTCAACGCTGCACCCGGCGACCGCTGGCCCGGTCGAACACGTGCAGGTGCTCTGGCGCCGCGCTCACCCCGCACCGCTCACCCACCGTTGGTCGCGCCGCCGCCGGGACCCGGGCGACCACCCGGTGGCCGTCCATCTGCAGGTGCACGTGCGCGTCGGCGCCGACCAGCTCGACCTGCTCCACGGTGGCGGGCGTCCCGAAAGATCGACGCGTCACGGCGAGGGTGAGGGCGTCGGGGCGCACCCCCACCTCGAGCCCGGCAGCGTCCTCGTGGCCGATGCCCGCGGGGCGCAGCGGACCGTCCGCGGGCAGGAAGTTCATCGCCGGGCTGCCGACGAAGCGGGCGACGAAGCGGGTCGCGGGCGACGTCCAGATCTCCTCCGGCGTACCCACCTGCTCGAGCAGGCCGTCCCGCAGGACCGCGACCCGGTCGCCGAGCACCAGCGCCTCGACCTGGTCGTGGGTGACGTGCACCATCGTGACACCGAGGCGGGTGTGCAGCGCCTTGAGCTCGCTGCGGGTCTGGGTCCGCAGCTCGGCGTCGAGGTTGGACAGCGGCTCGTCCAGCAGGAACACGTCCGGTTTGCGGGCCAGCGCCCGGGCCAGCGCCACCCGTTGCCGCTCGCCGCCGGACAGCTGGCCCGGCCGGCGGTCCAGGAAGCCGTCACAGCCGGCGAGTACGGCGGCCTCGGCCGCGCGGGCGTGAGCCTCGGCCCGCGGGACGTCGCGCACCTCCAACCCGAAGGTGATGTTGTCGCGCGCAGTCAGGTGCGGGAACAGCGCGTAGCTCTGGAAGACCATCGCCACGTTGCGCGCCCCGGGTCTCACCTCGGTGACGTCCCTTCCCCCGATTCTGACCCGGCCGGCCGTCGCCGGCTCCAGCCCGGCGATCACCCGCAGCAGCGTCGACTTCCCGGAGCCGGAGGGTCCGAGCACGACCAGCAGCTCGTCCGGGCCGGCCGTGAGGTCGATGCCGCGCAGCACCTCCTCCCCGCCGTACGCCGCTCGGACACCGGCGAGCTCGAGTCCGGTCACGGGCCCTCGCCGCGGGCGAAGATCGGCCGCGTCTCCTCGTCGAGTCGGCGCACGACCTCGTCGATCGGGATGCCGAGATAGAGGGCGTCCTCGAGGATGCCGGCGGTCACGTCCTCGATCTCGGGCCAGGTGGAGATCGTCGGGGTGGCGCGCACCGTGTCGATCGCGTCGAGGAAGACCTGGGACCGGCTGGGCGGCTGCGTGGGGTCGAGGAACGCCCGCGAGCGGGACACCTCGATGTTGGACGGCACGGTCCGGCCGGTGCGGGCGAGCAGCCGCTGGCCGGGCTCGCTCAGCGCGTACTCGACGAACGCCCAGGCGTCGTCCTGGCGGGGCGACGCGGAGGTGATGCAGTAGGCGTCGGAGTGCAGGATGCCGACGCTCTCGCCGAAGACCGGCAGCGGGGCGACGTCCCAGTCGAACTCCTCGATGCTGCGAAACGTCGTGGTCGCCCGGCGCGACGACAACAGCATCGCCAGCCGCCCGTTCGCGAACCTCGTCTCGTCGTCCTCGGCCTCGACCTCCCCGTCGGTGGGGATCACCCCGTAGACAATCTGCAGCTCGAGGAAGGCGCGCAACGCCTCCGCCGCCTCCGGCGTGTCCAGGGTGAAGCGGGTCGGCGCCTGCGGGTCGTCGACCAGCTCACCGCCGTTGGACCAGACGAACGGCGCGATCCGGATCATCGACGGCTCGACGCCGAGGCCGTAGACCGCCACCTGCTGGGTGCCCTCGGACTCGGTCCCGACCACCTGGTTGCCGTTCGCGTCCCGGGTCAGCGCGACCGCCGCAGCCACCATCTCGTACCACGTCCACCGCTCGGGTGGCTCGGCGACGCCGTACTTCTCGAACAGGTCACGGTTGTAGTAGACGGCCAGGCTGGAGACGTTCTGCGGCAGGCACAGCTGCTCGCCCTGCCACTGGAAAGCCTCCAGCGCGGTCGGGTAGAGCTCGTCGGCCGAGAGTGCCTCGGAGTCGGCCAGCCGCTGGTCGAGCGGCGCGATCGCGCCCTTGGCCGCGAACTGGCCGTAGTAGCGGTAGTTGAGCAGGAACACGTCCGGTGCCGCGCCGCCGGCGATCGACGTGGACAGCCGCGCGATCAGGTCCTCCCGGTCGCTTGCCTCCACCAGCTGGACCTCCACCGGCGACTCGGCCTCGAAACCGGCGATCAGCTCACGGTAGGCGGCCAGCTCCTCCGGGTCACCGAACAGCAGCACCTGCACCGGGTCCTCCGAGTCGGCCGTCCCGCCGCCGCCGCAGGCCGCTGGCAGGGCCAGCGCGGCGACCAGCAGCAGCATCGACAGCGCCCGGGTACGGCGGGTCCGCCCGGCCGCCGCTCGTCGTCTCATCGTCCCAACCACCCAGGTCCGCGGTACTGGTGCAGGAACCGGCGCTGTGCCACTCCGAAGAGCAGCAGCGCCGGGATGCTGGCCAGCACCGACCCGGCCAGGAACAACGGGTAGTCGGTGGGGTCCAGCGTGGACAGCGAGCGTAGCGCCAGCGGCACGGTGAACAGCGTCCGGTCGTAGATGTAGACCAGCGGTTCGAGAAAGCTCGACCAGGTCAGCACGAACGTCAACGCGGCGACCGCCACCGTGACCGGGCGCACCAGCGGCATCCCGACCTGCCACCAGGTCCGCAGCGGTGACAGCTCCTCGAGCCGGCACACGTCGTACAGGTCACGCGGCAGCGCCCGGAACGCCAGGTAGAAGACCAGCACATAGAACGGCGAGGTCGCCACCAGCGCGGGGGCGACCAGCGGCACCAGCGTGTCGGTGAGGCCGAGCGTGCGATAGATCGCGAACCGCGGCACCAGCAGCGCGGTGAGCGGCACCATCAGCGCGAGCAGTGACGCCACCACCATCGTGCGGGCCAGCCGGGGTGACACCCGGGTCATCGCGAACCCGGCCCAGGACGCCACCAGGACGCTCAGGGGTACGGCGACCGCCGCGACGCCCAGCGAGTTGAGCGTGGCCCGGCCCAGCCCGCCGAGCTCAATCGCACGGGCATAGCTCCCGGTGTCCACCGGGTCGGGGATCAGCTCGGGCGTGGGCGGCGGCGGGAGACCCGCCTGGCGCAACGAGCCCGACACCAGCAGCAGCAACGGGAGCGCGAACACGGCCGCGGCGGCCAGAGCACCAAAGGTCCTCCAGCCGCCGCGACCGTGCGCGTCTCCCGTTACAGGCGCAGGCGCCAAGCGCTTCGACCGTGCGAGGCGGCGTAGAGGAGCCGGTCCTCGGGCACGATCGTCAGGCCGGCCACCTCGACCCGTGGCATCCCCGGTGCCGCCAGCACCCACTCGTTGGTCCCGGCCGGGCGTCGCAGCACCCCGAAGTCGGTGGAGGCGTAGAGGTCGGCGGTCCGGTCGTCACGGACCAGGTCGGTGACCGGGATGTCCTGCAGGCTGCCGGACAGGTCCTCCCAGGTCGCCTTGCTGCCGTCGAAGGTCACCTTGAACACGTGACCCGGGGTCAGCGGTGTGGTCGCGTCGTAGCCGCTGTAGGACACGTAGGCCACGTTCGGCCGCTGCGGGTGGATGTCGATGCTGCTGATGAACCGCTGCGGGTCGATGGTGGAGTCGGTGTCCAGCCGGCGCCAGGAGATCCGCCCCGCGAACCTGGCGTCGATGCTGGTCGAGATGAACAGCCGACCGGTGGTGGTCGCCGCCCACGCGGTGTTGGTGTCGGTGGTGGCCCGCTCGACCGCGGCGACGGCCGGGCCGGCGCGGTCAGCACCGTACGCGGTCGAGGTCAGGTCGTTCGGCCCCGCCTTCTTCCAGTCACCGCACGTCTCCTCGAACGTGCCGTCCCAGGTGTTGCAGATCCGCTGCGCCTCCGCCATCGACCGGTTGCCGAGGCCGAAGGTCTTGGTGCGGTAGACGGTGATGCCGTTGCCCGCGAACATGGTGCCGCTGACCTTCGGGTCGCTGATGATCGGCGAGTAGAACTGGGCGCCGCCCAGGAAGCCGATCGGGTCGGCGATGTAGATCCAGTCGTCGATGTCCCCGTTGTTGAAGTTGACCTCGGGGGACGCGTCGAAGAAGCTGTGGAACCGGAAGTCCTCGTTCTCCGCATCGAAGCCGGACTGCCCACCGTCACCGATCATCGTGTTGATCCACGTCACCGGGCCGTCCTTGTTCTCCCAGGTGCCGTTGTCCTGCGTGCCGCCCTGGAGCAGCCCGGAGTCGTGCGGGCTGACCGAGAGGCTCTGGAACTGCAGGGTGCTCAG
>JALZMX010000247.1 GCA_030857985.1 Actinomycetota bacterium | reverse complement strand
GCGTACTTCGTCGAGGTCCTCGCCAGAGCCTACGAGAGGTTCGAGCAGCGAGCCGCCTCGGACCGGTCAACGGGCACAAAGCAGGACCGAGTCCGTGCGTACGTGCTCGCACACGCCCCGCAGATCTTCAGGATCGCCGACGTGCGGGTTGCCCTACCCGGTGTCAGCGACCCCACCATCAGGCTGACGCTCGAGCAGTTGAAGAACGAGGGCCGGGTGAGTCCCCAAGGACGCGGCCGCTCCGCGGTCTGGGTGAAAGCGCCCGTACCCCGTTGACCAGCGCCGCGCGACCGCGTCGTTATTCGCCCTGCCAGAAGTCGATCGCGGCGGCCACGTCGGCGTCGGGTGCCCGGATGATCCCGCCGCACATGCAGCTGACCGAGTCCCAGTAGACCCGAGCGCCGCCGTCCTCGGGGATGAACCCGAACCGGCGTCCGTCGAACTGCTCCGCCGGACCCGCCGGTGGCACCGGGATCGGGGTGACCGAGCCGGGCTGCGCCTTGCTCAGGTACAGCTGGCGTTCGGCGGCCAGCTCGTCCGGGTTGTCCTTGCGGAACAGGTTCACGCCGTACGCCGGCCCCTCGCACGAGACCGCCTCCACGTCCGGGTTCCGGTCGAGCACCGGACGTTCACCCGGCCGGGACCGCTCACACTCGGCTGGGTCGAACAACCCCCGGACGAACGCGTACAGCTCTGCGGACGCAAACGGCTGCGGCGCCGACAAGGGTGTGTCAGGAGACGGGCTCGGCGTCCCACCGTCGGTCGTCGAATCGGCTTCCGGACCTTGTCCACTGTCTTGCGGCTGCTCACCGGCCGGATCGTCTCCAGGGCCAAGCTGAGTGAAGGCGAGGAAGACGACCCCGGCGACCGCCAGCAACGCGAAGCCCACGAGCAGCGGCAGCGTGGCGCTGTGCCGTCGCGGCCGGTCCTCCACCTCCTCCGGTGCGGAGCTGGGCGCGGCGGTCGCTGCCATCACCGGCGCGGCCGGAAGCAGGTGAACGGTGGTGCTGTCGCTCTCCGGCTCCACCGGTCGGGCCGATTCTTCTCCCTCCGCCACCGCCTGCTGGAGCAGCGACCTCACCTGTGCCTGGGAGAGTCGAGCCTGCGGCGACTTGACCAACATCCCGAGCAGCGCCTCCCGCAGCGGGCCCTCCACCCCCGGCGGTACGACGTCATCGGCGAGGACCGCGGTGATCGTGCCCATCGACGTGGTGGCACGAAAGGGCGGCTCAGCCTGGAGAGCGGCGTACAAAGTGGCTCCGAGGGACCACAGGTCCGCTGCCGCTCCGATTCCCTCGCCGCGCAGCCGCTCGGGCGACATGTATGCGGGCGAGCCGACCAGGAGTCCGGTCGAGGTGAGGTTCGCGTCGCTGTCGCTGACCGCGATCCCGAAGTCGCTGAGGATGATCCGTCCGTCCGCCGCCAGCAGCACGTTGCTCGGCTTCACGTCTCGGTGCACGATGCCCTCGCGATGTGCGACAGCGAGCGCGTCGAGGACCTGCAAGCCGATGACGGCGACCCGCTGCGGCGCCAACGCGCCGTGGCGGTCGATGTCCTCGGCGAGACTGTGGCCCGCCACCAGCTCCATCACGATGTAGGGGCGGCCGTCGTCGGAGACCACGTCGTAGATCGTGACGATTCCTGGATGGCTCAACCGTGCGGTCAGCCTGGCCTCGCGCATCGTCCGCTCGCGCATGAGGTCGCGTTCGTGGCCGGGGATGCCCTCCGGGAAGCGCACCTCCTTGACCGCGACCGGGCGGTCGAGGGTCTCGTCGTGACCATGCCAGACCGCGCCCATCCCGCCCCGGCCCAGGACGGACCCGAGCCGATACCGCCCGGCGATCAGGCGCGCCTCTGCTGGCATGACTCATTGATACCCGATACGTCCGAATGGCAGCCTCCGCCGCCACGGTGACGGTTCAGGGCCGGCGATGCAGCAGGAACGGCAGTACGGCGCTCGCACCCGCGCGCCGGAGCGCGGCCGCGGCGAGCGTCAGTGGCCACAGCGACGACGACGCGTCGACCACCAGCAGCACCGGACGCCCTCGAATCACGGCTCGACAGTCGTCGCCGACCTCGATGGCGTCGCGCCACACCTCTGCCTCCTCCGCCGAACCCATCGTCGCTGGTGCCACCGGCGTCCCGGTCAGCCGCAGCCCCGCGTGCTCGAGTCGACCGACGCTGGCCAGGTGGTCGGCAACGTCACCGACCAGGAGCGGATGCCCAGCTGCCGGCAGCGTCACCACGACTTCCGGCCGAGCCCCCCACGAATGTCGCCACCGCGCCAGGACGTCCACGCAGGCAGCCTTCAGCTCATCCGGTGCCGGACCGTCGACGGCGAAGGTGTGGCGCACCAGCTCACGCCACTCTGGCGCGTCGGCGTGGACAAGGGTGCGACCGGTCTCGGCCATCTGGTCGGCGCCGATGCGGCCCCGGCTGCCGAAGGCGCCACCGGGCCACATCTTGCGCGGCTCCAGCAGGTGGGTCTCACCGCGCAGCAACGCCGACACCGACCGCACGGTGGCCGTCGACGGCGTCGCCTCCAGCGGCTCGGGCAGTCGGCCAAGACACACCGAGCACCGTCCGCAGGGCCGCGCGCTCGGGTCGTCGAGTGCCTCCTGCAGCAACCGCATCAGGCATTGCTCGCCACGGGTGTAGGCGCGCATGATGTCGGCCTCACGCCGCCGGGTGGCCACGATCCCGTCGTAGTGCGCTGCGTCGTAGACCCAGTCGGCACCGGTCGCAACCCAGCCGCGCTCCACTCGCTCGACCACCCCGTCCACCGCGAGCTGCTTCAGCATCAGCTCGACGCGGCCCCGCCGTAGCCCGGTCTCGGCCTCGAGCGACGGCACGGTGGCCGGCTCCGCTCCGTCGTGGCCGGCCAGCCCGGCCAACAGTCGCCGCACCTGCTCGGCGTCAGGAATCGTGGCGGTCGCGAAGTAGTCCCACACACCGGCGTCGGCGTCGGAGGGCAGCAGCACCACGGCGGCATGGTCGATGCCGCGCCCCGCCCGACCGACCTGCTGGTAGTACGAGACCGGCGAGGGTGGCGATCCGACGTGGACGACGAAGCCGAGATCCGGCTTGTCATAGCCCATCCCCAGCGCGGACGTGGCGATCAAGGCCTTGAGCCGGTTGTCGCGCAGCCCGTCCTCGAGCCGCTCCCGCTCGCCGGGCTCCAGCCCACCGGTGTAGGCCGCAACCGGCACCTCGTCGCCGTACGCCGCGTGCACCGCCGACGCCAGCCGCTGTGCGTCGGCCACCGTGAGCGTATAGACGATGCCGGACCCGGGCAGCCGTGGCAGGTGGTCGACGACCCAGGCGTAGCGCTCCAGCGGTGACAGTGACCCGATCACGACCAGCTGCAGGCTGTGACGGGCGAGCGGACCGCGCAACACCAACGTCGATTCGCCGAGCTGGCCGGCCACGTCGTCGGTGACCCGCGCGTTGGCGGTCGCCGTGGTGGCCAGCACCGGAGTCGTGGCGTTGAGTCGCCGCAGCACGTCGGCCACCCGGCGGTAGTCGGGCCGGAAGTCGTGCCCCCAGTCGGAGACCGCGTGCGCCTCGTCGATCACGAGCAGCCCGATCCGGCCGGCGAGGCGGTCCAGCACCCGCCTGCCGAAACCGGGGTTGGCCAGTCGCTCGGGTGAGACGAGCAGTACGTCGACCTCGTCGCGCGCCAGCTGGTCTTCGATCGCCGACCAGGCGTCGACGTTGGAGGAGTTCAGGGTCACGGCGCAAAGCCCGGCCCGGGCGGCGGCCACCAGCTGGTCGCGCATCAGCGACAGCAACGGCGACACGACGAGGGTCGGTCCAGCACCCTCGTGCCGACGAATCCCGGTGGCGGCCCAGTAGACCGCGGACTTGCCCCATCCGGTGGCCTGTACGACGAGCACGCGCGACCCGGGCTCGCTCAAGGCGGCGACAGCGATGCCCTGGTCGTCGCGCAGCCGCGCTCGATCTCCGGCGATCGCGGCGATCACCGACTCCGCGATCCGGGC
>JALZMX010000242.1 GCA_030857985.1 Actinomycetota bacterium | reverse complement strand
GCCGCGGGGCCGTCCCGGCGGCGATCCGTGTCCCCGGCAGCCGCATCGCGCGTGCCGCCGCGAGACCCTGTGCCGTCGCGATGACGTGATCCACCCGCGCACCGCGCAGGGCACGTCCCATGGCCCGCACGCCGAGGCCCCTGTCGGCCACGACGATGACGGCGCCGGCACGCCACACGGCGTACACGGCGGCGGTGAGATCAACCGACGGCGGCACGAGCAGCGCGACCCGGTCACCGGGCCGAACCCCGGTAGCCGCCAGCCCCGAGGCGATCTCACCCACCCGGCGCTCGAGTAGCTCCCAGCTCACCGTCACCCGAGCGAGGTCGACCACGGCGGGCCCAGGGTCACCGGCCCGCGCGACGAGCCGTGCCCACAACGACGACGCAGGTGCCACGGACGCTGAACCAGCACGGTGAACAGCGGCCGGCGCGGCCGGCAACCCGGCGAGGTCGAACACCCACCCGACGACATGGTCGGCGTACTGAGGGGCGTCCTCGGTGACCAGGTGCGCCGCCCCCTCGTAGCGGTGCAGCTGCGCCTGTGGCAGACGTTGCAGCAGGTCGTCGAGATACGGCTGGCCGAAGACGGGGTCGCGCGGACCCCACAGCAGCAGGGCGGGTACGCCGAGCGTGCCGGTGCGCTCGGCAATGAGCTCGAGCGGTCGGCGGCTCGGATGCCCCGGCTCGAACGGGATGTCGGCGACGAAGTCAGCGACCGACCCACGCCGGTCCGCGCTGGCGTACGGCGCGGCGAAGGCGTCGCGGATCTCCGCCGGCAGCGACGGGCGGGACAACGCGGTGGCCGCCCGCACGAACGTCGGCGTCCGCCGGCAGACGACATCACGAAGGGCGGGCATGCGGGCGAGCCGGATCAGCGCGGGCCCGGCCAGGCCCGCCGGCAGGTGCACCGCGGTGTTGGCGAGCACCACGCCGTGCAGCTGCGCACGGTGCTCGGCCGCCCACCCCAGCGAGACAGGCCCACCCCAGTCGTGCCCGACCGCGACGACCGGGCCGGTGACCTCCAGGGCTTCGGTCAGGGCACCGAGGTCGGACACCCGTTGGGCCAGGGTGCGCGGCATACCCAGCCGGTCCGAGAAGCCCATGCCCAGCTGGTCCGGAGCGATCACCCGCCACGCTGAGGGCGCCGCCGCGAGCAGCCGGCGCCACAGGTAGGACCAGGTGGGGTTCCCATGGACGCACAGCAGCGTCATGCGGGGGGCTATTCGTGGGGCCGGCTGTGGATCGCTCGCCCGGGTGTCGAGTACGTGCCACGTCTGCTCGACGCCGTCGAAGTCCATGGTCCGGACCAGGCGCGACCACGATGGCTCGAGTCCTGGAAGGTGTGGAGGAGGCAGCTGGGCGCCGTCGGTCACCAGCGGATCTCGGTGCACGAGGCGTTGAGCCCCGACCCGATGCCCATGAGCAGCACCCGGTCGCCCGCCTCGAGGCTCTGCGACTCCTTGGCGAGCGTGTAGGGGACGGATGCCGGCCCGATGTTCCCGTAGGTCGGAAAGGTCAGCGGCACCCGGGCCTGGTCGATGCCGAGGGTGCGGCACAGCGCCGTGGTGTGGACCTGGGATATCTGGTGGATCACGTAGCGGTCCATGCCCGCCGCCCAGCCGAACTCGTCCGCGGCGTCCTCCCACAGCGCCGCGGACAGCTCCAGACCCGCGACGAGCAGTCCCTTGGAGTCGGTCCGCATCATCTCGATGTCCCCGACGCACAGCCCGTGGTGCTCGGTGCTGGCCCGGGTGGCACCTCCGACCACGCGATGCCCCTCTGGGTGGAGGTCGGCCCGGCCGAGGACCATGGCCGCCGCCCCGGAACCGAGCGTGAGCGTGGCGAACTCGTCGATGACGTTGGTCGCGGTGACCTGCGATCCCGACAACCGCGCGATCGTCGTCTCCTGGACGGCGCGGGCGTCCTCGCCGTTGACCACCAGCGCGTAGTCGATCTGCCCGCACTCGATCATGGCGGCGGCGATCTGCATCCCGTCGAGGAAGCCGAGGCAGGCGTTGGCGACGTCGAAGTTCTGGCAGCTCGGTGCCAACCCCAGGGCATGGTGCACCGACACAGCGGTCGACGGCTCCAGGTGCGCCCGGCTCACCGAGGTGTTGACCAGCAGCTCGATCCGGGTGGCGTCCACGCCTGACTCGGCGAGTGCCTTGGCGCCCGCCTGCGCTGCGCCTTCGGCGTAGGTGACGTCGTCGGCCCACCAGCGGCGCTCCCGGATGCCGACCAGCCGCTCGAGCAGGCCGGCCCGCAGCCCCACCCGTCGATAGGTGCCCGCCAGACGCTCGTCGAGCTCTGCCGAGGTGACGACACGCGGTGCGTCCACCGCCTGGACCGCCAGGATGCAGGTGTTGGACGAACGGTAGATCCCCTTGCCGGTCATGCACTGCCTCTCGTGTTCGGTGCGGGTCGCGGCGCGAGAGTCAAGCGTAGTGGTCGGCGACACTGTCACCGAACTCTTCTGGGCGGCTCGATGCCGAGGGACCGTTTGACGAAGTCGACCTGCAGGAGCAGCAGGTTCTCCGCGACGCTCTCCTGCGTGGTCATGTGCGTGACTCCGGACAGCGGCAGCACCTGGTGCGGTCTGCCCGCCGCGAGCAGTGCGGAGGACAGCCGCAGGCTGTGCGCGACCACCACGTTGTCGTCGGCCAGTCCGTGGATGATCATCAGCGGGCGCACGGTGTCGGAGGCTGCGGACAAGCCCGCGTCGGTGATCAGCGAGTTGGCGGCGTACACCTCCGGCTGTTCGGCGGGATGACCGAGGTACCGCTCCTTGTAGTGGGTGTCGTAGAGCCGCTGGTCAGCGACCGGGGCACCGGCCACGGCGGCATGGAACACGTCGGGTCGGCGCAGTACCGCCAGCGCGGCCAGGTAGCCCCCGAACGACCAGCCGCGGATGGCCACCCGGTCAAGGTCCAGCGGGTAGTGCCCGGCGAGTGCTCGCAGGGCCTCCACCTGGTCGTCGAGCACCGGGCCGGCGAAGTTGTTCCGGACTGCCTTCTCCCACGCCGGGCTACGGCCGGGGGTGCCGCGTCCGTCGGCCACGATGACCGCGAAGCCCTCGTCGGCGAACCACTGCGAGGTCAGGTGCGCGTTCTGCGCCGCGACCACCCGCTGGCCGTGCGGACCGCCGTAAGGGTCCATCAGCACCGGCAGCGGGCCGTCGTCTTGGGTGTAACTGGCAGGAAGCAGCACAGCCGCCGGAATCCGCCGTCTCCCCGCCAGCGTGAGCGTGGGGCGCGCGGTGCGCACCGGCGTCTGGGCGTGTGAGGCGATCTGTGCGACCTGCGTGCCGTTGCGAAGCACACGCACCAGCGCTCCGTGGCGGTCCAGGCCGGCCGAGGACAGGACCGTCACTGCCCCCGACCGGACCGCGGAGTGCACACCTGGACCGTCCGAGACCCGTTCCACCCGGTGCTCTGTCACCTGGTAGACGTGCACCTCGCCGATCTCCGCCTCCTCGGCCGTCTCGCCGGCGGAGGCGCTGATCAGGACCGACTCGTCATTGACGTCGAGTACGGCGCGCACGTGCAGGGATGGCCCAGTCAACGCGCGGTCGCCCACGGTGAGTACCCGCCCCTCGTCCCTGTCGGTGATGTGCACCAACCTCCGGTTCGAGGTCCAGGCCGGTACGCCGTGGAACAGGTCCAGCCAGGCGGGGTCCTGCTCGGCGTGCACCGGGCGGGTGTGCCCGCTCACTGGGTCCACGGCGAGGACGAGCTGGCTGCGCTGATCACGCGCTTGGACATGCAGGATGGGCGGGTTGCCCTCGCTCCAATGCACGTCGGCGAGGTAGGGGTAGGCGGCACGGTCCCACTCGACGTCGGTGCGGGAGCCGTCGAGGCCGAGGAGAGCAAGTGTGACGTCCGCGTTCGCCGTGCCCGCCGCCGGATAGCGCACCTGGGCGGGAGCGCTGGCGGGGTTGGCGGGGTCGGCGATCCACCAGCGCTGCACCGGTGAGTTGTCGACGTGCGCGGCGAGCAGCCGATCGCTGTCCGGTGACCACCAGAAGCCCCGAGAGCGATCCATCTCCTCGGCGGCGATGAACTCGGCCAGTCCCCATGTCACATCGGCGTGCCCGGGCTCCGCCAGGGCCCGGTCCGACGTACCGTCGGCGGCCGCCACGCGCAGTGCGCCCGCACAGACGTATCCGACCTGGCGACCATCCGGAGACGGACGCGGATCCACCACAGGTGAGGGAACCGGGAGCTCGGTGGCCGTGCCCGTGTGCAGCCGTGCGGTGAACAGGCGCCCGGACAAGGCGAAGGCAGCGAGCTCGACCGCGGTGTCGGTCGCATAGCCGACGATGCCTGCCGCCCCTTCTCGGCTGCGCTCGCGACGCGCCCGCTCCTCGGGCGCCAGCTGTTCACTGGCACCGCCCAGGAGCTCCTCAGGGTCGGCGGCGACGCGTTCGGCTGCGTCTCCCCCGTCCGTCAAGTCCAGGACCCACAGTCGGTGACTGCGGTCGGTGCCGGAGTTCGATCGCAGGAAGACAACGCGCGACCCGTCCGGTGAAACCGTGAAGGAGCGTGGTGCACCGAGGGTGAACCGTAGGGTCCGTGCCTGCTGGCGAGGAAACGACGTCGCTGCGCTCACTTGTCCACCTCGTCGCTGGTCCGCGGAGGCGTCACCATACGACAAAATGCACAAGGACCGTCTCGATGCCGAGCCCCGGTAACGACTTGGACTCGGAGCACGGCAAACGCCCCGCGGCGGCGACAATCGCGTTACGTTGCTCACCAGCGCGGCCCTGAACGTGTCTCGACACCGGGTCGACCCGCGTTGACGCGCTGGAGGGGGAGACCATCGTGAATCGGATCATATCCACCGTTGCCTGCGTCGCCGCTACCGCGCTCGCACTGTCCACACCGATGGCAGCACCGATGGCCGCACCCATTGTGGGGAGCACGAGCGACCAGGCAGGGTCGGTGGACCAGTCCACGCTCCGGTCGACGGGGTGGCCCGAGTCCGGGCCGCTCGGTCCTCGCCCCACCGTCCGGTACGGCGGCGCGGCGTTCCCGGCAGCGAATCCTTACCTGGCGCTGGTGCCCGACCTGGACCAGGTGGACTGGCGCTACTGGCGGGGCTACGGCGTCCAGCAGAGCGCCCAACGGGCGGCCGCCGACCTCACCGCGCAGCCGGCTGCTGAGCCGCTGCTGTACGAGGAGCAGGAGCCGCAGCGGCTGCTCGGCTCCAACGACCGGCAGGCGAACGCCGAACGCATCGCCGGCTTCGGCACCGCCTCGGGCGAGCGCGCCGCGGTGCTCGTGCTCGGTCACCTCGCCGCCGAACGCGTCCCTCGGCCACGCGTGCGGCCCTCGCGGGAGGACGACGGCTCGATCCCGCTGGCGCGCCCGACGAACATCCCCGGAAAGCGGCAGGGCCTGGTCACCCGGGGCGTCGCCGGCAACGGCCCGCACGGCTCGGACGGCAGCGGCCGCGGGGACTTCGACTACTACAAGGTCCGGGTGCCGGCGGGCGAGCAGATCGTCGCGAGCGCACAAGCGGCCGGGGACAGCCGGCTCCAGCCGCTGGTGGCGGTCTGGGGTGAGCGGGGCGGACTGAAAGCGTTCGACTTTCCCCGTAACGGCAAGGTCGACCTGACCTATCCGGTGCCGAAGGCGGGGACGTACTACGCCATGGTGGTCGGCTGCTGCACCTATCCGAACAGTCGGTTCCGATCCGGCAGTGGCACCGGAGCGGAGAGCGAAGGCCGCTACCGGTTCTCGTTGTCGGTCTCCCGCCCCGACCGCGACTTCTACGCCGTACACCTCGAAGCTGGCGACGTCCTCGGTGGGACACTCGCGGGCGCCGGACAGAAGCTCACCGTCTACGGGCGGGACGGTCGGCGGGCGTTCGGCTCCAGCCAAGACGCCACCTTCCTCTATCCGGAGGAGTCGCCGCTTCCCGGCGGCGGGAGGGCAGTGGTCAGCTATGTTGCTCCGGAGGCCGGTCGTTACACCGTGGCGGTCACCTCTGGGGCCGGGGACTACCGCGCGCAGCTCGAGGTCTACCGGCCCGGGCTGGAGCGAGACCAGGACGGCGCCGTCCAAACCCTGTTCCTCGACTTCGACGGGGAGCGGGTCAACACCGGGATCTGGGGAGGGCCGGGGGTGCGCGAGCTGTCGCCGCTGTCGGCGTTCCTCGGCCGGTGGGGTCTGCGCAGCCGCCAGGAGAACGCGCTGATCGATCAGGTCGTGGCCACGGTGAAGGAGAACGTACGCCGCGACCTGGCCCGGCGCGGACTCAACGACGACTTCAGCGTGCGGATCCTGAACAGCCGCGACCACGCCGACCCGTGGGGCCAGCCGAACGTGTCTCGCTTGATCGTCGGCGGCACGATCAGAGAGTCCGGCGTGTTCACGATCGGGATCGCGCAGTCCATCGACCCCGGCAACTACGGGCACGAGGAGACCGCTCTGGTGCTGCTCGACCTGCTGTCCGGACCCGAGCGCCGGCCGTACTCGCTGAACCACTACCTCACCCGCGAGAGTGACCGGGTGGCGTTCGTCGGGAACGGCATCGGCAACATCGTCGCGCACGAGGCGGGTCACTACCTCGGCAACTGGCACGTCGACCAGTTCGATGGCCGGCCCAACCTGATGGACCAGGGCGGCAACTTCGCGGCCATGTTCGGGCCTGGCCCGGACGGTGTCGGAGGCACCGAGGACGACCGTGACGTCGACTTCGGCAAGAACCGGCTCAACCCCTTCGAGGGCTTCACCGGAATCGAGGACACTCTCAACGTCACCGCGTTCGGGCTCACCAGCAGCTGAATCCAGGAGCCGACCCGGGTCGGGCGTCACGGTTGTGTGGGTGGGTGGCTCCGTTGCAGACACGAATCGGGAATGGCAGAACGCCAACCACCGGCGCGGTTTGGTGATCGCGCCACCCGGGCACCGGCTCTGCATGCGCGTGGTAGTCACCGGTGGCACCGGCAACGTCGGCAGCCGCGTCGTCGAGCGGCTGAGCCGTGACGACGCGGTCACCTCGATCGTCGGGATCGCGCGCCGGCGCCCTGGTTGGCAGCCGCCGAAGACAACCTGGCTGGAGCGCGACCTGGCCACCGACGACCTCACCGATGCCGTCGCCGACGCGGACGCGGTCGTGCATCTGGCCTGGCTGTTCCAGCCGACCCGCAACCCCGAGATCACCTGGCGGGCAAACGCGGTCGGCAGCGCCAGGCTGCTGCGCGCGATGGCCGACGCCGGGGTGCCGGTGCTGGTCCACGCGTCCTCGATCGGCGCCTACTCCCCGCGATCCAGTGACGCAGGCAGTGACGAACGCGTCGACGAGTCCTGGCCGACGCACGGGGGTGCCGGCACCGCGAGCTACTCCCGCGAGAAGGCGTACGTCGAGCGGTTGCTGGACACCTTCGAGCTGCGTCACCCGGACTGCCGGGTGGTGCGGATGCGGCCGGCGTTCATCTTCCAGGAGGCCGCCGCATCCCAGCAGCGCCGGCTCTTCGCCGGTCCGCTGCTTCCCGGTGCACTGGTACGACGGGGGATGGTTCCGGTGCTGCCCGACCCGGGGGGCCTGACGTTGCAGGCGGTGCACACCGACGACGTGGCCGAGGCATACCGGCTCGCGGTACTCGCACCAGTCAGCGGCGCCTTCAACCTCGCCGCCGAGCCGGTCCTCGACATGCCGCGGATCGCCGAGTGTCTCGGCGCCCGGGTCGTGCGGGTGCCCTCCGGCGCCGTGCGCGTAGGGTTGGCCGCCGCCTGGGCCGCGCACCTGGTGCCGGCGTCACCGGGCTTGTTCGACCTTGCGCGGCAGGCCCCGTTGATGGACACCACGCGCGCGACCGGAGAGCTGGGCTGGACCCCGTCGTACAGCTCGGTCGACGCGCTCTCGGCTCTGCTCGCCGGCCTGCGGAGCGGCTCGGGTGGGCCGACGCCGCCGCTGGACGCGCAGTCCAGCGGGCCGGCACGCTGGCGCGAGCTCGCCAGCGGCATCGGCCGCAAACCGTGACCTGAGATGACGCGGGGCGCGCCGGCGGTGCAGCCGCCGCTACCGTGCTGACCAGGAAACGCACAGCCGGCGGGAGGCTCCGATGACAGCGTCGATGCGCGAGCTGGTGGCGCAGCTCGAGGATCGGCTCGCCACGACACGCCAAGGTGGCTCGGAGTCGGCCCGCGCCAAGCACCTCGCGCGGGACAAGCTGCTCGTCCGCGACCGGGTCGACCGCGTGCTCGACCCGGGCTCGCCGTTCCTCGAGCTGGCCCCGCTCGCGGCGCACGGCATGTACGACGACGCCGTACCGAGCGCGGGCATCGTCACCGGCATCGGCCGGATCGAGGGTCGCGAGTGTGTCGTCGTCGCCAACGACGCGACCGTCAAGGGCGGCACCTACTACCCGATCACGGTCAAGAAGCATCTGCGCGCCCAGGAGGTGGCCCGGGTCAACCGGCTGCCCTGCATCTACTTGGTCGACTCGGGTGGCGCCTTCCTGCCGCTGCAGGACGAGGTGTTCCCCGACCGGGACCACTTCGGCCGGATCTTCTTCAACCAGGCCACCTTGTCGGCGCAGGGGATCCCGCAGATCGCTGCCGTGATGGGGTCCTGCACGGCCGGCGGCGCCTACGTGCCGGCGATGTCCGACGAGACGGTCATCGTGCGCGAGCAGGGCACGATCTTCCTCGGCGGTCCGCCGCTGGTGAAGGCGGCCACCGGCGAGGTGGTCACCGCGGAGGATCTCGGAGGTGGCGACGTGCATGCGCGCAGGTCCGGAGTGGTCGACCACCTCGCCGCGGACGACGCCGAGGCGCTGGCGGTGGTCCGATCGATCGTCGCCACCTTGGAACGCCGTACGCCGCCGTCATTGAAGCCGCAACCGCCGGAAGAGCCGGTGGAGGACCCGGACGACCTGTACGACGTCGTGCCGACCGACAGCCGCACGCCGTACGACGTGCGCGAGGTGGTTCGCCGCATCGTCGACGGGTCGAGGATGCACGAGTTCAAGGCGCTGTACGGCGAGACACTCGTCTGCGGGTTCGCCCGCATCTGGGGCTACCCGGTCGGCATCGTCGCGAACAACGGCATCCTGTTCAGCGAGTCGTCC
The DNA here is from genome assembly GCA_030857985.1 of Actinomycetota bacterium. Taxonomy (GTDB): domain Bacteria; phylum Actinomycetota; class Actinomycetes; order Propionibacteriales; family Nocardioidaceae; genus JALZMX01. The sequence continues at coordinate 2,827 of JALZMX010000242.1, read as the reverse complement.
CTTAAGGGCGCGCACTTCATCGAGCTGTGCAACCAGCGCGGCATCCCACTGGTCTTCCTGCAGAACATCACCGGCTTCATGGTCGGACGCGAGTACGAGAACCGCGGCATCGCCCGCGACGGCGCCAAGCTGGTCACCGCGGTCGCCTGCTCGGTGGTGCCGAAGCTGACCGTGGTCGTCGGGGGCTCGTTCGGCGCCGGCAACTACGGCATGTGTGGGCGTGCCTACGACCCGCGTTTCCTGTGGATGTGGCCCAACGCGCGGATCTCGGTGATGGGTGGCGACCAGGCGGCAGCGGTGCTGGCGACGGTGCGCCGGGAAGGCATCGAGGCATCCGGACGCAGCTGGTCGGCCGAGGACGAGGAGGCGTTCAAGAGCCCGATCCGGGAGCAGTACGAGCACCAGGGCTCGCCCTACTACTCCACCGCGCGGCTGTGGGACGACGGCATCATCGACCCGGCACAGACCAGGCGGGTGCTGGCGATGGGGCTGGCTGCGGCCGCCAACGCGCCGGTCCCCGAGCCGTCCTACGGCGTCTTCCGGATGTGAGAGGGCACCAGATGAGGTTCGGGACGCTGCTGGTCGCCAACCGCGGCGAGATCGCCGTCCGCATCCTGCGGGCCGCGCGCGCTTCCGGCCTCCGGACCGTGGCGGTCTACTCCGAGGCCGACCGCGAGGCTCCCCATGTGCGCGAGGCCGACACCGCCGTCTGCATTGGTCCCACGCCGGCTCGCGAGTCCTACCTCGCGATCCCGGCGTTGCTCGAGGCCGCTGAACGCACCGGCGCCGACGCGCTGCACCCCGGCTACGGGTTCCTGTCGGAGCGGGCTGAGCTCGCGCGGGCGGTGACCGACGCGGGCCTGGTGTTCGTTGGGCCGCCGGCGGACGTGATCGAGGTGATGGGCCGCAAGGACGTCGCCCGCAAGGTGGCCGTCAACGCGGGGGTTCCGGTCGTGCCGTCGGCACAGGTCCAGGGCAACCATGTGTTCTTCGCCAGCGGTCCGGACGGTGCCGACCCCGTCGGCTTCCCGCTGCTGGTCAAGGCCGCGGCCGGCGGCGGTGGCAAGGGCATGCGCGTCGTGCGTACGACGGCAGAGCTCCCTGCGGCGCTCGCCTCGGCACGGCGCGAGGCGGCCTCGGCTTTCGGCGACGACACGGTGCTGGTCGAGCGTTACGTCGAGCTCGGCCGTCACGTCGAGGTCCAGGTGATCGGGGACACGCACGGCAACGTCCTCCACCTGTTCGAGCGCGACTGCTCGGTCCAGCGCCGGCACCAGAAGGTGCTGGAGGAGTCGCCCGCGCCCACCATCGACGCCACCATGCGCGACCGGCTCACCGATGCCGCCGTACGCCTGGCCCGCGAGGTCGGCTACGTCAACGCCGGCACCGTGGAGTTCCTGCTCACCGGCCAGGGCACCGAGGCGGAGTTCTTCTTCCTCGAGATGAACACCAGGCTGCAGGTGGAGCACCCGGTCACCGAGGCGGTCACCGGGCTCGACCTGGTCGCACTCCAGCTGCTGGTCGCGCAAGGGGAGCCGCTGCCGCTCGCCCAGGACGACGTCCGGCTGCGTGGACACGCGATCGAGGCCCGCGTCTACGCCGAGGACCCGTACGCCGGTTTCCTGCCGCAGGCCGGTGTCGCCACCACGGTCGCCTGGCCCGCGCACGCCCGCGTCGACGCCGCGCTTGAGTCCGGCCAGCGGGTCGGTACGGCCTACGACCCGATGCTCGGCAAGATCATCACCCACGGCGTCACCCGGGAGGCGACGCGCACCGCCCTGCTGCAGGCGCTGGACGACACCGCGATCCTGGGGCTCACCACCAACGTCGGCTTCCTGCGTCAGCTGGTGGCGTCCCCGGCTTACCGCGACGCCTCGATCGACACCGGGTGGTTGGACGAGCACCTGGCCGACTTCTCCCGCGACACCCCGCCCGAGGCCAGCTGCATCGCCGCATGGACTCTTGCCGCGCACCTCACCGGCGGCCCGGCCGCGACTGCCGAGCTTGCCTCTCCCTTCGGTGCCGGTGACGGCTGGCGCAGCGCCGGACCGCGGGCCAGCGTGCCGGTGCAGCTCGACGACGCCGTGCTGCACGTCGACCGGGCCGCCGGCACCGTCCGCACCGCAGTGGTCTGCTGGCAGGTCCGCCCGGTGGCGTCCTCGGCGGGACTGGTGCGACTCGAGATCGACGACGTGCTGCACGAGGCGCACGTCGAGGTGGGCCCCCATCACGTGACCGTCGGCCACCGGGGGCAGCCGCACGTCTTCGCCCGCCCCGACGCGTTCGCTCCCGGTGCTGCGGCCGCGGTGTCCGACGGGTCGGTCACCGCGCCGATGCCGGGCACCGTGCTCAGCGTCTCCGTGTCCTGCGGTGGCAGCGTCGCGGCAGGTGACACGCTGGCAGTGATGGAGGCGATGAAGATGGAGCTCGCGCTCACCGCGCCGTACGACGGGGTGGTGGCCGAGATCGGCGTGGCCGCCGGCGACCAGGTGGCGATGGGGCAGACCCTCTTCGTGGTCACGCCACCCACGGGGGACTGACGACGTGCGGGCGCCACAGACCGTTTCCGACCCGGGACTGCCGCGCCAGGTCACGATCTACGAGGTCGGCCCCCGCGACGGCCTGCAGAACGAGCCGGCCGTGGTCCCGGTCGAGGTCAAGGCAGAGTTCATCCGGCGGTTGGTCGCCGCCGGGCTCCGCGTCGTCGAGACGACCAGCTTCGTCCACCCGCGTTGGGTCCCGCAGCTCGCCGACGCGGAGCAGCTGCTGGACCGGCTCGCCGGCTCGCTGTGCTCCGACGGCCTGCGGCTACCGGTCCTGGTCCCGA
>JALZMX010000232.1 GCA_030857985.1 Actinomycetota bacterium | reverse complement strand
AAGTAGCGGTACTCGTCGAAGACGCCGTAGTTCGGCAGATGATGCTTGGCGTAGGTGGCGACGACGGCACCGCCGTGCAGCACCGCCGCGGCGTTGCGCGGGGCACCCCTCGGCCGGCCGAGCTGGTGCCCCTGGTCATGGTCGGCATCGAGATACCCGACGATCACGGTGAGGTCGCCCAGGCCGTCTGAGCCAAGGCGGTCGGCGGTACCGGTCAGTGCTGCTCGGGAGGCGGCCACGAACGACGAGCGCAGCGCGAGGTCCTCGATCGGGTAGCCGGTGACGGCCATTTCGGGAAACGCGACCAGGTGCGCACCGCGGTCGGCCGCGTCGTGACAGCGCGCCACGATCTTGTCGATGTTGCCGGCAATGTCGCCGACGGTCAGGTCGACCTGGGCGAGCGCGAGTCGGAGCTGAGCCACGGCTTCGAGCCTAGATGACCGCATCGAGGCGCAGCGACAACGTCGACCGGGCAGACTGTGCGCATGGGCAAGCAGGAAGACTTCGTCCTCCGGGCGCTGGAGGAGCGCAACGTGCACTTCGTGCGGCTGTGGTTCACCGACGTGCTGGGGTTCCTCAAGTCGGTCGCCATCGCACCCGCCGAGCTGGAGGGCGCGTTCAACGAGGGCATCGGTTTCGACGGCTCCGCGATCGAGGGCTTCGCCCGGGTCTACGAAGCTGACATGTTGGCCAAGCCCGACCCGTCGACCTTCCAGATCCTGCCGTGGCGTGGCGACGGTCCGTCGACCGCTCGGATGTTCTGCGACATCATGATGCCGGACGGCTCCCCGTCATACGCCGATCCCCGCTTCGCGCTCAAGCGCACGCTGGCCAAGGCCGCCAAGATGGGGCTCACATTCTACACCCATCCCGAGATCGAGTTCTTCCTGTTCAAGAACAACGGCTCGCTGCAGAGCGACCCGGTGCCGGTCGACCGAAGCGGATACTTCGACTACACCGCCCAGGGCGTCGGTCAAGACTTCCGCCGCGACGCGATCACGATGCTGGAGTCGATGGGCATCTCGGTGGAGTTCAGTCACCACGAGGGCGCACCGGGCCAGCAGGAGATCGACCTGCGCTACGCCGATGCGCTGTCGACGGCCGACAACGTCATGACGTTCCGCGTCGTGGTCAAGGAGGTCGCTCTCTCCCAGGGCGTCTACGCCTCGTTCATGCCGAAGCCGTTCACCGAGCAGCCGGGCTCGGGCATGCACACCCACATGAGCCTGTTCGAGGGGGATCGCAACGTCTTCTTCGAGGCCGGGGCGGAGTACCACCTGTCCAAGATCGGCCGCTCGTTCATCGCCGGGCTGCTCGAGCACGCCGCCGAGATCACCGCGGTCACCAACCAGTGGGTCAACTCCTACAAGCGGCTCGCCGGGGGCGGAGAGGCACCGTCGTACGTCTGCTGGGGACACAACAACCGCTCAGCGCTCGTCCGGGTTCCGATGTACAAGCCCAAGAAGGGCCAGTCGACGCGGATCGAGTTGCGTTCGGTCGACGCCGCCTGCAACCCCTACCTCGCGTTCGCGGTGATGCTCTCCGCCGGCCTGAAGGGTGTGGAGGGCGGGTACGAGTTGCCGGCGGGAGCCGAGGACGACGTGTGGAACCTGACCGACCCGGAGCGGCGGGCCATGGGCATCAAGCCACTGCCGCGCAACCTCGACGACGCGGTCCGCGCGATGGAGAGCAGCGAGCTCGTCGCCGAGACGCTGGGCGAGCACGTGTTCGACTTCTTCCTGCGCAACAAGCGCGCGGAGTTCGGGGAGTACCGCCGCCAGGTCACCGCATTCGAGCGCGAGCGCATGCTGCCGGTGCTGTGACGCTGCGGCCGAGCCGTCGCGGAGCACGTCGGGCTAGCCTGCGCATGTGCCAGACGCGACCCACTCCCACCCGCCTTGCGTGCTTGTCGTCCAGCACGAGGACGCCTGCCCCCCGGCGTTGTTCGGGCGGTGGTTGGAGGAGGCTGGAGTCGTCCTGGACGTACGCCGTCCGTACGCCGGTGACCCCCTCCCGCGGCATCTCGACGAGCACGACGGGCTGCTCGTGCTGGGTGGCGAGATGGGAGCGTACGACGACGGCGCGCACGGCTGGCTGACCACCACCAAGATGTTGCTGTCCGCCGCCGCGCGCACCGGCTCGCCGACGCTCGGGATCTGCCTCGGCCATCAGCTCACCGCGGTCGCGCTCGGTGGTCGGGTCCAACGCAACCCGGCCGGCCAGGCGACCGGCATCACTGCGGTCGGGTGGACCGCCGAGGCGGACAACGACCCTCTCTTCGCCGAGGTGGCCGGCGACGTGCGTGCGGTGCAGTGGAACAACGACGCGGTGACCACTCTGCCCAGCCGGGCGCGGCCCCTCGCCTGGGCCGCCGACGGCACGCCGCAGGCGGTGCGGTTCGGCGAGCACGCCTGGGGCGTGCAGTTCCATCCCGAGGTCGACGCCGACGTCTTCGGGCTCTGGGTGGCTCGTGGCCGGGACCGGGCGGCCGACCGCGGGCTCGACGCCGACGCGGCCCTGCGCGCGGTCGAGCGGGCCAGGGCGGAATTGCACCGCGCCTGGCGCCCGCTCGCAAACGCCTACGCGCGGGTCGTCGTGACTGCGCCGCGATGACCCCGCCGCGATGACCCCGCCGCCATGACCGAGCGCGTCGTCACCAGCCGCGGCCGTCTCGCCCGGCTCGGCTTCGATGACATCGATCGTGCCGCCACCCTCATCGGTTCCCTGGGCGACGACCCGGTCCCCTTGCTGCAGACCGTGGCCACCAGCGCGGCACCGGACCAGGCGCTGGCCCTGCTCGCCGACCTGGCGCAGACGGTTGACGATCCGCGGCAGCTCATCGCGGCCCTGCACGCCGACCCGGTGCTGCGCGAGCGGCTCTGCTTGGTCCTCGGCGCGAGCCAGGCGCTGGGCCACCACCTGCTGCGGCATCCGCGGCACTGGCACGAGCTGCGGGGCGACGTGCCGAAGAAGCTGTCGTTGCGCGCCGCCACGGACGCCGACCAGCTGCGGGTGGAGTACCGGCGGGTGCTGCTGAGGCTGGCGGCCGACGACCTGAGCGGCGTCCTCGACATCGACCAGGTCTCGGCGGCGCTCGCCGACCTCGCCGGACAGACCGTGCGGGAGGCGCTCCGGCTGGCCGGCGTCGAGCTGCCGGACCAGGCCGCGCGGTGCCGGCTGGCGGTGATCGGGGTGGGCAAGTGCGGTGGCCGCGAGCTCAACTACGTCAGCGACGTCGACGTCGTGTTCGTCGCCGAAACCGCCGCCGGCACCGACGAGGCGACCGCGCTCCGCGCCGCGAGCCGGCTGGCGGCGCGGCTGATCCGCATCTGCTCCGAGCACACCGGCGAGGGCACGATCTGGCCGATCGACGCGGCACTGCGGCCCGAGGGCAGGGCCGGCCCCTTGGTGCGGACTCTGGGCAGCCACATCGGTTACTACCAACGGTGGGCGAAGACCTGGGAGTACCAGGCCATGCTCAAGGCCAGGCCGATCGCCGGCGACCGCGACCTCGGTCAGGCGTACGTCGAGGCGATCGGCCCATTGGTCTGGCAGGCTGCCGACCGACCCGGCTTCGTCCAGGACGTCCAGGCCATGCGACGCCGGGTCGTCGACCAGATCCCGGTGGCACATGGCGACCGCGAACTCAAGCTCGGTCCCGGCGGCATGCGCGACATCGAGTTCGCCGTTCAGTTGTTGCAGCTGGTGCACGGGCGCGGTGACGAGGCACTGCGCAGCAGCACCACACTCGTTGCGCTCGATGCCTTGACCGCAGGCGGTTACATCGGCCGCGACGACGGGGCGTCGTTGGGCTCGGCGTACCGCTTCCTGCGCACCCTCGAGCACCGTATCCAGCTCGCCGCGCTGCGGCGCACCCATGTGGTGCCCGAGTCGGACGACGCGTTGCGGGCGCTCGGCCGCTCGCTCGGCTTCCCGCAGGACCCGGTCACGTCGCTGCAGCAGGTGTGGAGGCAGCACGCCCGTGACGTGCGGCGGTTGCACGAGAAGCTGTTCTTCCGCCCGCTGCTCGCTGCGGTGGCACGGCTGCCGGGCGAGGAGGTGCGGCTCACACCCGAGGCGGCCGGGCAAGGGCTCACCGCGCTCGGTTATGCCGATCCGGCCGCCGCCCTGCGTCACCTCGAAGCTCTGACCTCGGGGCTGTCGCGCCGGGCCGCCATCCAGCAGACGCTGCTCCCGGTGATGCTTGCCTGGTTCGCCGACGCACCCGACCCCGACCAGGGGTTGCTGGCGTTCAGGCGCGTCTCCGACGAGCTCGGCTCCACCTCGTGGTACTTGCGGCTGTTGCGGGACGAGGGCGCAGTGGCGGAACGGATGGCGCGGGTGCTCGCGTCGAGCAGGTATGCCACCGATCTGCTGATGCGGGCTCCGCAGACGGTGGCCATGCTCGCCGACGACGCAGACCTGACCCCGCGCGCGCGAGCGCCGCTGGAGGCAGAGATGACGGCGGCGGTCCGGCGGCACGAGGACCCGGTCGCTGCGATCGGGTCCGTGCGGGCAGCACGGCGCGAGGAGCTGTTCCGCACGTCGGTGGCCGACCTGCTCGGTCTGCTCGGCATCGACTCGGTCGGAGCAGCGCTCACCGACATCACCGGGGCGACGCTCGCGGCCGCTCTCTCCACCGCCGTCGACGCAGTGGCGGCCGAGGCAGAGCACGACACCCGGGTGATGCGGCTCGCCGTCGTCGCGATGGGCCGGCTCGGTGGTCACGAGCTCAGCTACGGCAGCGACGCCGACGTCATGTTCGTCTACACGCCCGGTCCCGGCAGCGGGGAGCAGGAGGCGCAGGCGGCGGCATCCGCGGTGGTGCACGAGATGCAGCACATGCTCGCGCTGCCCGCGCCGGACCCGCCGATGGGGCTCGACGCTGGCCTGCGACCCGAGGGCAAGCAGGGACCGCTGGTGCGCTCGTTGTCGTCGTACGCCGCCTACTACCGCCGGTGGTCACACACCTGGGAGGCGCAGGCGCTGTTGCGCGCCGAACCGATCTGCGGTGACCGTGACCTGTGCGCCGACTTCACCGCACTGATCGACCCGCTGCGATGGCCGGCCGGGGGACTGTCCCCCGATGACGTGGGCGAGGTGCGCCGGCTGAAGGCCCGGGTCGATGCCGAACGGCTGCCGCGCGGCGCCGATCCCGCGACCCACACCAAGCTCGGCCGCGGAGGGCTCGCCGACGTGGAGTGGACCGTGCAGCTGTTGCAGATGCATTACGCCGGCCGGGTTCCCGCGTTGCGCACGACCCGGACCCTGCCCGCGCTGGCAGCCGCTGTGGCGGCCGGGCTGGTGCCGCACGCTGATGCCGACGCGTTGACGCAGGCGTGGCGGCTCGCGAGCCGGGTGCGCAACGCGATCGTGCTGGTGCGCGGCCGCGCTTCGGACTCGCTGCCACGTGACCCTCGCGAGCGATCCGGGGTCGCCTATGTCTGTGGGTACGGCGCACATGGCGCAGAGCGGCTGGTCGACGACTACCTGCGGGCGACCCGCCAGGCCAGCTCGGTCGTGGAGCGGCTGTTCTGGGCGTAAGACCGGACGTCTCAGCGGTGTCGATGCGCCGGACCGAGATCAGGTCGGCGCCCGATCGCCAGTTGGCTGACACCGAGATACCCGGTGCGGAACCCAGCCTCGCAGTAGCCGAGGTAGAACTCCCACATCCGGCGGAATGTCTCGTCGAAACCCAGGTCGGCGACCTGGCCCCAGTTGTCGAGGAAGCGGCTGCGCCACTGCCGCAGGGTCTCGGCGTAGTGCCAGCCGAGCTCGCGGCGTTCGACGACCTCGAGGTGCGTGTGCTGGCGCAGGTTGTCCGAGATCGCCTGCAGGGACGGGATGAGTCCGCCGGGGAAGATGTACTTCTGGATCCAGCCGTAGGACTGGCGGGTCGCCAGCATCCGGTGGTGCTCCATCGTGATGGCCTGCAGCGCGACGCGTCCGCCGGGTGCGAGCACCCGGTCGAGGGTCGCGAAGTACGTCGGCCAGAACCGCTCACCGACTGCCTCGATCATCTCCACGCTGACCACGGCGTCGAAGCTGCCTTGCACCTGGCGGTAGTCCTGGAGCCGCAGCTCCACCCGGTCCGACATGCCGGCCGCGTCGATCCGGCGTCGGGCCAGCTCCAGCTGCTCGCTGGAGATGGTCACGCTGGTGACGCGGGCCCCTCGCTGCGCGGCGCGCAGAGCCAGCGCGCCCCATCCGGTCCCGATCTCGAGCAGCCTCGTGCCCGGCCCGACGCGTGCGTAGTCGAGGACGCTGTCGATCTTGCGCAGCTGGCCGGCCTCGAGATCGAGGTCGGCCGGCGACCGCACGACGTCGGGGAAGCGCGCGGCGGAGTACGACATCGTCGGGTCGAGGAAGGCCCCGAACAACTCGTTCGACAGGTCGTAGTGGCGCTCGATGTTGGTGCGTGCACCGGCGACCGTGTTCAGCTCGTGGCCAGGCATCGCCTTGTCCACCAGCGGCCGCAGCCGCTGCAGTGCCTGCGGCACCAGCTCGGACATCCGGGCGGCGAACGGCGCCAGCAGGTCGGCGAGGTCGGTGCTGGGGCCGGGAGTCCAGTCGCCGGCCAGATAGGCCTCGCCGAAACCGATGCGCAGGTCGGCGCCGAGACGCGCGAAGAAGACCTGTGGTCGAATCAGCCGCATCTCCGGGTCCCCGACCCGCGCGCGCCCCATGATCTCGCCGTTCGGCAACACCACCCTCACACCGACCTTGCGGATCGCGCCCTTGAAGAGCTGGTGTGCGATGGCTCCGGCCACCCGCGCCTGTGGCGCCGTGGCCACCGACGGCCAGCGCTGTGGGTCCGCCGCAGGCGAGAGTGAGGTCACGGCGGTCATCGGACTCCCTCCTGATGATGGTGTTTGACCCGCGCCACCACCGGCAGGCCACGCGCCCACAAGCGGATTCCGTGCCACCGGATGAGCAGGCTGATCCGCTGCGGCATCAGTGGCCGGCGGGCCGCCAGCCGCAACAGCGCCTGCGACGACGCTGGTTGCGGCGTACCCCGGAACGACGCCGTGAACGCCACCTGCTCGTCTCTCCGCAAGACCACGTCTGTGCCGACGACGTCCGGTTCGAGCCGGAACCGCAACTCGTAACCACCGGCGACCTCGAAGAACGGCGAGACATACAGCTGCTTGTCGGTGATTGCCCGGCCCTGCTCGTCCGGTCGCAGCAGGTAGGCGTGGCGTTCGCCGTACGTGTTGTGCACCTCGGCCACCACGCAGACGAGCTCTCCACCGGCGTCGAAGCACCAGAACGCCGACAGCGGGTCGAAGACGTGGCCGAGCACCCGTGCGTTGGCCAGCATCAGGATCCGCCCACCGGACACGTCGACGCCGCGGGTGGCGAGGAACAAGGTGACGTTGTCCTTGATCGGGCGGTCGGGATCACCGAGGTGGTCCCCGGAACGGAACGACGCCAGCGGTCGCAGCCACCAGGGCAGTCGTGGGAGATGGTCGAGGTCGACCAGCCACTGGTAGGCCGCGTGCCGGAACTCCCGCCGCATCGGCACCTGCCGCACATGGATGACGGTGCCGTCGACGAGAGCCGGGAGGACAGGCAGCGACGCGGTCATGAGATCACCAGCCTGCCCCGAAAGCCGCGGCTGCTTCCACCCCTGAACGGCAGCCGTCCTCGTGGAACCCCCAGCCGTGGTAGGCACCGGCAAAGACGGTCTGCGCGGTCGCGAGCGAGGCGAGCCGGGGCTGCGCGCGCACCGCGTCAGGGGTGTAGATGGGGTGCTCGTAGGACATCCGCGCCAGCACCGTGGCCGGGTCGATGCGGTCGCCGGCGTTGAGAGACACGACGTAGTCGCGCTCGCCTGCGTGCCCGTGGAGCCGGTTCATCCAGTAGCTGACCACGGTGCTGTCGGCGCGCTCGTCGCACGAGCGCATCAGGTAGTTCCACGACGACCTGGCCTGCCTCGCTCCGGGCAGGATGCCCGAGTCGGTGTGCAGCACGGTCTGGTTGCGTGAGTATCCGAAGGCCGACAGGGTCGCCGTCTCGTCGTCGGAGGCATCGGTGAGCAGCGCAAGGGCCTGGTCGGCGTGGGTGGCGACGACGACCCGGTCGACGGTGTGCAGCCGGTCGTCGGCATCGCGCAACTGCACCTGGTCGGGCTTGCGGGTCACGTCCCGGATCGGCACCCCGGTGCGCACCGACTGCAGCGTCTCGGCGACCTTGTCGACGTAGGTGCGTGAGCCACCCTCGACGGTGTACCAGGTGGGGGAGTCCTTGACCTGGAGCATGCCGTGGTGGTCGAGGAACGCGAACAGGTAGCGCGCGGGGTAGCGCAGCGCGGTCTGCTGACCGGTGGACCACACGCAGGACACGGTCGGTATGGAGTAGTGACTGATGAAGTGGTTGCTGAAGCCCTCGCGGTGCAGGAACTCGCCGTACGTCGTGAGGTCATCCGGCGCGCTGTCGGCGAGGAAGCGCGCCGCGCGGTGGTGAAAACGCGTGATCTGGACGAGCAGGGCGAGGAAGCGTGGGTCGAACGCTCGGCGGGGCTGAGCCAGGATGCCCTTGGCGCCACGGCCGCCGGCGTACTCGAGGCCGCAGCCCTCGCACCGGATGCTCATGCTCATCTCGGTGGGACGGACCGAGATGCCGAGCTCGGCGAACAACCTTCGCAGGTGCGGATAGGTCCGGTCGTTGTGCACGATGAAGCCGCTGTCCACCGCCAGCGAGGAGCGGTCGACGGTGGCCACGTGGTGGGTGTGCGCATGTCCGCCCAGGCGGTCGTCCGCCTCGAACAACGTGACGTCGTGGGTCTTGCGCAGCAGGTAGGCGGCGGTCAGCCCGGACACGCCCGATCCGACGACTCCGACGGTCGGGCGGGGGATCGTCGTCACAGCACGACCTCACAGCGATGGGTGGATCCGAGCACTCCCGCATGGTTCGCGCCGCCAGGCCAGCCGGACGGGTGTGACGCTCGGCTCACCAGGCCAGCATGGCGCGCGAGCGCAGGATACTGAGCACGCCGCGGAGCTTGCCGCCGCCTCGTGTCCACCTCGGCAAAGGATCGGGTCGCCGCGCGGTCTCGATGCTCGTGGTGCCCGCGAAGAACGCGTCGACGGGGTCGCCATCCAGCGCAGCCGCCACGAAACGGCGTACCAGCTCGTCCCAGTCCTGGTGCCGCGCCAGCATGGAGTGCGCGTCGCCCTCCACGGTGAGCACCGAGACGGGTACGTCGGCGGCGCGCAGGCGGCGCGCGTAGGCAACGGACAGCCGCGGATCGGTCATCCGGTCCTGGTCGCCGTGCGCGAAGACGACCAGGCGCCCGTGCAGATCGGCCAGCGGCTCGTCGCGTGGCAACCAGGGTGCAAGGGCAAGCACCCCGCTCACCAACGGATGCTCGGCGGCGTGGAGCACGGCTCGACCACCCATCGAGTGCCCGACCAGCACCACCCGCTCGGTGCCTGGCCCCAACGAGTCGAGGAGCTGACACACGTCGGCCATCGCATGCGCGTTTGACCCGTTCCAGCCGCGGTAGCGGTAGCGCACCAGACCGATCGCCGCCTGCGGGGCGGCCTGCTTCGCCGCTGCCACGAACGGCCACATGCGCAGCAGCGCCACCCGCCGGTCGTGCGGATCCTCCAGGGACGAGTCCTGGCCGCCGTGGGCGACCAGGACCAGGTCACGGGCCCCGGAGGGCTGGTGGGCGAAGTCGATGCGCGCAGCGGACACCAGGGAAACGTATATCCGGCCGCTGCAACTGCCTGGACCCGGGAATGCAGAGGACACCGCGCGCGCTGCAACTGTGAAGCAGCGACATCAATTCTGAGGAGCGTCTCGTGGCCACGATCACCGCGACCCATGACAACTTCGAGCAGACCGTTGCCGGCAGTGACATCGTGCTGGTGGACTTCTGGGCACAGTGGTGCGGTCCATGCCGACAGTTCGGTCCGGTCTTCGAGGCGGCCTCGGAGCAGCACACGGACATCGCGTTCGCCAAGGTCGACACCGAGGCGGAACAGCAGCTGGCCGCGCAGGCTCAGATCACCTCGATCCCGATGCTGATGGCATTTCGTGAGGGGATGCTGGTCTACGCGCAGCCCGGTGCGCTGCCGGGGACGGCGTTGGAGCAGTTGATCGGCGCAGTCCGCGGGCTCGACATGGCCGAGGTGCGAGCGCAGGTCGCCGCGGCAGAACAGTCCGAGCCGTCGTCACCGTCGGAGCGGTGAGCGCCGTACGACGGTCAGGGGTGCTTGGGATGGACGTGGAGCTGGACGCGCTCGACACCGGCCTGTTCTCCGCGCTGGGACTTCGGATGGTGGCCGCGACCGCTGACCGGGTCGCCATCTCGTGGACCGTGGACCAACGGCACCTGCAACCGTTCGGGATCGTGCACGGTGGCGTCCACTGCTCGGTGCACGAGACCGCGGCCAGCATCGGTGCGCAGGCGTGGCTCGGAAAGCGCGGCCACGTGGTCGGAGTGTCCAACCTGACCGACTTCCTGCGACCGACCCGGCCCGGGGACACGCTTACTGCCGTCGCGACACCGGTGCACCAGGGGCGGTCGCAGCAGCTGTGGGTCATCGAGACCCGAGACGGCGACGACCGTCTCGTTGCCCGCGGCCAGGTGCGGCTGCAGAACCTTGCACCGCAGTAGATAATGCCGGCGTCGAAGGCGTACGGGCGACTTCTTCTGGGCAATGGGACGTCATGTCGAATAACCGACCACCGCTGGCGGCGACCGTGGGGCGAGGCATCGTCTCCGGCCTCGCCGGCACCGCGGTGATGACCGCCTTCCAGAAGTCCGTCGAGATGCCACTGACCGGACGCGCGGACAGTTTCGCGCCCGCGCACTTCGCCCAGAAGGTGCTCCCGATTCGCCCCAGCAGCGGCAGCGGGCTGCAGCGCCTGAACTATGCGACCCACTTCGCTCTCGGAACCATGTGGGGCGCGGGCTACGGCTTCGTGGCCCACGCCGGGTTGCGTGGGCCACGAGCCGTCGCTGCCGTCTTCGGCGTCGTCTACAGCGGGGATGTTCTGCTCAACACGGCGCTCGGTCTGTACCAGCCGACGACCTGGTCACGCAGTGACTGGGCCGTCGACGTGGTCGACAAGCTCATCCAGGCTGCGGCCACCGGCGCGGTCTTCGAGGCCGTTTTCGGACGGATCCCTGCGCCGCCGCGCTGAGGCTGTTGTTCTCGCGAGACCTAGAGGCCGAGCTTACGCGAGCAGTACGGCCAAGCGCCCCAACCCTGTTGGTTCTGGACCTTCTCCGCGATCCGGATCTGTTGCTCACGGGTGGCAAGGTCGGCCCGGCGGGCAAAACGGCCGCCGCCGAAGTCGCGCCAGGTGGAGAAGCTGAACTGCAGGCCGCCGTAGTAGCCGTTGCCGGTGTTGAGGTGCCAGCGACGCCCGGACTCGCACTCGGCGAGACGGTTCCAGGTTCTGTCACTTGCGGCGTCGGCTGGCGCGGACACGACCAAGGGGACGGCGAGGGCGGCAGCCAGCACCGCGGCCGCGACACTGGTGGTCCGTCGTCGGATCGGCTGGTCGGCGCGGCTGTTGCGGGCGTCGTTCATCGCGAACCTCTCCGACGCCTGCGGGGTTAGCTGTCGGGTTCGGGCGGAGAATGCCCGGTCGCGCTGTTGGCGACTTCACCCCTGGCGTTCGCATTGCTGCGGGCGCCTTGTCCTGGGTTCCCCACTCCCGTCCGAGCCGGATGACCTTTCGCAACTGATGGGTGGGCCACAACCAGCGGGCGGGATTCGGCGTTCCGGTCGTGTTCGATCCGGGTCACAGTAAACGACAACCGCGGCATGGACAAGACCGGCGAGAAGCGCTCTGGTGCCGACAGCACACGACCCCCGGAGAGGGCAGGCTCTCCGGGGGTCGTGCTGCCTGCGGCGCAGGCCGTGTTACGGGTGCTGGGTCAGCCCAGATCTTTGCACTGTCCCTGCAAGGTGCCGGTGTTTCCGGAGCCACTCGGCTGCGGAGCGTTACGCCTGCACGCGAGGTTGTTCCTGAAGTCGTTGTTCCGCAGCCGCACATCGGTGGCGTTGTCGAACACCTGGATGTTCGCGCCGCCGTCGAAGCCGACCACGTTGCTCCGGAACCTGGCAATGGTGTCCGTGTTGCGCTGCACCTGCAGGTTGTTGCCGATGTTGTTGTCGAAGACGCCGATCCGACCCTTGTTCCCGAAGAGCTGCAAGTTCTCTTCGATCGTCATCATGCAGATGGCGATGCTGCCGTTGTTGCGCACCAGCTGGATGTTGGTGGCGGCGAGTGGGTCGACCTTGCAGCCGGAGTTGCCGATGACGATGCGGTTGGTCGCCTCGACGACGCGGATGTTGCCCCGGACCGTGGTGTCGAGGATGCGCACGGTGCGCGGGCCTTCGATCGCCCGAACGGATCCGCCGATGGTCGCGTCGTGCGTGATCAACGCCGAGCCGACGCCCAGGACGATGTTGCGCTTGACCGTGGTCCCTTGCAGGCGGCAGGTCTCGCCGTCCGGCACGACCAGCCGGCCAACGGTCACGGCGCCGAGCGTTCCGGTGCATTCCTGCACCGGGGCGGCGGACGCGGAGGGCATCCCCACCACGGTTGCGGCCACCAGTGCGGCGGCGGCCGCCATTGATACCAGGAGTCCGCGGTACTTCTTTGCATGAATCGTCATTCGAATAACCCCTCTAGGCCAGCGGTGCGAGTCGACAGGAATACATATTGCAGCCTGTCGCAATTCCTTGAGCCAGACGCTACATGGACCCGGTGGACGCCATACAAACTTTGAGTTAATTCGCGGAGAGTCACCGTGCAATCACTTCCGGGTATAGGGATCATGCACAACCGGTAAAGCTACGATTACCATGGGTCGCTTTCCTCGTTACATCGTACGAAGCGTAGAAACGCGATCACAGTAAGTTACATCTGCGGAATCACGTGCAGCGTCACCGGTGGAAACCCGTACCCGCTCAGAGCCGGACGTCGACCACCGATGCTGGCCGGCCGCGAACCGATCCTCTACGCCGTAACTGTGCGGCCGTGCTCACCTCGACCGAGGGACACTTTCCGCGGGGCACATGATGCACACCCCGGACCTGTATGACGGCCGCACCTTCGACACCATCGAGGAGGGGGTCGAATAGGCAGGGGAGGTCGGCTTCGACACGATCACCGAGCAGGCGGTCCGCGCCGCGGAGGAGCTGTCTGCTGAGGTGATCTACGCCGGCTTCTCGCTCGGGGTGGGCCGGCGCAGAGGTTGCCCAGACCCGGAGGTGAGCCCGCGGCGCGCTGTTATGTCGGCCTGTCTTTCTCTCTCGGAGTTCGGGTCGTCGTGGCCGGCAGGCGTGCCTGTGCAGCTCCACTCGATGGAGAATGACCCGGAGGTCGACAACGGGTGGGACCTCCCCGCGGCCCGCGCGCTCGTCGAGGAGGCAGCCCAGGGTGAGCTGTTCCTCTACCCCGGCGACCAACACCTCTTCGCCGACAGCTCACTGCCGTCGTACGACCCGGACGCTTCCGCACTCCTCGCCCAGCGGGTGCTCGCCTTCCTCAGCGCCCACTAGAAGGGACCGAACAATTGTGACCAAGATCGAGCTGACCCTGGACTGCGCGGATGCGGCTGCCTTGGCCAAGTTCTGGAAGCTTGCCGTCGGCCACGCCGAGGTTCCGGAGCAGCAACTGCGCGGCAGGTCGGGCGTCCGAGAGCAGGGCTGCTGCGTCAGGCTGCATACAGTTCCTCCGAGCGCCGGAGGATGGAGGCGGCGAAGTAGGGGTTGTCGAGAGCGCCGGGCATGACCAGGTCGACCGGTCGGCCGAGCAGGGTCTCGAGCCCTTCTTTCAGGCCGAAGTAGGCGTCGAACCGGCTGGTCAGGTCGTCCGCGAACTTCACGAGGAAGTCGACATCGCTGCACGTGTCGTCGAAATGCTCGGTGAGGGCGGAGCCGAACACCACCAGGCTCCGAACCCCGTGCTTTCGGCACAGATCACCGATCGCTTCGCGATCCAGGGCCAGCGGACCCGGCATGGCGATCTCCTTGACACCTGATGCTGCGTTCGGTTGACATCCTCCCATGGTGAACGTCCTGAGGCACGTCGCCCAGCCGCTTCGATCCACCGCGGCGGACCGGTTTGTCCAGAGCCCCGCGCCGCACTTTGGCGCCCACCCTCTCCTGGCCCGCCGACGTCCTCACGTGCTTGTCATGTCTTGTTATGCCGGTGAGCGGACCCCTCGCCTCCGCAACAATGCCGCCTACGCTCGCCTCAACGGGCCAGCATGCACCAGCGGCAAGAGGACGCTCGACAAGGAGAAGTCATGGCGACCTTCACCGCTCCGATGACCTGCAGGGAGCGGAGTTCGTAGACGCGGACCTGCGTGGCGCCCGGTTCGTCAGGGCTGACCTGTCGGGCGTCGTGATGCGCGCGGTCGACGTGCAGGGGGCGGACATCGACGCGCCGTGGCTCTTCGACGGCGAAAGCTTCTTGCGCGTCAACGGCGTCGACGTGATCCCACTCGTCGAGGCTGAACTCAACCGCCGCTTTCCCGGCCGAGCCGACCGGCGCGCCGAAGATCCTGGTGATTTGCGCGCGGCCTGGGCGACGCTTGAGCGCACATGGACGGCCACGCTTGAGCGCGTCACGGCGATGCCGGCGGGCGAGGTCGACGTTTCGGTAGGCGGCGAGTGGTCGTTCGCGCAGACGCTGCGGCACCTGGTCATGGCCACGGACACCTGGCTGGGCCGGGCGATCCGGGAGATCGAACAGCCGTTCCACCCCATCGGTCAACCGAACGCCGAGTACGAGACCGACGGCAACGACATGTCAATCTTCACGACGGTCACGCCGTCGTACGCCGAAGTGCTCGAGGTCCGGGCGGGCCGCGTCGCCATGGTGCGCGACTTCCTCGCCGCCGTCACATCAGACGAGCTGGCCGCGACGCGCAAAAACCCGTGGGACCCCGATTACCAGGAGACCACCCTCTCTTGCCTGCATGTGATCCTTGAGGAGGAGTGGGAGCATCACCGCTACGCCGTACGCGATCTCGACGCGATCGAGGCGGAGAACGTCTGACGCCGGTACGGTCTAACCGCTCAGCTCATAGTGAAACGATCGCCCACCCGAATCAGTCCACGCAGAGACAGAAGGGGTGCCCCGCCGGGTCGAGGAAGACCCGGAAGGACGTACCGGGCTGGTGGTCGTGCTTGGTCGCGCCGAGGTCGAGCACCGCCGCCTCGCCGACGTCGAGGTCGTCGACGATCACGTCGAGGTGCATCTGCTGGGGCACCTCCTGGTTCGGCCATCGAGGCGGGGTGTAGGCCTCCACCTGCTGGAAGGAGATGCACTGACCGTACTCCGCGCGGACCTCAGCCCAGTCGGAGGAGACGTCGACCTTCCAGTCCAACATCGCGCCGTAGAACGTCGCGAGAGCGCCGGGATCGGGGCAGTCGATAACGATGCTTGGGAATCGTGCCATAGCCATGCCGGGCACGGTACGCGCAATTGCGGACGATCCACGTCCGGATGGCGACTATGACCTGGGCGGTGTGGCCTGGCTGAAGGCAGCGGGGGGCTGCCGCATCACCGGCACAATGTCGCTGTCGGCGCGGAGCGTCTGACCGCCCGTTGGCGTGACCGGTTGCGTCGTTTTCCACCTCGGCGAGCGAGAATGGGTGCCATGCCAGCGCGCGAGGAACGGACCGAGTTGCGGGGTGCAGTCGCTCGTGGGGACGCTGCCGCCCTCGTCCGGCGTTTGCGCGCCCGGCCATGGCCCGATGATGCGCTGCAGTTGATCGGCGACGGCCTCCTGGTCGCCCTTCGACTGGAGGTCGAGGAGGCCGCCGTACTTGCCGGTGAGTGTGTGTCTGCCTTGCGCGTGCGCGGCTGGCCAGGGGACGAGGAGCTGGCGGAGGCGCTGGGGGCTCGTCTGGGCATGGGGGCCGCCCGGCTCTTGAGGCCGCTGGTCGTCGATCTCGAGGAGTTGGTGATGGTGCTCGAGGGCGACCCCGTCCATGGCGGTGGCCGCATCGACCTGCGCACCGGAGAGGTCTGGCCGCAGACGGCGATCGAGTACGCCGAGGAGGTGGGCGAGGACGACGAGAGCGACGACCCGGATCGGTGGCTCTGGGTCGAGTGTGAAGGTTCGCGCGCCGGCTACCGGGACATGGAGTGGTTCATCTCCGACGTCGATGATCCTGACGTGGCGGAGCGGCTGGGCATCGCGATCAGCGGGCGCGGATCGTTCAGGAGGTTCAAGGACGTGCTGTCGCGATGGCCGGAGCTGATGGAGCGGTGGTACGGCTTCGCGGAGGACCGCCAGCGCGGTCGCGCGCGTGCCTGGCTCGCCGACGAAGGATATGCAGCGACCCCTCGCGTACTACCCGATCCATCACCCTGACCGATGTCACGACGATGGGCACCTGACCACATCGATCCCCCAGCTCTCTAGCGCACTTCTTGACCGGATCGTGTCCACGTAAGCACCCCTCGGCGTGCCTGTGCTTCGTGATGACCTTGCACAAGCTACCCGCTGGGACGGGTACACCTACCTCACCCGGCAGGTCGCTGCCCATGACGCGACCGAGCGAGGCCAAAGTGGTGGAGAGTCGTCACCGCGAACGCCGACGGCGCAACCTCTGGGACTACGACGGTGAGGAGCAGGCCAGCACGAGGACCTGCTGGTGAGCGTCCCGTGGAGGCACGACCTGTCAGGTACGGAGCTGCCGACCTTGAGCATGCGCATCGTCTGCTTCAGCAGCCTCGCCGCGAGGGAACCTCACCCGAGCGCTCGCGCGGGGCCGACTGGTTCATGCGGGTGAGTGAACTCCGAGGCCGAGGGAACGAGCCGCGTCGAGGAACCGTGCGTCGTACGCGACGAAGGTGTCGGCGTCGACGCGTAGTGCGGTGGCGAGGTGAAGTGCGTCCAAGCTGCGCAGATGCGTGCCCGGGAGAAGGCCTGCCTCGTGGAAGAGGGACCGGGGTGGGTCGACGAGGTCGACTCGAGCCAACAGGTCGGTCACCGCGGACTGGTCGAGCCCGAGGCGTACCGCGAGACGTCGTAGCTCGGTCTCGAGTAGTGCGCTCGACACGAGATCTTGCTCGGCACCGACCTCGTCGAGGTAGGCGGCAAGCGCCTCTGACTCGGCTTCGTCCACCAGCAGCTTCGCCGACGCGGAGGTGTCGAGGTAGATGCTCACCGCTCTCCGCGCAGGTCGTCGAGCGCCGACTGGGTGCTCTCGGCGCAGCATGCGCGTCGGATCTCCGCGAACGGGCGGCGCACCGTTGCCCGGCGCACGCGAAGGCGACCATCGGGAGCCGGGGGAGTGAGCATGGCGACGACCTCGCCGTGGTTGGTGATCTCGTACGACGCGCCCGCGGCAACGTCGCGCAAGATCTCCGCGCTGCGGTTGCGCAGATCTCGGTGCGCCAACTGCTCGGCCATCTCCCCCTCCTCCGTAGTGTAGCAATCGTAGCAGTCAGGCGATCGACGTGGCAGATATCTTCCAGCGGACAGACTCTGGTCCATCGACGAGGTCTCGCATTTCCCGGCACAGAACAGAGTTCTTCACCCGACTCCACCTGCCACGAAGGGATTTCCGCCTCAGAGGTGTGCCGGGCCTAGATGTCGTAGTAGAGCTCGAACTCGTGCGGGTGGGGGCGCAGCGCGATCGGCGCTATCTCGGTGGTGCGTTTGAGGTCGATCCAGGTCTCGATCAGGTCGGGGGTGAACACGTCCCCGGCGAGCA
>JALZMX010000214.1 GCA_030857985.1 Actinomycetota bacterium | reverse complement strand
GCCGCGGTGACGGCCGAGCCGAGCTCGTCGCCGACCTCGGCTGTGCGAGCCACGAACGCCTCCTCCTGCGCCAGCCGTCGCCACTGGCAGGCGAGCATCCAGCGCCACACCTGGTCGGGGTACCAGGACAGAGCGCTGCGCAGGTCGGCCAGGGCGCCGGAGTCGTCGGCGTACACCGCTCCCGAGACGACGCCGAGTAGTCGCTGCTGCGGGGTCAGCAACCAGTCCAAGTCGGACAACCCGCCGCGCGCGTCTACACCCAGATGATCGACCAGCCACGTCGGGAGCGTCGCCACTGTGACGTGATGGGTCGCTCGCACCGCGTCCCAGCCGAAGCGCACCGGCCATCCTTCGAACCGCTCCGGCAGGCGCTCGTCCAGATGTTGTCTCACCTGCTCGACGTCGTCTTCACGGTCGAGGATCACGAGCAGCCGTGGACCCCATCCGTGATCTGTGGAGCGCTCCGTGTCGTACCCGAGCACGTCAGACCCCCAACCCAGCAACGCCGCGCTGTGCGGTCGTCCCTCCACGAGTGGGCGCACGGTCTGTGTGTAGAACGCGCCGCACAGGTCTGCAGCAGGTATGAAAGACCTTTCGGACACGACGTCGAGCCTGGCAGTCCGCACAGCGCTCACAGACACCGGTCGCCCAAGCCGGTCAGCGGGGGTCGACGATCGCCAGCGCGAACCCGTCCCAGCCCTTGCCGCCGACGGTCTGGAGGCTGGTGGCGTCGACTCGGGGTCCTTGGTCAGCTCGACCCGCGGGCGGACCAGCCACCGTCGGAGGCAATCGTCTGGCCGGTCACCCAGTCAGCCTCGTCGCTCACGAGCCATGACACCATGCGCGCAGCGTCTTCAGGGCGGCCCCACCTGCCGGCGGGCATCGCCGCCTCGACCCGACGGCGCAGCTCCCCGGCGGCGTAGCCGGTGTCGTTGGGTCCTGGGTTCACGCAGTTCACGGTCATGCGCCGAGGCGCGAGGTCCACCGCGAGGGAAGCCGTGAGCTGCTGTACCACCGCCTTGGCGGCGATGTAGGGCAACTCGTCTGGCATCGCCCCGTGGTACTGACCCGAGGTGACGAAGACGATTCGCCCCCCTGGGGATCCGTCGTGTTGCTCGACGAAGTGACGCGCCAGCAGCAGAGTGGCGCGGGCGTTGACGGCGAAGGACAGGTCGAGCTCGGCCGAGGTGAGCGTTGCCAGCGACTGGCGTGCGCTGCGCGCGTGATTGGCCACCAGCACGTCGACGTGACCGAAGGCAGCCGTGGCGGCTGTCACCACCTGCTGCGGAGCCTCGGGATCGGCCAGGTCGACGGATGTGTACTCCGCTCTAGCCCCGGCCCGACGTAGGGCCTCAGCGACGCCTTCGCCGCCGTCGGGGTCCTCGCCCCACGGCTGATGTGCGTCATGAGGCGGCCATCCGGTGAGGAACAGAGCCGCACCACTGGCTGCCAGCTGCGCCGAGACAGCTGCGCCGATACCCCTGCCGCGGCTCACCCCGGTGATGATGGCCGTCCGACCCTCCAGTGCAGTCACCTGCCGAGGCTAGACCCCGGGTCGTCAGTACGTCGCCGTACCGTCGGGGAATGCGCCTCTCGGCGCTTCTCGGGGTTACGGCGACGGTTTCCACACGTACGGGGTCGTGGTCGTGATCGCGGTGAAGCCCAGCCGCTCGAGGATGGGGCGGCTGTCGTCGGAGGCGTCCACCTGCAGGTATCGGGTGCCGCGTGCCGCTGCCAGCCGGGCCCGGCGAGCCACCAGAGCCCGGTAGATTCCTCGTCCACGCCACTCCGGCGCAGTGGCACCGCCCCACAATCCGGCGAAGTCCGTGCCCGGCTGGAACACCAGCCAACCCGCCGAGACGGCCTCGTGGTCCACTTCAGCGACCAGAACCACGATCTGCGTCGGGTCGGCTGCGATCCGACTGCTCAGCTCCTCGGCCAGCCAACTCCAGTCCCGCTGCCAGACCGCTGACTTCATCTGCGCGACCCGGCGCAAGTCTGCAAGTTCGGTGACCTGGCGCACCAGGACGCCGGCGGGAAGCGGCGCGTCATGACGAGCCATCTGCTCGGCCAACCCGACGACAACGGTCTCCCGGTCTTCGGCAACGAAGCCGGCCGCTCGCAGTCGCTCTGGGAGGTCGGTGGGCTTGTCGTGGCCCCAGGTCTTCCACTCGACGGCTTCATCCCGAGCAGCGTAGTAGTCACGTTGCCGGGCGATCAGAGCGTCGAGTTCGGCGCTGTCGAGCAGCAGGTCTCCGGTTGTGCTGACGAAGCCCCGGAACTGGCCGACCAGGCGGACCACGGGCCCGTCGCGTTCAGCACGCACACCGTTCGGCAGCGCCGCACTCTGTGTCTCCCGTGTCCGGGAATGGGCGGCAAGCAGCGCATCTGGGTCCATCACGTCGGTGACGCTAGTCAGCGAGCCCAGCACGACCGAATGGTGGGCATGCCATGCTTCGCGGGGCACTGCAACGGCGTACGCGCGGCAGAGGTTGGTGAGGAATGGCTTCCACGACGGCGTCCGGCACGCACCGCTCCGGGCTCGACCGGTACTTCTTGATCACCGAGCGCAGCTCGACGCTGGGACGTGAGATCCGCGGCGGGGTCGTCACGTTCTTCACGATGGCCTACATCGTGGTGCTCAACCCACTGATCATCGGCTTTGTGCCGGACGCCGACGGCAACGTCCTCGGCGGCGGGGAGCCCAACCTCGCGGCGATCGCCGCAGGCACCGCGCTGGTGGCCGGGCTGCTGACGATCCTGATGGGTGTCGTGGCCAACTTCCCGTTGGCACTGGCGACCGGGCTCGGGCTGAACGCGTTCGTGGCGTTCTCGATCGCCTCCGGGATGACCTGGGCGGACGCGATGGGCCTGGTGGTGCTCGAAGGACTGATCATCCTGGTCCTGGTGCTGACCGGGTTCCGCCGGGCGGTCTTCCACGCCGTACCCACCCAGCTCAAGACCGCGATCAGCGTCGGGATCGGCCTGTTCATCGCGCTGATCGGCTTCTTCGACGCCGGCTTCATGACCCGGCCCTTCTCGGCGGCGGCGCCGCCGGTCGAGCTCGGTGTCGGCGGGGTGCTGGTGGGCTGGCCGCTGCTGGTGTTCGTGGTCGGTCTGCTGCTGATGATCGCGCTGTTCGTACGCCGGATGCGTGGGGCCATCCTGGTCGCGATCCTGGCCACCACCGTGCTCGCGATCGTGGTCGAGGTGCTGGTGCAGGCCGGCAGCCAGTCCTACGACGCGGAGACCAACTCGATCGTCAACCCCGAGGGCTGGGGACTCAATGCGCCGGTGCTGCCGGATCGCCTGGCCGGGTGGCCGGACCTGTCGTTGCTGGGCGAGGTGAGCCTGTTCGGGTCGTTCGAGCGGGTGGGCTTCATCGCGGCGCTGCTGTTCATCTTCACGCTGATGCTGGCCGACTTCTTCGACACGATGGGCACGATGACCGCGATCGGCGCCGAGGCCGGGCTGCTCGACGAGGAGGGCAACCCGCCGCAGACCCAGCGGATCCTCGTCGTCGACTCGCTGGCCGCGGTGGCCGGTGGTGCCGCGTCGGTGTCGAGCAACACGTCCTACATCGAGTCGGCGTCAGGCGTCGGTGAGGGGGCGCGGACCGGGCTGGCCAGCATTGTCACCGGCGTACTGTTCCTGCTGGCGATGTTCTTCGCACCATTGGTCGAGGTGGTGCCGTACGAGGCGGCCACGCCTGCGCTGGTGATCGTCGGCTTCCTGATGATGACGCAGGTCCGAACCATCGACTGGGACGATTACGACATCGCGGTGCCGGCATTCCTGACGATCGTGCTGATGCCGTTCACCTACTCCATCACGGTCGGGATCGGCGCCGGGTTCGTCAGCTTCGTGCTGATCAAGGTGGTTCGCAGCCGGGCGCGTGACGTCCACCCGCTGATGTGGGTGGTCGCGCTGCTGTTCGTGGTGTATTTCGCGATCGACCCGATCAAGCGTCTGCTCGGCGTGGCCTGAGGCTGGTGTCGAGGCGGCTCGACAGGCGGGACGCACGGGGGAAGGATCCGCATGTGCGCATCCACCTGGACACCGACCTCGGCGGCGACACCGACGACGCATGCGCGTTGGCCATGCTGCTCGGCTGGTCGGGCGCGGAACTGGTCGGGGTCACCACCTCCATCGACCCGGCGGGACGCAGAGCGGGCTGCGTCGCCCACCTGCTCGAGCTCGCCGGGAGGCAGGACGTGCCGGTGGTGGCCGGTGCCGAGGTTTCCTTGACCAAGCGGGAAGCGTTGGAGCCGTCGATCCATGATCCGCGTCAGTGGCCGAGCGGGCTTGCCGCGCGACCGTCGTCACCGGGAGCCGCCCTGGATGCGTTGCAGCGGAGCATCGACGGGGGCGCCACTCTGGTTGCGATCGGGCCCTACACGAATCTGGCCCTGCTGGAGATGGTCCGTCCGGGCGCCCTCAGCGACGCCTCGGTCGTCGTGATGGGAGGTTGGCTCGTGCCGCCGGGGGACGGGCTTCCCGCCTGGGGTCCGGACAGGGACTCGAACGTGCAGTGGGACACGCTGGCCGCCGAGGTTGTCGTCGCCGCCTCCGGTCAGCTCACCTTGGTCACGCTGCCCGCCAGCATGAAGGCATGCCTGCGTACCGCGCAGCTGCCCCGGCTGAGTGCCGCCGGACCGGTCGGGGAACTCCTCGCTCGGCAGGCTGAGGCGTACGCCGAGGAGTACGCGATGGACGCGCTCGGTGCCGCGTACGACCTCCTGCCCGATGACCTGCTCAACTTCCAGTACGACCCCGTGGCCTGCGCGGTCGCGCTCGGCTGGCGCGGTGCCGTGGTCGAGGAACAACGCCTCCGGACGGTCGTCGACGGGGAGCTGCTGCGCTTCCAGCGGCACGCCGACGGCCGACCGGTCAACGTGGTCACGGACGTGGACGGGCCGGCGTTCGAGGAGATGTGGCTGGCTACGGTGGAGCGGCTCACCGCACGAGTGACCGTCAGGATGCCGACTGTGCCTGGCTTTGATTAGCAGGGCTAATGACCTATGCTAAGGACATGGCTCAGCGTGTTGTCGATCGAGGTGTCCGTACGGACGCCGCGCTCGCCAGCGTGCTCCGCAACTCAGTCGCGCGACTCACCCGCCGAATGCGCTTCGAACGAGCGAGCGCCGACCTGAGCCTCAACCAGCTCACCGTCCTTGGCACCCTCGACCGCCGCGGTCCGCTCACGGTCGGCGACCTCGCCGCCGCGGAGAAGGTCCAGCCGCCGTCGATGACCCGCACGGTCACCTGCCTCGCCGAGCTCGGTCTGGTCCGACGGGCTCCGCACGCCAGCGACCGACGCCAGGTCGTCGTACACCTGTCCGACGACGCTCGACGCGTCCTGGCCGAGGACCGCAAGCGCAAGGACGCCTGGTTGGCCCGACGGCTCGCGGAGCTGTCCCCCGACGAACGCCGGCTGCTGCGGCAGACGGCCCCGATCCTGGAGAGATTGGCCCAAGCTTGAGATCGACGTTTCGCGCTCTGCTGATCCGCAACTACCGGCTGTTCGCCGCAGGTTCGCTGGTCTCGAACGTCGGCACGTGGATGCAACGCGTCGCGCAGGACTGGATGGTCCTGCAGCTGACCGGCAGCGGCACGGCACTCGGCATCACCACCGGCCTGCAGTTCCTGCCGATCCTGCTCTTCTCCCCCTACGCCGGCGTGATCGCCGACCGCTTCCCCAAGCGCCGCGTGCTCGCCGTCACCCAGTCCACGATGGGGCTGACCGCAGCCGTGCTCGGCGTGCTCGCGGTCACCGGGCTGGTGCAGACCTGGCACGTCTATCTGCTGGCGTTCGTCTTCGGCCTCGGTACGGCGTTCGACGCACCGGCGCGCCAGTCGTTCGTCAACGACCTCGTCGGTCGGGATCACGTCTCCAACGCCGTCGGCCTGAACTCGGCCTCGTTCAACCTGGCCCGGGTGATCGGGCCGGCCGTGGCCGGGCTGCTGATTGCACTGCTGGGCGGTGGCGTCTGGGCGACCGGCTGGGTGATCCTGCTCAACGCGCTCAGCTACACCGCCGTGCTCGCCTCACTGCTGCGATTGCGGGTCGAGGAGATGACGCCGAGCGAGCCGGTCGTCCGGTCCAAGGGGATGATCAAGGACGGCTTGCGCTATGTGCGCGGGCGCCCCGACATCATGTTGATCCTGGCGATCGTCTTCACGACCGGCACGTTCGGGCTGAACTTCCAGATGACGACGGCGCTGATGGCGACCGACGTCTACGGCAAGGGCGCGGGGGAGTACGGCGTACTCGGCTCGATCATGGCGGTCGGATCGCTGGCCGGCGCACTGCTCGCC
Source organism: Actinomycetota bacterium (assembly GCA_030857985.1). GTDB lineage: Bacteria > Actinomycetota > Actinomycetes > Propionibacteriales > Nocardioidaceae > JALZMX01. Next base: position 2,064 of record JALZMX010000214.1, on the reverse strand, counting down.
GCCCGCCGTGTCCAGCCGCGAGCACGGCTGGTTGTAGGTGCCGCGGTGGCGTTCGCGCTGGTCGAGATCGTCGCCGGCCTGATGCCGACGTACCTCACCTTCGCCCTGGTCCTGCCGCTGTGCGGCCTCACCGCGCTGACGATGATCACCGCTGCCAATGCGTTCGTGCAGCTATCGGTCGCGCCGCACGTGCGTGGGCGGGTGATGGCTCTCTACATGACCATCTTCATGGGCGGGACCCCGCTCGGTGCGCCGCTGCTCGGTTGGGTGGCGGAGGCCTACGGCAGCCGCTGGACGCTGATCGGCGGCGGGCTGATGACGCTGCTGGGCACGCTGCTGGCGACCGCCATCTTCACCCGTCGGCGCGGGCTGGTGCTGCGGGCACACGTCTCGCCGCGCCCGCACGTCGACGTGATGAGCCGTGGGGAGTACGCCGCCCGCCGCGAGGTCGCCGTCGCCGCATCGGCGGCCTGAGCACCGGCGGCCCCGCCGGATCACACTGTCGGCGCCCGGTGTCAGGCTTGCGGTATGACACCGGCACCGAATCCCCCCGCCCTGACGACCGAGCGCTACCTCGAGCTGCTGCGCGCCGACATGAGCCGACTGCGTGAGGTGGGTGACGCCGACCTCACCGCGCCCGTGCCGCCCTGCCCGGGCTGGACGCTCGCCGACGTCCTGCATCACACGGCGGTGGTCTATCTGCACAAGGTCGAGGTGATGCGCGGCGGTGGCCGGCCCGACCCGTGGCCGCCGGAGGACGTCGACTCACGCGAGCCGCGTGCGTTTCTCGCCGAAGCAGGTGAAGAGCTGCTGCATGAGCTGTCGGCGCGTGACCCGGACGAGCCGTCCTGGACGTGGGCCGAGTCGAATCAGACGGTCGGCTTCTGGCATCGCCGGATGGCCCAGGAGACCGCAGTGCATCGGGTCGACGCGGAGCTCGCGGTCGGTGAAGTGACACCGATTGACGCCGACCTTGCGGTTGACGGGGTGGACGAGGTGCTGGTCTTGATGCTGGCCGGCGACTGGTCCTCGGACGACACGCCGGCGCCCATCAACGCGCGGGTCAGGGTGGCCACCGGTGGCCGGGCCTGGACGGCCACCTGTTCGGCGTCTTCGGTCGAGGTCGCCGAGGACGACGAGGACGCCGTCGCGGCCACGGTCAGCGGCGAGCCGCACGACGTGCTGCTGTGGCTGTGGGGTCGGACGGGTGACGATGCCGTGCGGCTTGATGGCGACCCGACCGTGATCGCCGGGCTGAGGCAGCGGCTGGTCGAAGCCACCCAGTGACCCGGCTGTTCGTCGCGGCTCGGCCGCCCGACGACGTGCGCGACCACCTCGATGCACAGGTGGCGCAGCTGCGTGAGACGCTGCCCGGATGGCGCTGGGTGCGACCCGAGCACTGGCATCTGACGTTGGCGTTCTTCGGTGAGGTCGACGAACGACGAGTGCCCGAGTTGGAGACCCGGCTGGCTCGCGCGGCGGCGCGGCATCCGTCGCTCATCCTCGCCCTCAACGGGCTGGGCGCCTTCAGCTCATTACGTCGGGCGACGGTGCTCTGGGTCCACGTGGACGGTGACCGGGATGCCCTCGGTGCGCTGGCGGCGTCAGTCGCGGCGGCGGGACGACGTACCGGCATCGCCGTAGAGGAGCGCCGCTACCGCCCGCACCTGACCTTGGCCCGCCGTCGGACACCGGTCGACCTGACTGACCAACTGGCCTCAGCTCGGGACTACCAGGGACCGACCTTCGCTGTCGCCGACATCGTGCTGGTCGAGTCCCACGTGGGAGCGCAAGTGGAGCACCTCGACCGCGCTCGTTTCCATCTGGGCCATCGGGCTTAGACGTCGTGCCTTCACTCCAGTCCTGGCACTTCCGTTGCAGTTCCCGAACGCGGGTTCGCCCCAGCAACGCTTCTCCGCATATATGATTCGCTAAGACTGGCCAGGTTCAAGGGGTCGGTGCAACACCGGCTCGTTGGATCGATCCTAGATGCTCATCGAGTTCCTCGGCTGGTGTCTTCCATCGGAGTGTCTTGCGGGGCCGGTTGTTGAGGGTGGCGGCGAC
>JALZMX010000207.1 GCA_030857985.1 Actinomycetota bacterium | reverse complement strand
TCACTGGCTGATCGACCTGGTCGACGGCGGACTGGAGTTCGTCTTCAAGAGCGCCGTCGTCCACACGCGGGAGGCCGCGCATTTTCCGGCCGGCACTGCGCAGCGGCTGACCCCGGAACAGAAGGTTATTCGTCTCTGGTGGACCGACGAGTTGCGTGCTTCCGAACGCATCTTTCTCGGTCCGGGCGGCATCGACGACTACCTTGCGGACTTCGTCACCCGACACCGGCCGGAAGTCGGCCCGGCACCCCGCCCCGCGACGCCAATCGGAAGGCTCAAGCGGGCGCTGGGCCGCTGACGCGCCGCCGAAGCCCTGGCAATGGCGCCGTTCGGCACGGCGAATGACCGTGGTGGTCCGTCTTTGAAATGACCGGTGTGGCTCCAAGTGTCTGCAAATAAGTAGGTGACAAGTTCACCGTGGTGGCCACCAACGCTTTGGGAGCCAGCGAGCCATCTACCTCGAGCAACAGTGTGAGGCCGGCCGCAGTACCGTCGGCTCCGACGCGGGTGAGCGCCAACGCAGGCAAAAATCAGCGGGGATCGCCTGGAGTGCGCCAGCAGCCAACGGCAGCCCGATCACGAGCTACACCGTCACGAGCAGCCCGGGCGGCTTCACCACCAGGGCGCCGGGGACGAGCACCAGCTGCGAGATCACTGGCCTCATTGGTGGCAAGAAGTACACCTTCACGGTCGTGGCCACCAATGCGGTCGGCTCAAGCTCGCCTCCGCACCGAGTAACTCCGTCACCATCCAAGGGGGCAAGCCAAAGCGCTGACGGGGCTGTGGTCGTTCCTCCCCTCAGTCTTTCCCCAGCCCAGCTGCTCGCGGACGAGGTCCACGCCAGTGACCTCCTCGGTCACCGGGTGCTCCACCTGCAGGCGGGTGTCGACGTCAAGGAAGGAGAGCAGGCCGTCCTGTCCGACCAGGAACTCGCAGGTGCCCGCGCCGACATAGCCCGCCGCCGAGACGATCTTCTTCGACGCGTCGCAGACCGCGCCAGCTGCTCGTCGGTCAGGAACGGCGCCGGGGCTCCTCGACCACCTTCTGGTAGCGGCACTGCAGCGAGCAGTCGCGGGTGCCCACCACGATGACGTTGCCGAACGCGTCGGCGAGAGCAGCGGTCCCTCGCTGCCGGTCGTCGCGGGCACTCAGGAGTGCGTCACAACCCGAAGACCGGTGTTGATCACGCCTCGCTGTACGTCGGGTTGACCAGCGTCCTGACCAACTCGCTCATGGTGGTCATCCTGGCGGGAGCAGCGCGGCGTGTTTGGGAGAAGGGACCGTTCGCGCACTCCCGACCCGCGCCAGTGCTCGGCCGCGCCCGGCCGCGCCCGCGTCGCCCCTCTACGGTGGCCTGATGACGGACAAGCCCGCGGACGTGTGGAGGAGCCGCGATTACCCGGTGCTGCTCGAGGTCGCCCGACGCATCGACGCTGGCGAACGCGCCATCCCCTTCGAAGATGTCGCTCACAGCCTCGGCCGCTCCGCCAACGAAGCGCAGTTGGCCCTGCACGCACTCAAGCGCCGCGGGCTCATCGTGGGGATCGGCGTCGACGTCGTTGAGATCCTGCGCATCACGGACATCAGCGCCGAGGCCTACCTGCTGACCGGGCTGCACCTAGCCGGCGACGACGCCCTCACCAGCTGCACGGCGTCGTCGAGCCGGCCGAGCTGCGAGCAGACCAGCCGGGCCTGCTCGACGGTCAGCAGCCCGCAGTCCAGCGCCGCCAGCGCCCCCGGCAGGCCGGCCAGCAGCTGCGCGTCGGCCAGCAGCGCGCCCGCCCGGAACTCCGAGCTGCGGGTCAGCACCGCGACCTGCGCGACCGTCGCCAAGCCGCACCCGCCGGCGGTGTGCAGACGGTGCAACTCCAGCACATCCCGCAGCACCACAGCGTGCGCCGCCGAACGCAGCACCCCCTGACCGACCGCCATGACACAACTCTAGAACCGGCCTCCGACAGTTTCGTAGACCGATAAAGGCTGTGGACGAGAGGAATTCGCCCGGCCCGAGCCCTCCCTGATCACCTCGCGCCGCGCCCCGCCGTATCCCGCCCCCACCACGCCAAACGATCAGGGGGAGTTGCCGATCTACGCTTGGGGCATGACGCCGCCCCCTCCGCCGAGCCCCGGCCGGGCGTTCCTCGTCTACTCGGCGCTACGTCTGGCGCTGCTGCTGGTGACCTTCGCCGTGCTGTACGTCCTGGGCGTCGACGGGCTGCTGGCCATCGGTGGCGCGGTGCTCGGCTCGGCCCTGCTCAGCCTTGTGCTCCTGCGATCGCAGCGGGACGCCTTCACGGCCGCATCGATCGCCCGGGCCGACCGCCGGCGAGCCGAGAAGGCAGATCGCCGCGCCCGGCTCGACGGTTCTGGTCCAGCAGCAGGCTGACCAGCTAACGACCGTTCCGCGAGAAGTGCTGATAGTCGCGCAACGTCTGGAAGTTGCCGCCCCACTCCCACCCAACGGCGGCGAAGGCCCGCGTCACCGCCCCGCCTGACACCACCATGCCGGGTCGGACATCACTCCGGTCGACGTAGGCGCGACCGGCCGGCGGCTCGACGGTGCTGCCTCGTACATAGGGGTTCTGGACGGGGTTCAGGTCGATCGCCCGGCCGTAGGCGTGCTCGGAGAAGGTGCTCCCGCCTGTCGTCCGCCGGCAGTTGTAGGCCGAGGTGACGTTGGCTGCCATCACCCGGTCGTCGTCGCTGCCGTACCTGTCCACTGTCTCGATGAGGGCCACCGGGAAAGCGGCGTCGTACAGCGACCGAAAGACCCTCACCACCGCGTCGGCGACGTCCTCGTGTACGACCAGCTCGCCCTGACGTGCGCCACCCGCCAGGTCGCGGTAGGAGATCTCGACGAGGCGCAGGTCGGCCACCGCCACCGGGCAGCCGGGCCGATGGGAGCTGCCGAGACGCTCGGCGCTGACGGCAAGCACGGAGGAACGGAACGCGGGAGCGATGGCCGCCGGCGTGGGTGACGGTGGCCGCAGCGCAGGCAGCGGTGGCCGGGGTGATGGCGACGCCGTGGACACCTGCGATGCCGCCGAGGGCACGGGTGAAGGCGATGCTGAAGGCAGAGTCGAGGGCGCGGAGGAGGAGGAGGAGGGGGCCGGCGACGAAGCGGGAGCCGGTGAGGATGGCGGAGGGCGCACCGTCGCCGCTACGACGGCCGGTTCCGCTTGCTCGCGGGCTCCGCCCATGATCGCTGCAGCAGTGACGCCACCGGCACAGACGAGCGCCGCCACGGCGAGCAGGACCTGTCGCACCGGCATGGGCCACATCGTTGCGCAATCGCGACCGGGTGTGCGGCCAGACTTCCGGCGCAGGAGATGATCCGGAGTTAAGGTCCGCGCAGATCGGCACCCGACCGGGCCGCCGACGGTGGAGGTGGAGGGTCGATGCGCAACACGCGACGGCAGTCCTTCCCGCGGCGGGGCGCGATCGCCCTGGGACTTGC
>JALZMX010000176.1 GCA_030857985.1 Actinomycetota bacterium | reverse complement strand
GACTCTTAATCAGCGGGTTCGGGGTTCGAGTCCCTGATGGCGCACGCTTGCTGACCAGCAGTTTCGTTCGTTTGCGGTTCTGCGAAAGCCCTTACGAACCTGTCCGGTGTCACAAGACGTGTCACGCTTGGCAGTGACGCTCTCGCCGGACGAGCGCGTCAGCGGCCTGTGGTACGGCGGCACAGTGGTCAGCGGGAAGCGCGGCCACCCACCAGGAGCCACCGCTTGTGGTCGAGTCGCTCGCACAGGTCGAAGATCGCGTCCCAGAGCCGCTCGAGCACCGGCGGCAGCGCAGGAACGGTGAACGCGCCCGCGGCGGCCGGCGAGGTCATGCCGCTATGTTGCCGCGCCGACTGGCGAACAACCGTTCGGCGACATCGTGACCAGCACGCCGGGTACGCACGTCGGGCGACTCAAGCAGATCCATGGCCACCACCGCGGCCGGCATCGTGTCGCGACCGGTCAACAGCGGGGTCTCCTGCAGGATCGGGACACGTACCGTCACGTTGGCATCGCCCCGTTCGCTCAGTCCGAACCTGCGCCTGAGCTCGTCCAGCGTGCTAGCGGTGCAGTAGACCTCGGCGGCACCAAGCCCGACGACGTCAGCGTCCACCGATTGTGCCGCGCTGATCCCGCCGGCGACCACATCGTCAGCTTCGACCACAGCCTCCAGGTATTGCGGCACAACGCGCAGATCGTGGCGGACCGCCCGGCGGCGAACGGCGAGGGCCAGCGACTCCGCCGTCGCCGTTCGAAGCCGGGCCCGTAGGCGCGACCGCTCTGTGGCACTCAGCCACGCCGCTCGCTCTCCGGAGAGCTCCCACAGCACTCCCCAGGCGGCACGTGCCGACATCGGTCGGCCCCTTCCCGGTGTGGACTGCAGCCGCTGGTCGACAGCACCCATGTCAACGAGCAGGCGGCCGCCCAGTATGCGGGAACGCAGATCGCCCGCAGCCACCAGCCGGCGCACCTGCCGGTCGGAGACATGCAGCCGTTGTGCAGCCTCGCGTGACGTCATCTCCATACGTGCAGACCTTCCTCCTGACAGAAACAGTCCGCCTTCGGTCCTATTTTGTCAATACCCAGTCCCAGGTCCTTGAGTGGCCGAGCATCTTCGAAACGACGGGTCAGGTTCTCGACCGCGAGCGGCGCCGATGCCTGCGCCTGGGTTCAGGGGGGTTCGCGCTGCCGGCGGATGGCACGCTGTCCCGCGTGGAGTGGTGGCAGTCGCTCGGGGTCGGCGTACTCGTCGGTTCCGTCCTCGGTCCGCTGGTGCGACCGTGGAGCCGCCGCGTCGAGCGCCACTGCGGGTTCGACCTTGGACTGACGGTGCTTCGGGTCACGGTCACTGCCCAAACGGATGCGACAGTCGTGATGGAGACGCCGATCGTTCGCGGCACTACTCAGGACGTACCTGCCGGCGTGGGGGTGCTGTGGCCAGCGCCGGGTGGCGCTGACATCAGCCCTCGCCGGTATGCGATCCAGCTGGACTCCGGCTCCTACCCGGCGACGGTCACCTTCGTGGAACAAGACCCAGGATTCGACCAGCCACAATTGCCGCCGTCATGGACGCTCGCGGCGGGCGAAGTCGAGCAGCTGCACATCTGGGCGAGTGCCGAGGCTGGGGGCATGCACGAGTGGACCATGCAGCTGCCCCTGCTCGTCGACGGTCGGCGTGAGTTTGTCGACGTCGACAAGGATGGCAGGCCCTTCGTGACCGTTGGCCGCAGACATGGTTATCGTGATCTGTGCTGGAGGAGTGAGCAGTGGATCGATCCGCCCGACTGGGCGACCCCGAGATGACGCCAACATGACGGGCCTCAACGCATCGCGAGCGAAGGGTCAACACCGCACGACGCTTCGTGTCACGCGAGAGGTATCGGTCCCGCAAGTCCATGGCGTCGCTTCGGAGGCATGACGGCCACGGAGTGCGGCGGCCCTCCAGAAGAATCCAGGCAGCGGCCTCCCGTTCTGCTACATCGAACTATCGACCGGAGTCGAGGAGGGAACCATGGACAGACTCATCGCCTACGGCCACTCGTGGGTCCAGGGCGACGGCGCGAGTCGCCCGACCCGCCGCTTCGTGGATGTGGTCTCACGGCGGCTCGGCTGTACGGCGACCAACTTCGGCGTCGGCGGCACGCTGAGCACCGACACCACCGAGCTGCTGTCCCGAGAACCGCCACCTGCGTCGCGACTCTTCCTGGTGATGACCGGCCTCAACGACGCCCGTCTCCACGGCACGTCGTCGGCTGCCCTGGAGTCCTTCTCCACAGCGCTGCAGGCGATCTTCCGTGCGCTCGACCGGGCGCATCCGGCTGCCGTCACGATCGCCGTGGAGCAGCCGCACCTGACCGACTACTCGCAGCACGCACCGCACGACCGCGGGGACGACGAGATCCTCGACGCCTACAACCAGAGACAGCGTGCGGTCGCGAGCCGACATCCGCG
>JALZMX010000173.1 GCA_030857985.1 Actinomycetota bacterium | reverse complement strand
CGCTGTCGGTCAGGGATGGGTCGATCCGAAGCTTGGCCAGCGCCTTGCTGGCCTGGCTCTTCACCGTGCCCACCGAGCACTCGAGCAGGCCGGCCACCTCCAGCTCGCTGAGGTCCTCGTAGTAGCGCAGGACGACGACGGCCCGCTGCCGCTTCGGCAGCCTGCGCAAAGCCTCGCGCAGGTCCAGACGCTCATGGCTCGTGCCACCGGCCACGTCAGGGTGCTCGGGTAGCTCCTCGGTCGGCACCTCGCCGTTCCACCGGCGCCGCCACCAGGACGTGTAGGTGTTGACCAGGATCTTGCGCACATAGGGCTCAGGGTTTCCGTCGATCCGCGACCAGGCGAACCACGCCTTGGCCAATGCCGTCTGCAGCAGATCCTCGGCCAGCGGTCGGTCCTGGGTCAGGAGCACCGCCGTTCCCATCAACCGGTTGGACCGCGCCGCAACGAAGCCGTCGAAGTCCACCCGCTCGGCGACGGATCCAGCCGCCACCGCGACGTGGTCGTCTCTCACCAGCATGGTCCCCCGCTCGGGCTCGTTGTGCTCCTGAAGTATCCATACTGGCTGGACAGCAGCTCAGGTTGCCTCTAGCGCGAGAACACCAGCTCGCCGTCGACGTACGTCGCGACGACACGGACGTCGCCGATCTCCTCCGGGTCATCGGCGAACGGGTTCCGGTCGAGTACGGCGAGATCGGCGCGGAAGCCCTCGGCGATCCGGCCGGTGTCGTCCAGGTGGTTCACGAACGCGCTCCCCGCGGTGTAGGCCGTCAGCGCCTCGGCCAGGCTCAAGGACTGCTCCGACAGGAAGCGCTCGGCATCGGGCTCAGCGGGCAGCCTGCGGTTCACCGCCACATGGATCCCCGCGATCGGGTCCGGGCTCGTCACCGGCCAGTCCGAGCCCCCGGCCAGGCGGGCACCACCACGGAGCAGGCCGGCGAACGGATACTGCCACCCGGTCCGCTCCTCCCCCAGGAACGGGATCGTCAGCTCCACCATCTGCGGCTCGAAGGCCGCCCACAGCGGCTGGATGGTCGCGGTCACCCCCAAACCGGTGAAGCGCCCGACGTCGTCGGGGTGGACGACCTGCAGGTGCGCGATGTGGTGACGCAGGTCGCGGCCCGAACCGGCAGACCGGGCGGCCTCGAAGGCGTCGAGTGCCTCCCGCACGGCGCGGTCCCCGATCGCATGGACGTGGACCTGGAAGTCAGCGCGAGTCAGCGCGGTGACGTGCTCGCGCAGCGCGAGCGGGTCGACGAACGACAACCCACGATCTGCGGTCCGGCAGCCGCAGCCGTCGAAGTACGGCTCGAGCATGCCGGCGGTGAAGTTCTCCGGCACCCCGTCCTGCATGATCTTGACGCTGGTGGCTCGGAACCGCCCCGCGCTCAGCGCCGACCGGCGCGCGACCAGGTCGGGGATCTGCTCGGCCCCACGGTCACGCTCCCACCAAAGGGCCCCGACCACCCGCGCTGTCAACGCGCCGCTGCGCGCGGCCTCGAGGTAGGCCGGGCCGGCGTCGCCGATGTTGGCGTAGTCACCGAGGATGGCGTCCTGCCAAGCGGTGATGCCGAGCGAGTGCAGGTATGCCTGCGCCTCCAGCAGTGCACCCCGGTAGTCCTCCGGCGTCGGCACCGGCGCCAACCGCCCCACCAGCGCCATCGCGCCCTCGTGCAGCGTGCCGCTCGGTGCACCGTCCGGCTCGCGCTCGATCCGTCCGTCAGGGGGGTCCGGAGTTGCCGCATTGATCCCGGCCAGCTCCAACGCCACGGAGTTCACCCAGGCGCCGTGGTGGGCGCTGTTGGCCAGGAAGACGGGCCGGTCGGGTACGACGCGGTCGAGGTCGCCCCTGCTCGGCGTGCCACCGGGGAACGCCGTCAGCGACCAGCCGCCACCGGTGATCCAGTCCAGCCGCGGGTTCGCCTCGGCGTACCCGGAGATCGCTGCCACGTAGTCGGCCCGCGTCCCCAGCTCCGACAGGTCGCAACCCAACCGCTCCAGCCCTCCCTGGACCGGATGGACGTGAGCGTCCTGGAAGCCCGGCACGAGCAAACCGCCGCCGAGGTCGACCACCTCGGTGGCGGGTCCACGCAGCGCCTCGGCGTCGGTGCCGACCGCAAGCACCCCACCGGCGCGCACCGCGACCGCGCACGGTACCCGGTGGTCGGGGCTGACCCCGAAGACCGCACCGCCGGCGAACAGCAGGTCTGCCGCGGACGACACGTCAGCGACCCTCGAGCAGCGGTCCCGCGGGGTCGTGGTCGAGGCCGCGTCGGCGGGCCGCGGTCGCGCTCAGTGCCTCGAGCACCACCCGGTTGCCGAGGTACGACGTGATCTCGGCATGGTCGTAGGGTGGGGACACCTCCACGACGTCGACACCGACCACGGGCAGCTCCAGGCAGATCCGACGCACCGAGTCGAGCAACTGGCGCGCGGACAGCCCACCCGGCTCCGGCGTACCGGTTCCCGGCGCATGCGCGGGGTCGCAGACGTCGACGTCGACCGAGAGGAAGACGCCGTCGCAGTCGTCGGTGGCGATCCCGAACGCCTCGGTCAGGCAGGCCTCGAGCCCGCGAGCACCGATCTCGGTCATCTCGAACGAACGCATCCGCTGCTGCGCCATCCACGCCAAGGTCTGCGGCCCAGGCCAGTAGCCGCGCAGACCCAGCTGCAGGAAACGGTCACCGCGCAGCGCCTTGGACTCGATCAGCCGACGCATCGGCTGGCCGTGCCCGTAGAGCGAGCCGAACTCGATGTCGCCGGTGTCGGCGTGCGCGTCGAAGTGCAGCATCGAGACGCGTCCGAAGCCGTGGTGCCGGGCCACGCCGGTGGCGTCAGGCAGCGTGATCGTGTGGTCGCCGCCGAGTACGACGGGGATCGCTCCCGCCGCAGCCACCGTGTGCACGGCCTGCTCGAGTGAGGCGATCGAACGCTGCACGTCGCCGGAGTACATCTCCACGTCGCCGGCGTCACGCACCGTGATGTCCTGCAGCGCGTCGACCCGGAGCGCGAGGTGCGGTCGGGAGCCGTCGGCCGGCAGGTAGCACGCCTGCCGCATCGCGGTCGGCCCGAAACGAGCGCCGGGCCGGTTGGACGTGCCGCCGTCGAACGGCGCACCGATGATGACGGCGTCCACCGCGGCCAGGCTGGCCGGCTCG
>JALZMX010000157.1 GCA_030857985.1 Actinomycetota bacterium | reverse complement strand
CCCCGACACTGAGTGAGGAGACCGCATGTCGAACGAGACCTCCGACTCTGCGTTGGCCGGCAAGGTCGCACTGGTGGCGGGTGCGACTCGGGGTGCCGGGCGGGCCATCGCCGTGGAGCTCGCGCGGGCGGGCGCCTTTGTCTATGCCACCGGTCGCAGCAGCCGGGTCACCGGACCCTCGGACATGGACCGCCCCGAGACGATCGAGGAGACGGGCGACCTGATCGGTACTGCCGGAGGCAAGGGAGAGGCGCTGCGGGTCGACCACCTCGAGCCCGACCGGGTAGCCGAGCTCGTCAGCCAGATCGAGCAGGAGCAGGGCCGCCTCGACATCCTGGTCAACGACATCTTCGGCGGAGACCGCTTCTCCCAGTGGGAGAAGAAGCTGTGGGAACACGACCTGGACGGCGGGCTCAAGATGCTGCGGATGGGCATCGACACCCACCTCATCACGTGCACCAAAGCCCTCCCGCTGATGTTGCGCCACGATGGCGGTCTCGTGGTGGAGATTACGGACGGCACCTCCGACTACAACAAGAACTTCAGGCAGAACGTCGGCTTCTACTACGACCTGGTCAAGGCTGCGGTCGAGCGAATCACCATCGGCCTGACGGCCGAGCTCGCTGACGAGAACTGCACCGCTGTCGCGGTCACGCCAGGATGGCTCCGCTCGGAGAAGATGCTGGAAGGCTTCGGCGTCACCGAAGAGAACTGGCGCGACGCGCTGAAGGACGTTCCGAGCTTCTGCATCTCGGAGTCTCCGACGTACATCGGACGGACCATCGTCGCGTTGGCCGCGGACCCCGATGTCGCACGCTACGCGGGCCAGGTCCTCTCGAGCGCGCAGCTGGCGAGGACCTACGGCGTCACCGACACGGACGGCACCCAGCCCGACTGCTGGCGGCATCTCGTGGAGATCCAGGAGCAGGGCCGGCCCGCGACCGAGCTCGGATACCGCTAGCGGCGGTCGGGTGCGCTCCACGAGGACAGGATGGCGTCGAGGTCCGCCTCGGCCCGGGCCACCAGCGAGCCGCTCGGCGCAACGGACCACGCCAGACGCGTGCCCTCACCGGCCGCGAGCAATATCCGCGCCACCTGTCCGGCCGGAGGTCCGCCGGCGAGTTCGCCTGCTGCGATCGCGTCCTGAGCGAGCCGGGTGAGGTGGTCCTCGATCATCCGCCAGCCTTGCGCGAGCAGCTCCCGCATCCTCTCGTCCTGCAGGTCCAGCGCGAGCGCCGCGAGCTGGTTCGCGGCATTCGCCGAGGAGTCGAGGTCCTCGAAACCCCACAAGGCCGCGGCCCGCAACCGCTGCAGTGGCCTCTCATAGGCTTCGGTTGCCGCCGCCATTGCGGGCTCGATCGACGCGACCCACCGCTGGTTCAGGGCCAGGAGCAGTCCCTGCTTCGACCCGAACCGCTTGATCAAGGTGGCGGCCGAGACGCCGGCACTCGACGCGGACTTCTCCAGGGTGAATGCCGCGGGGCCAATCTCGAACAGCAAGTGTTGAGCAGCTGCCAGCAGCTCCTCGTCGTCGATCCCACGCGGTCGCGCCACCGCTGCAGTGAACCATCACTGAACGGACAGCTGAACCGAGCGGGGAGTGCTTGACGCTGCACCCAGCTCACAGGTGCCGGCGGGACTGCACGATCCGGAACCGGCTGGCGACGTACGCGCCGTCGGTGAAGGAAGCGTTCGCCGACGGGTTGGCGCCGGTGCCGTGGAAGTCGCTGAATGCCGCGGACTGGTTGACGAAGATCTGTCCGGTGAGGTTCTCGCTCAACGCCACGCCCGCCTCCAGCGCCGCCGACCGAGTCGCCGCGATCACGTCGTCGGCCGTCGAGTAGACCGAGGCGGTCATCGCGCCTTGCCCGAGAGCGGTACGGCGGAACAGTTCGACCGACTGGGCTGTGTCCTCGGTGGCGATGAGGTAGGACACCGGGCCGAAGCACTCGTGCTCGTAGATCTCGGCGTCGTCGGCGCCTATCGCCAGCAGCGTCGGCGTACGCACGACCGCATCGGCGTACACCGGGTGCGTGACCTCGCGCGAGCCGACCACCACGCGGCCACGGTCGGGCAGCGAGCCCAACCGAGCCAGCACACCCTCGTTGACGATCCCGCCGAGCAGCTCGACCGCGCGCTTGTCGTCGCCTACGAGCTGCTCGAGCGCCGCCGCGAGCCCAGCGCCCACCTCGTCGAAGCTCTTGTGACCCTCGTCGGTCTCGACACCGCCGACCGGCACGAAGACGTTCTGCGGCGCCGTACACATCTGCCCGGAGTACAACGCGAAAGAGAACGCCAGGTTCGCGCACATGCCGGTGAACGAGTCGGTCGAGTCCACGACCACGGCGTTGACCCCGGCCTTCTCCGTGAAGATCACCGCCTGCGTCGCGTGCTGCTCGAGCCAGTCGCCGAAGGCGTTGGAGCCGGTGAAGTCGACCAGCCGGATCTCGGGACGGACCGCGATCACCGCGGCCAGCCCATCGGCCGGGTCCTCCGCCGCGAGCGTCGCCAGATGCGGGTCGAAGCCGTGTTCGCCGAGCACCTCCTGCGCGACCTGCACCGTGATCGCCAGCGGCAGCACGGCCTGCGGGTGCGGCTTGACCACGACCGGGTTGCCGCAGACCAGCGACGCGAACAGGCCCGGCCAGGAGTTCCACGTCGGGAACGTGTTGCACCCGATCACCAGCGCGACTCCGCGCGGTACGACCGTGAACGTCTTCTCCATCCGGATCGGCTCACCGCGCCCCGGCTTCTCCCACACTGCCGTGCCCGAGTGCCGGGTCATCTCGTCGTACGCGTAGGCCAACGACTCCAGCGCCCGGTCGAGCGCGTGCGCGCCACCAGCCTGGAACGCCATCACGAACGCCTGACCCGACGTGTGCTGCACGGCGTTGGCGAGCTCGAAGATCCGAGCGTGCAGCCGGGCGAGGATCTCCATGCAGACGTAGGTGCGGACCTCCGGACCGGCGTCACGCCACCCGGGGATCCCGGCCCGCGCGCTGGTGAGCAGCGCGTCCACTCCGCCGGCCTGCACGCGCGGGTAGGCGATGTCCAGACGCAGCCCGTACGGCGACTTCTCGCTCGCCACGATCCCGCTCGCCCCCGGCGTGGAGACGGTGAACTCGCTGCCGAACCAGGCCTCGAACGCCGCCTTGCCCTCGGCCGCGGCGTCCTCGCCGTACACCCGCGGGCTCGGCGACTCCGGATAGGCCGAGAAGTACTCGCGGGTGCGGATCGCCGCCGTCGCCTGCTCGAGCAGCGGCCGGTGACGTGCCTGGAGGTCGGTGTCGTTCGTCGCCTGGGTCATCGGGTCATCCTCCCACGCCGCTGTGCCAGGCTGGGGCCGTGCTGCTGCGCGCGATGACCGACGCCGACACCGCCGCGGTGCTCGCGCTCAACGCAGCCTCCGTCGACGACCTGAGCCCGTTGGACGCGGAGCGGCTGGCCGTACTGCGCTCGCTCGCCGTCGGAGCCGACGTCGTCCAGGTGGACCACGAGGTGGCGGCGTTCGTGCTGCTCTTCGGACCCGATGCGGCCTACGACTCGGCGAACTTCGACTGGTTCCGGCAGCGGTACGGCGAGCAGTTCCTCTACCTGGACCGGATCGCGGTGGGCCAGCCCTACCGGCGTCGCGGCATCGGCGCCCTCGTGTACGCCGCGGCGGAGCGGCGGGCCATGCCGTATCGGCGGCTCGTCTGCGAGGTCAACGCCGAGCCACCCAACGACACGTCGCTGGCGTTCCACCGGGCGCGCGGCTTCACCGAGGTGGGACGCCGGGAGCAGGGTGGCGGCAAGGTGTGTGCGATGTTCGCCAAGGCGCTGGCCGGATGACCGCCGCGGACTCGACCTCCCGGGCTGCGCAGGAGACGGCCGAGCGGTGCGCGGCGGTGATGTTCGCGGACGATCCTGCCTCACAAAGTCTCGGGATGCGGGTGGTCGAGGTGGGGCCTGGCCGAGCGAGCGTGAGCATGACGGTGCGGCCGGAGATGGCCAACGGGCACCGGATCGCCCACGGTGGCTTCGTCTTCGCGCTGGCTGACTCCGCCTTCGCGTTCGCCTGCAACACCTACGACCGGCGCACCGTCGCGGCGTCGTG
>JALZMX010000153.1 GCA_030857985.1 Actinomycetota bacterium | reverse complement strand
GACCGGCCATCATCATGGCTTCCCGCAGAAGACCGGTCCCGAGCTGCCGTGCCAGGGCTGCCGGGACCGCTGAGGTGAAGAACACCCAGACGTGCGCGCCCACCCCCGAGCGGGACACCTCCAACGCGGCCGTCACTGCGTGGGCGCGAGCGGCCTTGAGGTAGGCCAAGGCATCGAGCAGCGCAGTAGGTCCGTCGAAGTCGGCCGCCAACCAGTGGCACCGGTCGCTGTCGAGCAGCGGGTACAGGCCGATCTCCATGTCCCCCTTCAGGTGCCGCGTCAACACCTCCTCCGTGAGTGGCAGGTACTGCCGGTCGGCGGGCCGCACCCCCTTCCGGAACCCGCCTGGTGCGGCGGGCATCCAGCCACCACGACCGGTCCGGTCGCTGTCCCACCGGACCGCGTAGACGTCCGTGCGAGCCCGGAACAACGACGCGTAGAAGTTCACCTTCTCTCGCCCGGACGAAGCGGAGGTCAGCGACCCTGGCGCGGCATCGAACATGACCGTCGGTGCCGCGCCCGGTCGCTTGCCGTCCTGCTGCGAGAGCTTCAGCATCCCGCGCAGGTGGGCGTTGTCCGCCTCCAGCTCGGCGAGCCGGGAACGCATCGCGTCCAGATCCACGGTCAGGCTCAGCTGCCCGCCGACACCGGAAGTCATGTTCGGTGGCTCCACGAGCTCACCCGGCACGCGAGGTGAGGATCGACCGCGGCGTCGCCACAGTCTGCGTGCTCAAACACCTGCGCCGCCACCTCGGACCAGCCCTGCCTGAAGCTCGTTCACGGCACCGAGGGCTTGGCGAGCAAGTCGGACGCGTTGGTTCTGTGTGGCCGTGGCCGGGGCCAAGAAGCGGACGAAGGAGGAGGGTCCGAGCCTGTCGAGGCTCGAGAACTCTTCGAAAAGTCTTTCGACCATCTCGGAAGCGTCTGACCTGTTGAACGCGGCGCTGTCGCGGATGGCAGCGGCTGCCGCTGCTGGACCTCCTGGCCAGTTCTCGAGGATCCAGACGATGTCGTACGCGTCCTTGGGCTTGTCCCGGCCCGTCAGGGCTGCGGTCTTGGCAGCGAGGAAGCCCAAAAGCCCCGTGACGCGGAAGGTGAACCGGGTACGTCCTGCGGCCTGCGGCAAGTCGACGTCAACCTCGACCTCGTGCACGTCGGCTTCGATGACGCCACCTGCGTCGAGCGCGATGGCGGTCAGCTTCGTTCCGAAGTTGTGCTTCGCGGTGGGGTTGATCGTTGCCTTCGGTCGGAACATCTTCCCGGCCGGGCGATCGTCGGATGCTGCGCAGAAGAACTCGACCTCCAGGTGCAAGCCGTCCCGTTGCCGCCACCGGAAGCTGAAGTCGGTCGGCTCGTAGCCAGCAGCGGTCAGCGCGGTCTCGAGGCGTTCGTACTCTGCGGTGTCGCCGGTCACGATCGCCAGGCTCAGGCACAGGTCGAGATCACCGGTTCCAAGGTGGGGCTCAGCAGGCGGGTCGAGAACGAGCAAGCTCGGAACCAACCTCCGATCACAATGGTGTGCTGAGCCGAGAACCCGAGATGGCGCAAAAGCCACGCCGCCTCGCCGAGCAGCAGCGTGACCAGCGAAGGGTCGTACGCATCGCTCAGCGATTCGTCAGTAGCCAAGGACGGCCTCCCGGTACAAGGCAGCGGCATCCTCGCCGCGGGGTTCGCTCAGCATGTCAAGCCAGATCCGTGCAGCGGGTGCCAGCGACGCCGGCCCGTTACGCCGCGACCCGTGTAGGCCGACCTCCCCGACATCGGCGATCAGCTGCACGTTTGCGCCGACATCGACAGCCTCCAGACCCAGAACAACCGCCAGCTGCAGCAGGTCAAGGTCCGCCGGGACGCGAACCATGATCACCGGAAGTGCCGTGATGACCGAGGCGCCCATCACGCGAGCCGCGGCGGCTCCCGTAAGCGCCCACGCAACGTCGGCCTTCGTCGCGTCGTGAGCCAGACGGGTCACCAGCGACGATGGATCCGCGGCGTACCGGTAGGTCTTCAACTGCCGATGGACGCGACGAGCCGCCGGAACGCGAGCAAGCCAGTCCAACAGGTCTGTGGGGTTCGACACCTGGCGGCGTCGTTGCTGTCCCGACCCTCGATCCTGCAGGAACCCCTCCTGCTCGAGTCGCTTCAGAACGTTGTGGCTTTGCCCCGTAGAAGCTCCAGCGGCTTGGGCGAGGTCGACCACAGCCCACTTGTGCTCGGGGTCTTCAAGGAGTTGCTGCACGACCCTGACTCCGATCGCGCCCAGACC
>JALZMX010000151.1 GCA_030857985.1 Actinomycetota bacterium | reverse complement strand
GACGTACGACGTCTATCCCGGATCTGCCAAGGGCGGGCGAGGCTCGAACAACTCGATCGCCTGGCGAACGCAGACGTGGCAGCTGGCGGACGCCTACACCATCCCCGTCCCGTACTTCAACGGCAAGAGATGGCCGATGCCGGTAGTGCTTCTGCGCAACCGGTCCACCGGACTCAGCGCCTACTTCACGAACTTCCACAATCCCGCCAGCACGCGTCGTCATCCCAATCAGCGACGATGGCGCAGGGCCGCCCTCGAGCAAGAGGTCGCGATGGTCAATCGGCTCGTGCGCGAGACCGACGACCCGGTGTTCTTGACTGGAGACCTGAACTCGCGGAAGGTCGCGTTCTGCACGTTGACCGGCCGAGCCGGGATGATCGCGGCGAACGGTGGGAGTAACGACGGGTCGTGCCAGCCTCCCGATCCGCTCGATATCGACTGGATCTTCGGCTCCGACGGTGTCACGTTCAGCGGCTACCTGGCGGACCAAGGTCGGCTGGTCAGCAAGAGCAGCGACCACCCGATGCTCGTCACCCATGTCCGAATCGGGGGAAACTCGTAACGTCCTGTATGACCTCGGACGGTGGGGACCGACCGACGACCACCTCTGGGGCAGCCTTCTGTAAGCACCTCGTAAGGGTCCAGAACGCCTGCTTCTCCCACATCTCTGGATAGCCTGTCAGTGCCTCGTGGGCCGAGTGCACCGGCCTCCCAGACACCGATGCCGAGCGTGAATTGGCGTCGGCATTCTCTCATTGTCCAAACGAAAGAAGCCCACGATGTCTCCCCATTCCTTCCGTCGGCGTGCCGCTATGGTGACCGCCGCACTCGTCGCCGTACCGGCTACTGCGTTGGCTCTCGGCGTGGTGCCGTCCGTTGCTGACGACCCGATCGCACCACCGTCACCATCGACGGGCACCGACATCCCTGAGACCTACTTCGGCCCGCCACCGACAAGAAGCTTCTCCGAGAACAACGAGTCGCTGGTCGGCCCCGTGAAACTGCTCAAGGCAGGAACCATCGACAAGAAGGCCGGGACGACGACGCTGCCGCTCTACCTCGGTCAGGACAAGGCGGGCAAGAACGTCTGGTTCATCCTCACCGACACGACCGACCAGGACAACGCCGACGCTCTCGGGCTCAACTTCTCGGCGAAGCTGGGCTACGCCAACGTGGGAAACGCGGTGCGTGACGCGTGGTTGCAGAAGGACGCCGCGAGCCTGCTCTTCGAGACCGCCGAGGTCGATTTCAGCCCGAAGCGTGTGCTCGTCCCGGGCAAGGCGCCGAACGCCTTCCCGCCGAAGGTGGCACGCCCCGGTTCGGTCGGGGACGCCAACTACACGCCGTACGTGCGGCTCGTCGACGCCCCTGGCACGCCGATCTACAACGCACCGGTCGTGGCGTACGACGTCACGGCGAAGCAGCTCAACTTCTGCAAGGGTGGGGTTGACCACAGCCTGGTGCACGACCGGGTGGTCGAGATCTGCCCCAAGGAGCCGAGCAACGGCCAGGGCACCGTCACGCTGGACACAACGGAGATCTTCAGCTTCGGGAGGCCGGCGACGTACATCAGCACAGAAGCGTCCGACCCCGTGGTCGCAACGCTGGACAGCGGGACCTTCGCCCCTGCGCTCGCGGACCTGCCCGTCGGTCGGGACGACAGCGCGTTCAGCGCGATCGAGCGGCTGTTCGTCGTCGCGAACGGTCAGACCGGCGTGGAGAACCCGCAACGGCAGGGCCTCAACAGCGCCGTGCTGGGAGAAGGCGACCCGCTGCAGGTCATCGGAGGCATCCCGACGCTCGCGAATGACTACAGCCCTGCCTGGGACCTCAACCTCGGTTTCTGGACCGACGAGGCGATCAACAAGGGCTACCGCGCCCGCATCATCGACGAGTTCCAGTTCCTGGACCTTGTCGAGGGAGGCTGGATCACCGGAGAGAGCGGTGCGCCGTTCGGCTCCACCGGAATCGTCGTGAACTGCCCGATCATCGCGCGCTCCTTGTAACAACGGGTCGGGCCACGAGGCGAGGGTGCTCCCGGTGGCGGGATACATTCCCACCATGGCTGGGAGCATCCTCGTCGTCGACGACGACGAGACGGTCGCGGAGGTTCTTGTCGGTTATCTCCGCCGCGCCGGCTTCACCGCCGCGTGGGCCGCCGACGGGATCGAGGCGCTGCGTCTCGCCAGTATCACTGTCCCCGACCTGGTGATTCTCGACCTGATGCTCCCGGGCATCGACGGGCTCGAGGTCTGCCGGCGGCTGCGGGAACGAGGACCGGTGCCAGTCATCATGTTGACGGCGCTCGGTGAGGAGAGCGACCGCGTGCTCGGCCTCGAGGTGGGTGCGGATGACTACGTCACCAAGCCGTTCAGCGCTCGGGAGCTGGTGCTACGCGTGGAGTCGGTGTTGCGTCGCGCATCTGGGAACGACCGGCCGGCGCTCGCTGACTCAACCATTGTCACGCTCCCGCCGTTCATGCTCGACGTAGCAGGTCACCGGGCCACACGGGACGGCACCGAGCTGACGCTCACCACCCGGGAGTTCGACCTGTTGGCTTTTCTGCTGGCCAATCCGGGGCGAGCTTTCAGCCGCGACGAGCTCATGGAGAGGGTCTGGGGCTGGACCTACGGCGATCGATCAACGGTCACGGTGCACATCCGGCGGCTACGCCAGAAGGTGGAGGACGACCCGGCTGCACCACGTCACATCGTGACCGTGTGGGGCGTGGGCTATCGCCTCGACCTGCCCGGTCTGCCTTCGGGGGCAGCTCCCGATGCCGGGGTCGGCACATGACTGACACGGTCCTCGTCGTCCTGATCGCGGCAGCTGCCGCCGGCACCGCCGGCAGCATCGGGTGGCTGCTCCTGCGGTTGCGACGGATGCCGTCCCTTCGGGTGGCGTTGACGACGGCGACGGTGACGGCGGTGCTGGCAGTGGTAGCCGGCGCGGTGGCGACGTCGCGGGCCATGTTCTTGTCCCGGCACGACTTCGTGGTGGTGCTGTGGGTTTGTGCGTCGGCCGGCGTCGTCGCGGTCACGTTCGGGCTGCTGATCGCGCGGTCGATCGTCGCCGACAGCCACCTCGTCCAGCGTGCCGCTCGAGCGCTGGCTGACGGCACGCCGATCGCAGGTGGGAGACAACCGAGCACGGCCGAGCTCGCCGAGATCTCCCGAGAACTGAGGTCCGCAGCCGACCGACTGGCCTGGGCGAGGAAACGCGAGCGTGAGCTGGAGGCCTCGCGCCGCGAGCTCGTCGCGTGGGTGTCGCATGACCTGCGCACTCCGCTGGCTGGTCTGCGGGCCATGGCCGAGGCACTCGAGGACTCCGTGGCCGCGGACCCGGCCCGCTACCACCGCCAGGTGCGCCTACAGGTCGACCGGCTCTCCGGGATGGTTGACGATCTCTTCGACCTCTCCCGGATCCACGCTGGAAACCTCCGGCTGACCATGGAGGAGGTGTCGTTGTCCGACCTCGTGAGCGACGTACTCGCCGGGACCGACTCGCTCGCACAGGCCCGCCGCGTCCACCTGACCGGCGAGGCCGAGTCACCCCTGGCCCTCACCGCCGACCCACGCGAGCTGACCCGGGTGCTGACCAACCTGGTGGTCAACGCTGTCCGCCACACGCCCGCCCACGGTGTGGTGCGCGTTCGAGTTCGGCCGCAGGGCGCCATGGCGGTGGTGAGCGTCGACGACGAATGCGGCGGATTCCCCGAGCAGGACCTCGGCAAGGTGTTCGATGTCGCATGGCGGGGCACCGACGCGCGTACGCCGGGACCCGACGGCGGCGCGGGCCTCGGGCTGGCCATCGTGCGTGGAATCGTCGAGGCCCACCACGGCACGGTGACCGTGTCGAACGCCGGCGCCGGCTGCCGGTTCGAGGTCCGACTGCCAACGGCCAGCGTCTGAAGGTCGGCCGAAGGCAGTCCAGCGATCAACCAGCAACCGACCCGGCGCCGGAGGTTACCTCGGTACGGCGATGCTGTGACTGCGGCGGTGAAGGATCACACCGACGATCGCGCCGTAGGCCACATGGTCTCCGATCTGCGGCCCCGTCGGCAACGTGCGAATGGGCGGTAGGCGCCGGCCTACCAGTCCGAGGTCGACCGCGGCTATGGCCAGTCCGGCGGCTGGCCCAAGGGCGACGACATTGCGGCGAGGCAGGACGAAGGCGAGAGCGACTCCCCATCCGACCGAGATGGCGAGGTGAACCGGGATGGCAGCCAACAGCAGGCGGCCTCGACGGTCCTCGTTCGGCAGGACCAGCGAACCGACCGCCAGCGTCGCAGCCAGTGGCTGTCCACTGACGAGCAGCGCATGGATCGTGGACGGAAGGCCACTGAGGACGCCAGCCACCGCGCCGGCGGCAATGCCGTCGACGACCGTGGAGACTCCGCGAACGCTCAGGGGCTGGTCACGCGCAGCGTGTAGGCACCGACGCGTTCGAGGACACGGTCGGGGAGCGCCGATCGCGAAACCGACCAGGCGTCGACGGGAAGGGGAAGGGAGCACAGAGACCTCTCGAGAGGCTGGACGTTGCTGCGGCGCATCGTGCCACCCCCCGACTGGTTCGAGAAATAGTGCATCCGGGTCGCACTTACGGCCTGGTCACGCGCCTGGTCCCGACTCGCGCACCTGCGCCACCTTCTGCATGGCCTCGCGCAGATCAGCCAGCCAAGCGTCGGCGTGCTGGTCCACCAGGCGGACGCACCAGACCAGTGCCTCGCTGCGTGAACGTGCCACCCCGGCCTCGACGAGGGTGTCGAGCACCTGCCGCTCGGGTTGGCGGAGCCGGGTCATCACCGGCGCCGACAGGCTGGTGAAGATCGTCCGGGTCCGGCCGCACTCCACCCCCCACGCCACCTTGCGGCCGGCGGCGTGCTCGAGCTCGAGCGCGATCGTGATCCGGCGCTCGCGGGTGTCCTCGCGGAACTTCTTGATCCGGCCGGCCTCGGCTGCGGCGCGCTCCGCGTCGGAAGCCTGCTGATCGATGTCCGGAGCGTCGATGGTGCCGACGACGATCACCTCGTCGCGGTCGATGCTGACCTCGGGTGCGGCGGTGAACCAGTCGTCGGGGAGGCGGCCGAGCAGCCAGCCTCGGATCTCCTGGGTGCGCTGCTCAGTAGTCATGTAACTATCATTACACACTTACCCAAGTTGCCAGTCGACCGGCTCTCCGCCCTGCTCGCGCAGCAGCCCGTCCGCCCGGCTGAAGGGCCGCGAGCCGAAGAACCCGCGTGCCGCCGAGAGCGGGCTCGGGTGCGCGGACTCGACGTACGGCGTGGGTCCGAGCAGCGGTTTCAGGGTTTGGGCGTCACGGCCCCACAGGATCGCGACGAGCGGACCACCCCGACGTACC
Organism: Actinomycetota bacterium; assembly: GCA_030857985.1. GTDB lineage: Bacteria > Actinomycetota > Actinomycetes > Propionibacteriales > Nocardioidaceae > JALZMX01. Next base: position 4,753 of record JALZMX010000151.1, on the reverse strand, counting down.
AGAGCCTGAATTGCCCGCCCCGTCACGGTCTCCCAACCGCGGCCGCGATGGCTGCCGGCGGTGCCGGGCTGCACGGTCAGCACCCGGTTGAGCAGCAGGACGCCTCGCCGACTCCAGGGCGCAAGGTCACCGCAGCTGGGCGCCGGGTGGCCGAGGTCGTCGCCGAGCTCGCGGAAGATGTTGGCGAGGCTCGCCGGCAGCGGCGCGACGTCGGGAGCCACGGAGAAGCTCAGCCCGACCGGGTGGCCGGGAGTCGGGTAGGGGTCCTGACCGACGACGAGCACGCGTACGTCGGCCAGCGGCTGCTCGAACGCGCGCAGGATGTGAGCACCGGCGGGCAGGTAGGTTCGGCCGGCGGCGATCTCGCGGCGAAGGAAGTCGCCCATCGAGGCGATGGTGTCCTCGACCGGAGCGAGTGCCTCGGCCCAGTCGGCAGCGACGATCTGGTGCAGCGGTTTGCGGGTCACCTGGCCAGACTAGGAGCGAGCACGGAACCAGGCGAGAGGGCCAGGAAGGGGACACTGTGGAGCGACCGCTCGAGCTGCGAGCGATCGAGTCCGGTGAGATCACGGTGTTGCAGGAGCTGATCGAGGGGACCCCGGGTACACCGAACGGGTCACCGGTCACCCGCCTGGAGCCTCGGATGCCCTGAGTCTGCTGCTGGCCCGCCCCGAAGGGCTCGGCCTGGACGACAAGGTCGTGTTGGGTGCCTGGAGCGGCGCGCACCTGGTCGGTGTGGTCGACCTGCTGCGTGGTCATCCCGACGAGAGTCGGGCGTTCCTCGGCCTCCTGCAGGTGCGGTGGGAGCTGCAGCGCGACGGTATCGGGCGCCGGTTGTCCGAGCTCACCGAGTCATGGGTCCGTGACAGCTGGCCCGAGATCGAACGGCTGCGCGTCGCTGTCGTCGACACCAATGCGGTGGTGGCGGCGCCGTTCTGGGCGGCGATGGCGTTTGTGCCGACCGGCGAGGACAAGCCCTACCGCTACGACAAGCTGGAGTCGACCACCCGGTTGTACGAGAAGGCTCTGTAGTCCTTTGGGCAGGGCCGGGGCAGGCGGGATCAGCCTGGCCCGGCGTCTTCGGCCAACGACTTCAGGAAGGCCGCTGCCCACCGGTCGATGTCGTGCTCGAGCAGGTAGCGCCGCATCGCCCGCATCCGCCGGGCCAGATCTCGTGGGTCGGCGTGCATGGTGGTGACGAGGGACTCCTTGAGCCCATTGATGTCGTAGGGGTTGACGAGGAAAGCCTGCCTGAGCTCCTGCGCCGCACCGGCGAACTCGCTGAGCACCAGCGCGCCGTCGTTCTGGTAGCGGCAGGCGACGTACTCCTTGGCCACGAGGTTCATGCCGTCACGCAACGGTGTCACCACCATCACGTCGGCCGCCTGGAACAACGCCGCCATCTCCTCGCGCCCGAAGGAAGTGTGCATGTAGTTGATCGCCGGCGTCCCGATGCGGCCCTGGTCACCGTTGATCCGTCCGACCAGCCGGTCGATGTCGTCGCGCAGCACGCGGTACTGCTCGACGCGCTCGCGGGACGGGGTGGCGATCTGGATGAAGACCGCGTCGTCGACCGACACCTGCTCGTCGCGCAACAGCTCGCCGAACGCCCGGAGCCGCTGGCGGATCCCCTTGGTGTAGTCCAAGCGGTCGACACCGAGCAGCACGCGACGCGGGTTGCCGATCTCGTCGCGGATCTCGGCAGCACGCGCCTGCGTCCGGGGTGAACGCGCAAGCTGCTCGAGACCCTCGCTGTCGATCGAGATCGGGAAGGCCTTGGCCCGCACGATCCGCCCGTCGGGCAGGTGTACGGCGTCGCGGTGCGTCTTGTGGCCCGCCAGGCCACGCACGAGCCGGACGAAGTTGGCGGCCGCACCGGGCACCTGGAAGCCGACCAGATCGGCACCGAGCAGACCCTGGACGATCTGGCGACGCCACGGCATCCGCTGGAACAGCTCGGTCGGCGGGAACGGGATGTGCAGAAAGAAGCCGATGCACAGGTCGGGACGAAGCTCGCGCAGCATCGCAGGAACCAGTTGCAGCTGGTAGTCGTGCACCCAGACGGTCGCGCCGTCGGCCGCGACCTCGGCCGCGCGTCGAGCGAACCGGCGGTTCACCCTGACGTAGGAGTCCCACCACTCCCGGTGGAACTCCGGTGCGACGATCACGTCGTGGTAGAGCGGCCAGAGGGAGCCGTTGGAGAAGCCCTCGTAGTACTCCTCCACCTCGTCGGCAGAGAGCTCGACCGGCACCAGCGACAAGCCGTTCTGGTCGAACGGCTCGAGGTCGTCGACGGGACCTCCTGGCCATCCGATCCAGGCACCGTTGTGCTGCCGGAGCACCGGCTCCAACGCGGTCACCAAGCCGCCCGGGGAGGGCCGCCAGAAGGTGTGGCCCCCAGTGTCGGTGTGGCGGTCGACCGGCAGCCGATTGGCGACCACCACCATGTCGCTGGTCGGAGTCTGCTTGCTGGGCACCAGGACCTCCTCGTCCGCTGCCCTGACCCTAATCGCAGCTTCGAATGCCGGACGACGCGCCCGGGAGCGGGGGAATGACATCGTTGTGGTTTCGCTGCGTACGATGAGGGCCTAAGTGCGTGCACTTCTGCACCCCCCAAGCCCTTCAGGAGTCGCCGACGATGGATGCCGCGAACGTCGTCACCTCCGGCGAGTCGGCCCGCGCGGCCGACGCGCTGTCCGAGCGCGACCGCGGGATCCTCACCTTCGAACGCCAGTGGTGGCAGTACGCCGGCGCCAAGGAGCAGGCGATCCGCGCGCAGTTCGACATGTCCGCCACCCGGTACTACCAGATCCTCAACGCCCTGCTCGACCACGAGTCGGCGCTGGCCTACGACCCCCTGCTGGTCAAGCGGCTGCGACGGCTGCGCTCGGCCCGCCAGCGGGCCCGATCGGCCCGCCGGCTCGGCTTCGAGGTCTGAGCCGAGATGGCTGAGCGGTTGCTGGCACCCCGAACCCAGGATGGCCGGGCGTTGACCTCGCTGATCTCGATCGCGAGCGTCGTGGCGGTTGTCGTCGCGCTCGCGGCCTTCTTCTTCGTAGGCGGCGACGAGCCGGCCGACGAAGCGCAGGTGGCTCAGGACACGGATCAGAAGCCGTCGCAGCAGGCGACCGGGGAGCGCGGCTCCGAGGCGTCGCCGCGAGCCGACGACGGACGCAACCGTCCTGAGGATGGTTCCGATGGCCGTGGCAAGCAGGGACGGCCCGGCGATGAACAGACGCCGCAGCCAAGACCGCGGCCGCAGTCCAGCCAGGATCCCGAGCCCACCCAGGATCCCGGGCCCAGCCAGAATCCCGAACCCAGCCAGGACCCCGAGCCGAGCCAGGACCCCGAGCCCAGCCGGCGGCCTCAACCACAACCGGAACCACCGGAGTCACAGCTTCCGAGCGTGGTCCCCGACGTCTATGTCGAGGTCTACAACAACACCGACATCAGTGGGCTCGCCGGTTCCAAGGCCGCTGTGCTGCAGGACGCCGGCTGGCAGGTTGTCGGCATCGACAACTGGCGGGGCAACATCCCCGCGAGCACCGTCTATCATCCCGACGGCATGGCCGAGGAGGCGCAACAGCTGGCCGAGGTGCTCGATATCGGACGCGTCCATGTCGCGGTCTCGCCGATGAAGTTCGACCGGCTCACCGTGATCCTGAACGTCGACGCCGCCTGACCTCGGCGGTGCAGCTGACGACGGACGCCGGCCGCAGCGCACTGGCCGCGATCGTCGACGACCCCGGTGGTGTCCTGGTTGCACTGGACTTCGACGGCACGCTGGCTCCGATCGTGGACGACCCGGAGCAGGCACGCGCACATCCGGGCGCGGTCCCGGCGCTGGTTGCCCTGGCGCGCCGGATCGCTTTGATCGCCATCATCACCGGGCGTCCCGCCGCAGCCGCAGTCGAGTACGCCGGGGTGGCGGGGGTCGCCGGGTTGGAGGGCGTCGTCGTGCTCGGCCAGTACGGTCTTGACCGCTGGGACGCTGCCTCCGGCGAGGTCAGTTCCCCGCCGCCACACCCGGGAATCGGGCAGGCTCGGTCCGAGCTGCCGGCCGCGCTCGCCGACGCCGATGCCGGCGCGGCGTTCATCGAGGACAAGGGCTCGGCACTGGGTGTGCACACCCGGCGGATGCCCGACCCCGGTGCGGCCCTCGACCGGCTCCGCGCGCCGTTGGCCCGGCTCGCGAGCGAGTGTGGCCTGTCCGTCGAGCCGGGCAAGTTCGTGCTCGAGCTGCGCCCGCTGGGCATCGACAAGGGTGGCGCCCTGAGGTCGTTGTTCGAGGAGCGTGGGATCCGCACCGTGGTCTACGTCGGCGACGACCTCGGAGACCTGGCGGCATTCGACGCCGTCGACGACCTGCGTGCCCGGGGCATCCCGGGCCTGCTGGTCTGCTCCGGTTCGACCGAGCAGACGGTGCTGGCCGATAGAGCAGACCTCGTCGTCGACGGCCCCGCCGGTGTTGTGCAGCTGTTGCGCGAACTTGCAGCCATGGGGGAACCGGCACACTGAGCGCAGTGCACGAGCGGGATGAAGGTTCGCGGCAGGACCGGTGTAGGAGACCCGGCGACGACCGGGACGAGGTTGCACTCGGGCGGAGCGAGTGCTAATACTTGATTAGCACTCTCGCCATGAGAGTGACAGACATGTGGACCGGATCGACGAGATCGGGTGCCCGCGCGGGAAGGGACCGTCGCGGCCACCGGGTCGTCCGTCGCGGGCGTCGAGCCGGACCTCATCCGTTCCC
>JALZMX010000150.1 GCA_030857985.1 Actinomycetota bacterium | reverse complement strand
TGCCGGTGCTCACCAAAGTGGTGTACGACGACGGCGCCGAACCGATCGGCGTCCTGTTCGTGCGCTTCGGCCTCGCCTCGGCCGCCCTGCTGGTGATCGCGCGGGTCCGCCGCGACAGACTGCCGCGGGGCCGGCCGCTCCTGGCCCTGGCTGCCCTGGGCGGCATCGGCTACGTCAGCCAGTCGCTGTGCTACTTCTTCGCGCTCGAACGCATCTCGGCCGGGCTGACCGCCCTGCTGCTCTACTTCTACCCGGCGCTGGTGGTGCTGCTCGGCGCGCTGCTCCTGCGGGAGCGGCCGCGCCTGGTTGCTGTGCTGTGCGTCGCGGCCGCGACCCTCGGCACCGCCCTGACGATCGGTCCGGTCGAGAGCGGGCAGACGTTCGGCGTCGTACTCGGACTCGTCTCCGCGCTCGCCTATGCGCTCTACATCCTGGCCAGCAGCCGCGTGCGCGGTGTCGGCTCGTACGCCAGCGCCGCCACCGTCGTCACGGCCGGTGCCGTGTCCTTCGGGACCCTTGCGCTCCTGACCTCGCCGCGGCTGCCGCAGGCGTCCGCGGCCTGGTTGGCGCTGGTTGGTGTGGCGCTGATCGGCACCGTCGTCGCGGTGACGACCTTCTTCGCCGCGCTGGCCCTGCTCGGCCCGTCGGACACCGCCGTCATCTCGACCGTCGAACCCGTCGTCAGCGTCGCCGTCGCGGGGCTCGTCCTCGGTGAGCGGCTGAGTCCCCTGCAAGCCGCCGGTGGTGCGGTCGTCCTGCTGGCCGTCACCACTCTCGCCCGGTGCGCCGGGAATAGCGACCAGACGTCGTGGACTAGTCAGGACTAGTCACTGTTCCTCCTCGTCCCAGGCGTCCACCAGAGGCCGGCTACAGCCGCTGTAGAGCCCCTCGCTGGCCATGCGCGTCCGTGCGTTCGGAGCGAGGGTGTCCGCAACGCTCTCCACCGCCTTCGTGCAGATCAGCACGACAGCGGCAAGCTCGCGGACGGCGCGGGTGGCAGCCGAGGCCACCTCCGGGCTTCGGCTTCGCAGCCGGGTGTAGGCGACGACGGCCAAGGCCGCCGCGCCGGCGATGCTGAGCAACAACAACATGGGTTCTCCCGAGAACATGACGAAGCCCGGCTCCGCGGGTGCGGGCCGGGCTGGGGGTGTGCGGTGCTACGGGTGCTTGCGCTGCGCGGCGCGCCGCTCTGCCGGTTGTCCGGGACGAGGACCTCAGTCACAGGATCGGGCAGTTGGACGTTCTCAAGCCCGGCGACCAGCGGCAACATCGATAGTGCGACAGCAGCTGCACCAGGTCCAACCCGGCCCACGGTTCGGCTGCCAGCCGCGGGTCCCCCGCGCAGGATCGCGAACGGGCTCCGTACGCCCTGAGGTCGGGATCGACCCGAAGATCAGTGACGCTGAGATCATCACGTTGTCGGTGATGCAGGCGCTGCTGGGACACACCAGCGAAGCGCGGTGGCTGCGGCACGCGAAGGCTCACCTGGGGCACCTGTTCCCGTACCTGCCCCAGCAGCCGGGCTACAACAAGCGGCTCCGGAAGTTGGCTGGCACGGTTGGTAGACACCCGTAGCCGTACAACATCAGCGGCAGGGCGACCAGGCCGGTCGCGACCGCCGCGACCAGCGCCACCCAGCGACCGGCCCGTCTGGGACGTGAGGAGCGCGACCGCCGGCGGCCAGGACCGGCGGCCAGAGCGCTGACGGGGAGTACGGCGTTCCTGAGCTGCGCGCCCGCGATGTCCAGGTGCGCCACTGTGGTCGGGATGCGCTGTGACCCAGGCCAACTCACGTGGTGCGGTCCCCCGCGCTCGAGGCGATCCCGAGGCGGTGCTGGTGAGTGAGTGGAAACATGATCTTCATCTGAGGTGAGTTCCTCGGAAACACCGCGTTCCTACGGTCGCGGGTATGGATACGGAGCTGTATACGCTGAGGTCGACGGATCCGGCGGTTGCTCAACGGCCGGTCACCAGGCGCGCCCAGGCATACGTCGAGCTTCGCCGGCGCCTGATGTTGGGTGAATTCGGCTTGCAGAGCCGTTTGGTCGAGGAACGGCTGGCACAGCAGCTCGGTGTCTCGCGTACTCCCGTGCGCGAGGCGCTGGTGCGCCTTTCCGCGGACGGATTGGTGAGTCTGCGAGAGGGCGGTTATTTCGTTGTACAGCCCGACCTGACCCAGCTGCGAAACCTTTACGAGGTCAGGATCGCTCTGGAACTCAAGGGGCTTGCCCGCGCACTGGAGTCGGAAGCCGTCGTCCATGACGTCATGCTGCTGGAGCCTTTACGGGATCAGTGGCTCGCCATGCTGGAGGATCGGCCCTCACCAGACCCGGAGTTCGTCTTGGTCGACGAAGACTTCCACGTCACCTTGTCCCGTTCGTCGGGCAACCCGGTGTTGACCGAGACCCTCGTAGCGATCAACGCCCGGATTCGATCGGTGCGGATGTACGACTACCTCACCGAGGATCGCATCGAGGCCACGATCCGTGAGCACCTCGGCATCGTGGAAAGGGTCTTGGCTCGCCAGCTCCCTGAGGCGCTGTCGGCGATGCATCGGCACGTTGGCGAGTCCCGGGACGTGGTGGAGCAGCGGGCGGCCCGCGCGATCACGCAGATGGCACTGTATCGGCCGCGGGGCTAAGACCGACATGCCGACCATGAGTGCCGTCCCCCTCGACCATCCCCCAGCAGCCGTCGGGCCAGCGGTGACGCGCGTGCTGCGGGCCTACGAAAGGTTGGCGGAGGTCGATCGGCCCGAAGTGTGGATCACGCTTCGGCCACAACACGAAGTGATGCGTGAGGCTGCCGAGGTGGATGACCGCCTGGCGGCGGGTGAGGTGCTCACGCTCGCCGGCACGCTGCTCGGCGTGAAGGACAACATTGACGTAGCTGGCTTGCCGACGACGGCCGGCTGCCCCGATTACAGCTATCTGCCAGTGATCAGCGCCGTAGCCGTCACCCGACTGGTAGCCGCCGGTGCCATCGTGCTCGGCAAGACCAACCTCGACCAGTTCGCGACCGGCCTGGTCGGCACCCGCAGCCCGTACGGAGCTGTGCGGAATGCCGCGCTTCCGAACCGGATTTCTGGCGGGTCGAGTTCGGGCAGCGCCGTCGCGGTCGCTCTGGACCTCGTCGACCTCGGGGTCGGCACCGACACGGCCGGCTCTGGACGCATCCCCGCGGCGTTTCAAGGCATCGTGGGGCTCAAACCCACACCGGGCCTCGTGCCGCTGTCGGGCGTGGTCCCAGCAGCACGCTCCTACGACTGCCTGAGCGTGTTCGCTCACACGATCTCTCGGGCTGAGCAGGCCATCGCCCTCATGGCCGGGCCGCACGCCGGCGATCCGCTCTGCGTGCCGTGGCCGGTCGAGGCTCCGCTCGCGGCTCCACTCCACCCCCAAGTCGCAGTGCCTGCTCCCGGGCAGTTGACCGGCCTGTCGCGGTCCTGGTTGCAGGCCTTCGACCTCGTGCTCGAACGGGTGTCCGCTGCCGGGTCGACGGTGGTCGAGGTGGACCTCACCCCGTTCCTGGAGGCGGCAGAACTGCTCTACGGCGGGGCTCTGGTAGCTGAAAGATACGCATCGGTAGGTGCTTTCCTTGACCGGAACCCCAGCTCAGTGGAACCCACGGTACGCGCCATCGTGAGCGCAGCCGCGAACTTGCCGGCTCATCAGCTGGCCGCCGACCGGTTCAGGGTCGACGCGTTGCGGCAGCAAGCGATGCACACCCTTGGCGGTGCTGATGTTCTGCTGTTGCCGACAGCGCCGGAACACCCCACCTTTGCCCAGGTCGCAGCCGACCCCCGGGGAGTCAACGCACGGCTCGGTCGCTACACCAACTTCGCCAACCTGTTCGCCATGGCCGCTATCGCGATCCCGGCCGGCACGGTCGACGACGGGCCTTTCGGCGTCACCGTCTTCGCGCGGCGCTTCTCGGATCACGTCGCGGCGGACGTCGCGCGGAGCATCGCCGATCCTGGGCGTGCCGGTCCGCCTGTCGAGGCATCAGAGGGGTTACCGCTTCTCGTCATCGGCGCCCATCTGCGTGGCCAGCCCCTGCACGCCCAACTGCGCGGGCTCGGCGCGCGGTTCCAATGTCCGGTCCGGACGGCAGCGCAGTACCGGCTCTATGCGCTCGACACCGAACCGCCCAAGCCCGGCATGACCCACGTCGGTGAGAACCCCAGCGGCGCGAGCATCGTCGGCGAGCTCTACAGCATCCCAGCACCCGCACTTGGTGTGCTCCTGTCGAGCCTGCCCGCCCCCATGACGCTCGGGCCCGTGCGGCTGGATGACGGCACCGTCGTCACTGGCTTCCTGTGCCACCTGACCCCAACGCAGCGGCCTGTGGACATCACCAACTTCGGAGGCTGGTCGGCATATCTGCAGCGGTACGACCGACCGGCCCCCTTCACCTCCGTCCCTTCACCGACCAACTACGCCGTCCCCGACGACCATGAAACGGATCTGCCATGACCCCCTTCGCCTTTCTCTCCGAAGGTCGACGACCTGGAACACGCGCCGCAGCTCTGGCGGCAGGCTTGGTCCTCGCACTTTCCGCCTGCGCCGGTGGGGAGCAGTCCGCAAGCAGCGACGGGGCCTCCATCACCGTGGCAACCCTGCGCCAACCGCACCTGTTCGCACCCGCGTTCTACGAACAGTTCCTGCCCGCAGGATCCTCCGTGCAGGTCATCGAGCTGGCCAACTCGACGGACGTCAAGAACGCCGTCGTCTCTGGATCAGCCGACTTCGGCGTCGTGGGCATCACCGCGTCGCTGGCCGGAGCCGCCCAAGGCGAACCGGTCCGCGTCATCGCGTCGGCAGCTGACGGCGGCTCGGCCATCATCGGACGCCCCGGTGTCAGCACGATCGCTGACCTGAAGGGCAAGAAAATCGGATACGTCGCCGGCTCTTCCCAGGACATCCTGCTGCGCCTGGAGTTGCGCGCCGCCAACCTGGACATCACTGATGTGACCTTAGTGAAGATCGGCTTCGCCGACATGCCGGCGTCACTCAAGCGCGGTGACATAGATGCCTTCTCCAGCGCCGAAGTGGGGCCGTCGATTGCGCTCGCGGACGGGGCCACCCTCATCAAGCAGCCGTACGACACGGAAATCGGCAAGATCAACATCGCGCTGATCACCAGTCAGGAGACGATCGACGCTGACCCTGAACTCGTCAGCGAGGTCGTGGCCGCCCACGCCGAAGCCACCGACTTCATGAAGTCCAACAAGGCCGAGTGGGGCAAGCGGGTCGCGGCGGCATACGGATTCAACGAGACGCCGCTCGCCACGGCGCTCGACAACATCGAGCCCCGCTGGCAGATCAACGACGATTACATGCAGCAGACCCAGGTGTTGGGACAGCAGATGCTCGAACTTGATCAGATCACGAAACTGCCTGACTACAAGACCTTCTTCAACCTGACATTCCTGGACGCCGCGAGTAAGGCCACCAAGTGAGCGCCGGCACGGTCGAGGTGGCGGGCCTGGATCCCACCACGGTCCAGCGCCCGGGATCACGAGGCCGACCCCGCCCGAAGCCCCCCTCCCTCACCGGCTTGCTCCTCGCGCTTCCGGTGCCAGTGGTCTTGCTGGTGCTGTGGCAGATGGCCGTTCAAGCCGAGTGGACCGTGCCGATCATCGACCTGCGCATGGCGAACGTGCCCGAGCCGGTAGCGGTGGTGAAACGCCTCTACGACGTGATCTTCGGCGGGGTGTTCGACGACGCCTACAGCAACTCGATCCTGACCCATGCCTGGGCAAGCACCCGCCGGGTGCTCTCCGGGTTCGCGCTGGCTGCGCTCGTCGCCGTCCCCCTCGGAATCATCATGGGGCGCTTCGGCAAAGTGTCCGCAGCGATAGATCCCACCCTGAGTCTGGTGCGCCCGATCCCGGTCACTGCCTGGGCGCCCATCGCCCTGATCACGATCGGCGTGGGCAACAAGGCCACGATCTTTCTGGTGTTCTTGGCAGCGTTCTTCCCCATCCTGCTCAACACCGTCAGCGGGGTCAGCTCGGTGCCCCGACGGCTACTCGAAGCAGCCGCGATGCTCGGGACCCCCGCGAGGCAGGTCCTGTACAAGGTGGTGTTCCCCGCTGCGCTGCCGTCGATTCTGGCCGGTATGCGCATCGCCCTCGGCTTCGGATGGGTCGTCGTGGTCGTAGGGGAGAACGTCGGCGTACCGACCGGTCTCGGCGCGATGATCATCGAAGCGCAGGAGACATCGAAAACCGACCTCATCGTGGCCGGCATGGTCCTCATCGGCTTGGCCGGCTATCTCACCGACCGCCTGATGACGACGGTCATCCGGCTGTCCCTCCGCAACCGCCCGCTCGGCTAGCACTGTGAACCCTCAGGAGACCACCATGACTCGATCACCCGCGACGGCCACACCCCTTCAGCCCTCGCCCTCCATTTCAGACACCCCCGGCACAGAACCCCAGACACCCACCGCGATTGCCGCCGCTGTCTCGGCGCGAGGAGTCGGGAAGAGCTACCCCACAGCGTCCAAGGGAACGGTCCGAGCGTTAGGTGAGGTGAACCTGGAGATCGCCCCAGGTGAGTTCGTCGCCATCGTCGGTGCCAGCGGGTGCGGGAAGAGCACCCTGCTGCGGATGATCGCCGGGTTCGAGAAGACGACCGAAGGGGTCATGGCCGTCGACGAACGTCCGGTCACCGGCCCCGGACGCGACCGGGGAGTGGTCTTCCAGGACTACGGCCTGTTCCCGTGGCTGTCGGTGCGGTCCAACGTCGCATACGGTCCCCGCCAGCAGGGACTACCGAAGGACCAGGTCACCGGGCTCGTCGACCGCTTTCTCAGCATCGTCGGCCTCACCCAGTTCGCCGACACCTACCCGCACGAGCTGTCGGGCGGCATGCAGCAGCGTGTCGCCATCGCCCGTGTTCTGGCCAACAACCCAGCCGTCCTACTCATGGACGAACCCTTCGGCGCCCTAGATGCGCTCACCCGATCAGCCATGCAGGCCGATCTGCTCAACGTGGTGGCCGAGGTCAAGGCCACAGTTGCCTTCGTAACGCACAGCGTCGAAGAGGCAGTCTTCCTCGCCGACCGGGTGGTCGTCATGTCCGGCGGACCCTCCCACGGTGTGCCCGGGCACATCCAGGCCGTCGTCCCGATCAAGTTGCCGCACCGACGCGACCCGACCTCCGTCGCGTTCAACGACCTCAAGCGCACTATCGCGGACGCGGTCTTCCAGCGTTAGCTGGCAGCGCTGGCCCCGGCTCGCGCTCACCGCTGCATCCAGATCAGCCGAGGTGTGTCGTCTTACCCGCCTGCGTGCCGCCGGCCACGATCATGTTCAGCCCGGCGGCGACCGCGCCCTCGAGGAAGCCGGCCGCCTGCGGCGTGAGGGTGCCCAGGCCCAGGAGCTCGTCCAGCGAGTTCGCGCTCAGCACGAACTTCCGGATGTTGACCGACCAGTGCTTGCGTGTGATGTCGGGGACAAGATGCCCATGGAGCGTTGCGCCAGGTCAGCGCACGTCTGGCAAGATCCCGGGCCGCGGGAGGGACGCGCCAGCCAAGGCCGGGCAGCGGTTGCGCAAACAACGGCCGGCGCCCGGAACAGCCTGGACCAGAACCGGTCTTCTGGCCCGGTCGCAGTGTCTCAAGCGACCGCTCATGCCGATGTGAGCGTGTTGCGGCGACAGGCCCCCTCCTCCTCCCGCCTCGTCTGTTCGCTGCACCCGCTCGACCTTCCGCCCGCGAGGCCCAAGGACGAAGATGGACCAGGTCTGCGCTAGTCAGCGAGGCACTGCTGGAGGATGGACCGACCAGGCCCTGTCATCGCAGGGAAGCCAGGTGCTGGGCTGTCAACGAGGAGGACGTGCAGTGCTCGACGAGTCGCTGGACAGGACGTGCCGCCACCCGTTAGAGGGTGTTGCGACCTCTGCAGGCGACCCGCGCAGATCGCCATGCTCGACCTGGATGGCAGGACGGTCGCCGTCGCCTGCAGCGAGCAGTGCTTTGGCGAAGTTCGCAGCAACCACCGACGCCGCCCTGGGCATCGGCTCATTCGGCAGAACTACTCCGGATGGCAAGAGCGAGTCCCGGTCACCAGGTGGATCATGGCTCAGGGACAGCTCGCTCCGTCCTGCTGGGCCTGGACGGGAGGCCCGCCGGCAGGGCCTGCAACTGCCATGGGAACAAGCGCCACCGGATCCTCCAGGGCGAACCGCGCCTGGTGGTCAAGAACCCGGGACCGGCCGCAGGCGAAGACGGCTACTGCAGTGCCTGCGCGCGAGTGATGCTCAAGGCCGCCCGGGAAAAATTGGCTGGCCTGCAGACCGCTCTCGACAGCTTCGCGGCGACCACCACCACCCCCAGCAGCGACTGAGCGACCAACGGAGTCGGGCTGCCACGACGTCGGAGTCCGTCGCGCGCGCTTGACTAGTGCAGAGAAGGCCGTCGTTCAAGATGGTGGTGGTGAGCTCGGATCGGCCGCGGCGGGCGACGAACACCCGGCCTGGCTCGTTGATCCAGATCTACTCTCCTCACCGTCGGGACGCCATGCCATCCATGTCGGTATCACGGCGCTGTCTTGTGGAACTTCGTCCTGCTCTGCCCATCCCACCCACGGATCGCCCTCACTCACCCTGCTCGACTGGGGCCACCGGGCTACCGTCGACACCGTTGCGAGCGGAGAGGAGGACAGCGGGTGCGCGTCCGTCCCGTCGTTCTCGCCGTCGCGGCGCTGCAGCTCGTCCTGCCGACCTCGATGCTGCTCGACCGCTGGGTCGACGAAGGCTCCCGGCCGGTTTCGGAGCGGCCGGCGTCGTGGCAGATGTACAGCGCCGAGCCCCCGATCGGTTACACCGGTACGGACGCAGCCGGACGGACCCGACAGCTGCGCGTCGACCGGTTGCCGCCGGTGCTGCGCGCCGTTGACACCGGGCGCTTCCTGCCGGAGCGGCTGTGCGACGGCGACGACGATCTCGTCATGGTGGAGCGCACCGGCGGAACGCAGCCCGGCACCTTCGCGTGCTGACCGCGGACCGGATAGGCGGCGCCCTCGTCCTGCTCAAAGCTGTCGACGTCGCCGTACGGGGACCGGTCGAGCTCCCGGGCGGCCTGTGGCTCGCGGTCCTGACTCTCTGGGTAGTAGCCGGACTCGCGCTCCTGACGAGCCAGGGAGGGTTCACCGGCGGGCGAGTTGCCTGGGGTGCCGTTCTCGTCTCCGGCGCCGGCCTCGCGGTCGACTATCCGCTCGAGCTGCGTCGCCAGCACCTCGTCCTGCTGATGGGAGTCGCGCTGGCCGCTGTCGTGGCCCGCCACGTCGACGAGCGGCTGCTGCTCTGGCGGGTGCAGCTCACCGCGCTCTACGGCGTCGCGGCGGTGGCCAAGGTGAACGAGTCGTTCCTCGGCGGGACGTCCTTGACC
>JALZMX010000143.1 GCA_030857985.1 Actinomycetota bacterium | reverse complement strand
GCTCCGCCTGCGGGTGGATGCGCATCCGGTCGAGCGCGAAGCGGGACAACCGGGCGAGCTCGGTCACGTCGGTGTCGACCCCGGACTCGTTGAGTACGTCGATGCTCATCCGGTCACCGGTCAGCGCTTCGGGCGGGCGGGACGGTGTTCGGGCTCCGGCTCGGAGTCGGCCTCATAGGCGTCGTACGCCGCGACGATGCGCCCCACCAGCTTGTGCCGGACGACGTCGTGCGCGGACAACCGGGTGAAGTGCACGTCGGGCAGGCCGGACAGGATGCCCTGCACGACCCGCAGGCCGCTGCGGGTCCCGGTAGGCAGGTCGACCTGGGTGATGTCGCCGGTGACGACCATCCTGGAGCCGAAGCCCAACCGGGTGAGGAACATCTTCATCTGCTCCGGCGAGGTGTTCTGCGCCTCGTCGAGAATGATGAACGCGTCGTTCAGGGTGCGCCCCCTCATGTATGCGAGCGGCGCGACCTCGATGGTGCCCGCGGTCAGCAGTTTGGGGATGGTCTCGGGGTCGAGCATGTCGTGCAACGCGTCGTACAGCGGGCGCAGGTAGGGGTCGATCTTCTCCGACAGCGTGCCCGGCAGGAAGCCGAGGCGCTCCCCGGCCTCCACCGCCGGCCGGGTCAGGATGATTCGGTTGACGTCCTTGGCCTGCAGCGCCTGTACCGCCTTGGCCATCGCCAAATAGGTCTTGCCGGTGCCGGCCGGGCCGATCGAGAAGACCACGGTGTGCTTGTCGATCGCGTCGACGTAGCGCTTCTGGTTCAGTGTCTTCGGCCGGATGGTGCGGCCGCGGTTCGACAAGATGTTGTGGGTCAGCACCTCGGCGGGCCGCTCTGTCGACTCGCTGCGCAGGATGCCGATGGCCCGTTCGACGGTCTCCGGTGCCAACCCCTGGCCGGTGCGGACCATGGTCACCAACTCGTCCAGCAACCGCTCGACCAGCGCGGTCTCACGGCGAGAGCCGGACAGCGTGACCTCGTTGCCACGCACATGTACGTCGGCGGAGAACTCGTGCTCGATGATCTGCAGGAACTCATCACTTGGACCGAGGAGCGCGACCATCGGCACACTCGCCGGGATGACCACGGTGATCTGTGGCATTGCGGTCTCTGCCATGGGCGGCCGGTCGGCCGGTCTCCTCCTCTGTCGATGCCAACTCCAGCATCCATGCTAGAGGGTGTCCGTGGGGCGGTCGTACTGGCAGAGACCGAGTGACAGCATTGTCACGCCGTCTCTGCCGATGTGCGCCGATTCGGACCGCTCAGCCGGGCGGCCAGCCGAGCGTGCGGCCACCGAGCACATGCGCGTGGCAGTGGAACACACTCTGCCCCGCTTCCGCCCCGGTGTTGAACACGACCCGCCAGCCGTCGAGCCCCTCCCGCTCCGCGACCGTGGTCGCGACCGCGACCAGGTCGGCCAGGCCCTGAGGATCGGCGCCGGCCAGTGCACCGACGTCGCGGTGGTGTGCCCTGGGTACCACGAGGACGTGGGTAGGTGCCTGCGGATTGACGTCCCGGAACGCAAGCGAGCGCTCGCTCTGGTGCACGAGGTCGGCGTCGATGTCACCGGCGATGATCGTGCAGAACAGGCAGTCCTGGGCGGCGGCAGAGTCGGCGTCACGGTCGGCGGGCATCGGTTCTCCTCGCAGCTGGTGCGGCGTTGCGGCGTACGACGAAGGAATCCTGCCACGACCATGGACGCCTGCGGGTAAACCGATCGTGGCGTCCGGGCGTCGAACCAGCATGTGGGTAGGAGCAAACATCGGTCTGGCGTCGTCACCAGCCGGTGGAGTCGAGGAGTGCGACATGACAGCAGCGCATCCGTCTCTCCGCCGAAACGCCGACGACGTGGTGACAGATCTGTACCGCGCGCACTACCGCACCCTGGTCCGGCTGGCGGCGATGCTGCTGCACAACGTCGGAGAAGCGGAGGAGGTCGTGCAGGACTCCTTCGTCGCGATGCACGGGCGGTGGGACCGGATCAAGGACCCCGACAAGGCGCTCGCCTACCTTCGGCAGACCGTGGTCAACCGGTCCCGTTCGGCGTTGCGTCACCGGGCGGTGGAGATCAAGCACCTGCCCAAGCCGGCTCCCGACGGGCCCAGCGCCGAGCACGCGGCACTCCGCTCGGAGGAGCATCTGGTCGTGCGGACGGCGATCGCCGGGCTGCCCCAACGGCAGCGGGAGGCAGTCGTGCTGCGCTACTACCTCGACCTGTCCGAGGCGCAGACCGCGGCGACGATGGGGATCAGCCGCGGTGCCGCCAAGAGCCACACGTCGCGCGGGATGTCCGCACTGCGTCACGCACTGGGACACGCATTGGAGCAGCAGTCATGATCAGCGACGAGGAACTCGAGCAGACCGTCCGGCGTGCCCTGCAGGCGCAGGCGGACGAGATCGAGCCGAGCGACGACGGCCTGAGCGCGATCCGTGCCCGCACGTCAGC
>JALZMX010000111.1 GCA_030857985.1 Actinomycetota bacterium | reverse complement strand
TGGGAGGCACACAAGAAGCAGATCGAGGAGGCGCAGAAGGTCGATGACGAGTCCGGCGAGGCGTCGACGTACTCCTCACAGCCGCAACCGCAGCGGGAGCAACAGCCTCAGGCCCCCGGGGAACACCCGGTGCAGCAGCAGGCCGAGGGCTCCCTCGCCTCCGACGAGGCACTGCAGGCACTGCGCGAGAAGCTCACCGGAGGCCAGGGCTGACCTGCTGACCCGGTGTCGGCGGCGCGGGGTGGGTCTGGCCGGGGTGATCAGATGCTCTGGCGCGGGAGCGGGTCTCGATGGGAGCCGGGCGGGGTGCGATGGCCGTAGCCGTCGTACCGGATCAGCAGGCTGAGCCGGGCGGTCAACGCGGTGGCGAGCGCGATGGCGACGATGGTGAGGATGATCAGATCGGTCATGGCAGTAATTCTCGCTGCCACGAGATAGCGCCACGAGTGGCAGGTATGCCACCTACCCTCGAAATGCAGCCAACCTTGTGTCATGCTGGGCGCATGTCGTTCCACAACGTGACCGCGATCGTGTACGACGGCGTGGCGCCCTTCGAGCTCGGGGTGCTGTGCGAGGCGTGGGGCATCGACCGCTCCGACGCGGGCGGGCCGACGTTCGACTTCGCGGTCTGTGCCGTCACGCCGGGGCCGGTGCGCACGAGCATGGGGTTCTCGCTGCACGTCGAGCACGGGCTCGAACGCGTCGAGCAGGCCGAGCTGGTCACGGTGCCGGCGATGCCACGAGAGACACCAGCACCGACAGCCGTGCTCGAGGCCCTGCAGACGGCGCACCGACGAGGCGCTCGGATCCTGTCGGTCTGTTCCGGCGCCTTCACCCTCGCCGAAGCCGGGCTGCTCGACGGGCGCACCTGCACGACGCACTGGCGCTACGCCGCTGAGCTGGCCGAGCGCTTCCCCGCCGTGAACGTCGACCCAGACGTCCTGTACGTCGACGACGACCCGATCTTCACCAGCGCCGGTTCGGCCGCCGGGCTCGACGCCTGCCTGCACCTGATCCGCAAGGAGTTCGGTGCCCGGGCGGCGCTCACGACGGCCCGGCGGATGGTGGTGCCGCCGCAGCGCGACGGTGGTCAGGCGCAGTACATCGAGACCCCGCTGCGGCTCACCCGGGCCGAGACCCTGGAGCCGGTCCTCACCTGGATGCAGCAGCACCTCGACGAGGAGCTGACGGTCGAGAATCTCGCCCATCGGGCGGTGATGTCGTCCCGGACCTTCGCCCGACGGTTCCGCGCCGAGACCGGGACCACCCCGCACCAGTGGGTCACGGCCCAGCGCCTCCTGCTGGCCGAGCGGCTGCTCGAGGAGTCCGATGCCCCGATCGAGGCGGTTGCCTCGCGGGTGGGCTTCGGCAACGCCGCCGCCCTGCGCCATCACTTCGTCCAGGCCAGGGGGACGACGCCGCAGCGCTACCGCCGTACGTTCGCCTGCTCCGACTGAGCGCGGGGCAGCGGCCTTCAGCGCCCGACCTCAGCGAACGGCGCGGCCGGTGAACGGATCGGTGTGCGAGGCCTGCGGTGGTCTCCGCCCGTACCCGTCGGAGTCGATCATCCGCGCGTACCAGCGCGCGACCTCCAAGCCGGCCGCGACGAGGGCGAGTACGACGACGCTGGTCATGGTGGACCTTCTCGGCACTGAGTGGGTGCTCCAGACGTTCCGAGTGTAGCCCCGACTCGCCGGTCCGGGTCCAGCCTCCGCGGGGGGACCCGGGGGGCCGGGGCGCCCCCGTGACGAAGGGCGCGCGAGGACGTGGGGGCAAGATGGTCAGATGCTGCGGGTGGGACTGACCGGGGGCATCGCGTCCGGCAAGAGCGCGGTGGCCGCTCGCCTGGCCGAGCTCGGTGCGGTGGTGATCGACGCCGACGTGCTGGCCCGTGAGGTGGTCGACGCCGGCACCGACGGGCTGGCCGAGATCGTCACCGCCTTCGGCTCGGAGCTGCTCGACGCAACCGGAAACCTCGACCGCCGCGCGATGGCACGCCGTGTGTTCGGTGACCCGGCCGCTCGGGCCCGGCTGGAGGCGATCATCCACCCTCGGGTGCGCCAACGGGGCACCGAGCTCGAGTCGGCCGCAGGTGCGGACGCCGTCGTGGCGCACGACATCCCGCTGCTGGTGGAGACCGGTCAGGGCGCCCGCTTCGACGTCGTACTCGTCGTCGACGTGCCCGAGGCGGTGCAGCTGCGACGCCTCGTCGCCGGGCGGGGGATGGAGGAGGCGGAGGCGCGCGCCCGCATCACCGCCCAAGCCACCCGCGAGCAGCGGCTGGCGGAGGCCGACATCGTGATCGACAACTCCGGCACGCGCGAAGACCTCCGCCAACGGGTGACGGAGGTCTTCGACGAGCTGTGGAAGAGCGTTTAGGCTGCGAGGTCGGGATCGGCGATCTCGCGGAGCCGGGCCAGCGCCTCGCGCTCGATCTGGCGGATGCGTTCGGCGGAGATGTTGTGCCGGGAGGCGATGTCCGCGAGCTTCTCCTGGCGGCCATCGACCAGGCCGTAGCGCGAACGCACCACGTCAGCGGAGCGCTCGTCCAGCAGCTCGATCAGCGAGTCGAGCCGCTCGCGCGCCTCGACGTCGAGGAATGTGCTGTCCGGGCCCGGCGTGGTCTCACGCGCGACGAGGTCGCCGAGCGAGGTGTCGCCGTCTTCGTCGATGGGGCTGTCGAGGCTGACGTGGTCGCGTCCCCAGCGCATCAGGTCGACCACCCGGCTCAGGTCCATGCCGAGCTCGGTGGCGATCTCCTCGGGGTCGGGCTCGCGGCCGAGCTGACGCTCCAGCGACCGGCGAGCGGCGCCGATCTGGTTCAGCTCCTCGACCACGTGCACCGGCAGCCGGACGACGCGAGCCTGCTGGGCGATGCCCCGGGTGATCGCCTGGCGCACCCACCAGGTGGCATAGGTGGAGAACTTGTAGCCCTTGGCGTAGTCGAACTTCTCGACCGCGCGGATGAGGCCGGTGTTGCCCTCCTGCACGAGGTCGAGCAGGGGCATCTGAGAGCGGCCGTAGCGACGCGCGATCGACACAACGAGGCGCAGGTTGGCTGTCAGGAAGCGCTCCTGGGCACGCCGACCCTCCCCGACCAGCCACTCCAGCTCGTCCTGCGCAGCAGAACGCGGGGCGCCGCCCTTGCGACGCCCGACCCGGCCCTCGGCCATCAGGTGCTCGGCGAAGAGGCCGGCTTCGATCGCCTTGGACAGCTCGACTTCGGTGGCCGCATCGAGCAACGGGGTACGCGCGATCTCGTCGAGGTACATACCGACGCTGTCGCGCCCGTCTGTCGCCTCGAGTCCATGCGTACGACGGTCGGCCACGGACACTCCTTTCCTGGTAGATCTCACCACTTCTCGAACAACGCTCACTCGGTGGCGCGCATTCCGAGGTGTACCCTCGAATACCCAGTCAGACGTCCCGGCCCGGGCGAAAGTTGCCGCTCTAAGGATCTTCTTAGGAAGCCCGTCCCGGCACCGGACGCCCGATGAGAGGCGTGTCACCCTCGGAGGCCCCGCATCGGGCGCTGGCGAGGCTTCTCCCGCCTCCGCGCGGGGCTCGACCCTCGTCAGTGCTGTTCGCCCTCCTGGGGCTGCGCGCATCCCAGCACGTCGACGATCCAGGCATAGGAGAACGCCCGCTCGCGCCACGCGTTGTAGCGCCCGCTTGGCCCACCGTGACCGGCACCCATCTCGGTCTTCAGCAGCACCGGCGAGTCACCGGTCTTGGTGGCGCGCAACCTGGCCACCCACTTGGCCGGCTCGACGTAGAGGACACGGGTGTCGTTGAGGCTGGTCACCGCCAGGATCGCCGGATAGTCCTGCTCCCCGACGTTCTCGTACGGCGAGTACGACTTCATGTACGCGTAGACCTCGGGGTCGGCCAGCGGGTTCCCCCATTCCTCCCACTCGATCACGGTCAACGGCAACGACGGGTCGAGGATGCTCGTGAGCGCGTCGACGAACGGCACCTCGGCGACGATCCCGGCGAACGCGTCGGGTGCCGCATTGGCCACGGCGCCCATCAGCAACCCACCGGCGCTGCCCCCCTGCGCCACCAGCCGCTCGGGACGGGTCCAGCCGGCGCCGACCAGGTGCCGCGCGCAGTCGACGAAGTCGGTGAACGTGTTCTTCTTGGCCAGCACCTTGCCCTCGTCGTACCAGCGGCGCCCCATCTCACCGCCGCCACGCACGTGCGCGATCGCGAAGACGATGCCGCGATCCAGCAGCGAGAGCCGGGCGATGCCGAACCCCGGATCCATGCTCGCCTCGTAGGAACCGTAGCCGTAGAGCACCGTCGGGTTGTCGCCGTCGCGGACGGTGCCCCGCCGGCACACGAGCGAGATCGGCACCACGGTGCCGTCGGCAGCGGTGGCCCACTCCCGGTGCTGTTCGTAGGCGTTGCGGTCGAACCCGCCGCGCACCGGCGTCTCCTTCAGCAGCGTCAGCTCCCGGGTGCGCACGTCGTAGTCGTGGACCGACGCCGGGCTGACCAGCGAGGTGTAGACGAGGCGCAGGCTCGGCTGGGTGAACTCAGGGTTGCCCGCTGTGCCGACTGTGTAGAGCGGCTCGTCGAACTCGATCTCCCAGCTGTCGCCGTAGCCGCCGTCGTCCAACGCGATGACCCGCAGCTGGGTGAGCCCGTCGCGGCGCTGGGAGACGACGAGATGGCCGGCGAACGCCTCGACGTCCTCGAGCCGCACCTGGTCGTCGGCTGGGATCAGCGGGCGCCAGCTGTCGTGCCCGGTCGCGACCACCGGTACCTCGGCGAGGGCGAAGTTTGCCGCGCCGTCGTTGTGCAGCGCGAGGAAGCGGTCCTCACCACCGATCACGGCGTGCTCGAGCGTGTACTCGACGCCCTGCCGGCGTGGTGCCACCACCCGGAACTCTCCGGTCGGGTCGTCGGCCTCGAGCACCCGGACCTCGGTCGTGGTCTTGGAGCCGCTCATGATCATCAGATACTTGTCACTGCGGGTGCGCCCGGCGGTCGTCCAGAACCTCTCGTCGGACTCCTCATGCACCAGCACGTCCTCGGACGGGTCGGTGCCCAGAGCATGACGCCAGATCTTGTCCGGACGCCAGGCCTCGTCGACGGTGGCGTAGAAGATGACGGTGCCCCGCAGGTCCCACGTCGCGTCGTGCACGGTGTTGGGCACCTGGTCGGGGAGCAAGTCGCCCGTGCGCAGGTCCTTGACCTGCAGCGTGTAGCGCTCGTCGCCGACGAAGTCGGTGGAGAAGGCCAACAGGTTGCCGTCGGTGCTGACCGAGAAAGCACCCACGGAGAAGAAGTCCTTGCCCTCGGCCAGGGCGTTGCCGTCGAGCAGCACCTCCTCACCGGGCACTTCGACCCCGGCCTCCAGCTGCGGCGGCGTCCAGTCGTCGCCCGCCGCGGCGGTGCGGCAGTGCAGGGCGTACTGCTGACCCTCGACGGTGCGCGAGTAGTACCACCAGGTGCCGATCCGGCTCGGCACCGACAGGTCTGTCTCCTGGGTGCGGGTCTTGATCTCGGTGAAGATCTGCTCGCGCAGGTCAGCCAGATGCCCGGTCTCCTGCTCGGTGTAGGCGTTCTCGGCTTCGAGGTAGGCGATCGTGTCCGGCGACTCCTTGTCGCGCAGCCACTCGTAGTCGTCCACGAACGTGTCGCCGTGGTGGGTCCGCTTCTGCGGTACGCGCTTGGCCACCGGAGGAGTGGCGCCCGGGTGGGTGGCGGCGGGGGCAGCGGTGCGAGTGTCGGTCGACTCGGTCATGCAGGCACGGTATCCGGTGGCTGCCCGCCGGTCGCTGCTGGTGGCGGGGGCGCAGCGGCGGCCAGGTCGGCGTCGTCGGCGGGCATCGTCCGCACCGGCCCCGGTCCGGTGTCCGCGGTCTCGAACCGCACGGTGACGCGCCCCAGACCCGAGCCCCAGACCCAGCCAGGGCCGTGCAGAGCGTGCACGACGTCCGCCCCCGGTAGCCAGCGCGTGCGCGTCCGGGCCGACTCGTACGTCTGGACCGCGGCGGTGTGATCCGAGTCCTCGTCGCTGTCCTGGTCGGCGTACGGGCTGAACAGATCCTCCTGGATCCAGTCCGCCAGACCGGACACCCCGACCCCGAGCAGCCGGATACCGCCCGAGGTGTCCATCTCGGCCAGCAGCTGACGGGCCAGCCGAGCGACCACGCGAGGGTCGTCGGTGGGACCGGGCAGGGTGACCGAACGGGTGGACGTGGCGAAGTCGTGCAGGCGCACCTTCAGCGTGATCGTACGGCCGGACAGCCTGGCCTCGCGCAGGCGTTCGCAGACACGTTGAGCGTGCCGCGCGGCGATAGCCTGCAGCAGCGCGGGGTCGACGAGGTCGCGGTCGAAGGTGTCCTCGACGCTGACCGACTTCGACTCCCGCTCGGCCAGCACCGGCCGGTCGTCGTCGGCGCGGCACAACCGGTACAGGGAACGCCCGTGCGCTGACCCGAGGATGCGCACCAGCTCGTCCGCGCTGATCAGCTCCAGTTCCTCGACCGTACGGACGCCGATGCGTCGAAGCCGCTCAGTGGTCGCCGGTCCCACCCCGGGGATCACGGTCACCTGCATCGGGCGCAGCACGTCGCGTTCGGTGCCGGGCGGCACCACCACCAGGCCGTCGGGCTTGTCGAGGTCGCTGGCGATCTTGGCCACCAGCTTGGACGACGCCACCCCCACCGACCCGTCCAGCCCGCCGCTGACCCGGTGCACCCGGTCCTTGAGCTGACGCACGGCGCTGGTCAGCGCGGGGACCGAGAGGTCATCGAGGCGACTGGCGGCCAGGTCGACGAACGCCTCGTCGAGGGACAGCGGCTCCACCGCTGGTGACAGCGCGCGCAGCTCCGTCATCACAGCGAGGCTGGTAACGCGGTAGACGTCGAACCGCGTGCACAGGAACGCAGCATGCGGGCAGCGTGCCCGCGCCTCCAGCATCGACATGGCCGAGTGCACGCCGAACGCACGAGCCTCGTACGACGCGGTCGCGACCACCCCCCGATGGCCGATTCCGCCCACGATCACCGGTTTGCCGCGCAGTGACGGCTTGTCGCGCTGCTCCACGGCGGCGAAGAACGCGTCCAGGTCGAGATGCAGGATCGAGGCCTCGGCGCGCATCCGCCCATTGTCGCCGCCCGTTGTCGCCGCCGAGTGCGCCAGCCGGCCTTGTCCACAGATCGCGAAACAGCCCTGTTCGCGCATCCCGGTCACGGAGCAGGCTGGTCCGGCATGGAGCAGCTGCACTCATCAGCCTTACGGGCCAAGGGATACGAAGACCTGCTGGCGGTCGTTCCCTACCGCCTGGGATTCCACCCGGCCGACAGCATCGTCGCGCTCAGCCTGGAGGGACCCCGTGACCGCCTCGGCTTGGCGATCCGGTTGGACCTGCCCCCGATCGAGCTGGTCGGGGAGGTCACCGAGCGCATCCTGGCGCTGCTGCGCGAACAGCAGACCACGCGGGTGCTGCTGGTCCTCTACGCCGCCGACCACCGGGTGGCGCAGCCGCTGGTGGAGTCGTTGCGACCCGGCCTCGACGAGGCGGGCATCGACCTCGTCGACGCGTTTCGGGCCGACGGGGCGCGGTGGTTCTCCTACACCTGCGCGCAGGACTGCTGCCCCCCTCAGGGCACGCCGTACGACGTCACCAACCATCCCTTCGTGGCCGAGTGCGTGCTGGCCGGTGGGGTCGCGCTCGACAGCCGGGAAGAGCTGCGGCGCAGCGTCGCCGCGCCACAGGGGTCCGCGCGGGCGGCGATGGACCAGGCCTACGAGCGCGCCGGGTCTGCGGTGCTGAACGAGCTCGGTGCGGAGCGTGCAGACCTGATCGGCACGTTGCAGGGGTACGCCGCGGAGGTGTGCCGGCTGGTCCAGGACTACCTCGAGCACCCGCGCCGCCTAGGCGACGACGAGGTCGCCCGGCTGACGACGCAGGTGAGCGCTATCCCGGTGCGCGACGCGGCGTGGCTGCTGATGGACCGGTCGTCGGCGCGACAGCACCTGTCGCTCTGGCAGCAGGTGCTGTGCCGCACCGGTCCCGAGTTCGTGCCGGCGGTTGCCTGCCTCACTGCGTTCGCGGCCTGGCTCTGCGGGCACGGTGCACTGGCGTGGTGCGCGGTCGAGCGCGCGTTGCGGGAGGACCCCGACTACTCGTGGGCGGGCCTGATCGTCGAGGCGCTCGAGCGGGGGCTGTCGCCGCAGGTGTGGTCCCATCCCGGCGAACGGGACCTGCGCGACCTCGCTGGGTGACCTGTTCAACCGCCTGCACCATGTTTCGCCGTACGCGCAGATAGGGCAGGGTGAGACTCGACAGGGTCACTCGCCCGTCCGGAGAGGCGTCATGGGCCAAGAGGTCGACAAGCGCGAGTTCAGCCGGGAAGACCGCACCCGCTATCGGGCCAAGGTGCGCCGCTGCCTGGACGTGTTCGCCCGGATGCTGCGCGAGGCCAGGTTCGAGGCCGGGCGCCCGATGACCGGCATCGAGATCGAGTTCAACCTGGTCGACGCGAACGGCGACCCGGCGATGAAGAACGCGGAGGCGCTCGAGGAGATCGCCGACCCCGACTTCCAGACCGAGCTGGGTCAGTTCAACCTCGAGATCAACGTCCCGCCACGCCGGCTCCCCGACGGCGGAGTGAGCGGCTTCCAGGACGGCGTGCGCGCCAGCCTCAACGCGGCCGAGGACAAGGCCGGCCGGGTCGGCGCACATCTGATGATGATCGGCATCCTGCCCAGCCTGCACTCGGATCACCTGTCGGCCGACAAGCTGTCGGCCAACCCGCGTTACGCCGTGCTCAACGACCAGATCCTGTCCGCTCGCGGAGAGGACATCCAGATCTCGATCGACGGTGTAGAGCGTCTCGCGGTGACCGCGGACTCCATCCTGCCCGAGGCCGCCTGCACCTCCACCCAGTTGCACCTCCAGGTCAGCCCCGAGGACTTCGCGCCGTACTGGAACGCGGCGCAGACGATCGCTGGCGTGCAGATCGCGGTCGGTGCCAACTCGCCGTTCCTGTTGGGCAAGGAGCTGTGGCGCGAGACGCGGATCGCACTGTTCGAGCAGGCGACCGACACCCGCAGCGAGGAGCTGAAGTCGCAAGGCGTGCGACCACGGGTCTGGTTCGGTGAGCGCTGGATCAACTCCATCTTCGACCTGTTCGAGGAGAATGTGCGCTACTTCCCGGCACTGCTGCCGATCGTGGACGACGAGGACCCCGTCGAGGTGCTCGACCGCGGGGACACACCCACCCTGGGCGAGCTGCGCCTGCACAACGGCACGATCTACCGGTGGAACCGTCCTGTGTATGACGTGGTGCGTGAGGCGCCGCACCTTCGGGTCGAGAACCGCGTGTTGCCCGCCGGGCCGACCGTCGTCGACATCCTGGCCAATGCCGCGCTCTACTTCGGTCTGGTCCGCTACCTCGTGGATCAGCAGCGACCACTGTGGAGTCAGATGTCGTTCAGCGCCGCCGAGGAGAACTTCCACGCCGGCGCCCGGCACGGCATCGAGGCGCACGTCTACTGGCCCGGCCTCGGGACCGTTCCGGCGGCCGAACTGGTGCTGCGGCGGCTGCTGCCGATGGCCGACGACGGGCTGCGCGCGTGGGGCGTCGACCAGAGCGACCGGGACAAGTTGCTGGGCATCATCCAGCAGCGCTGCCTCACCGGGCAGAACGGCGCTTCCTGGCAGGCTGCGATGTTCCACAAGGTCTACGACGAGACCGGTCTGGACCGGCGCGGCGCCATGCGCGAGGTCGTGCAGCGCTACGGCAAGTTCATGCACTCCAACGAGCCCGTGCACACCTGGCCGCTGGACTGACTGCCGTCGGGTGGACGTAGCCGTACCCAGGACCGCTGCTCACCGGTGAGCAGGTCCAGCCAGCCCCACCGGCTCAGCACGACCACCGCACACAGCTGTGCCGACGCGACGTCGGCGGCCACCGGCGCGGCCGCCAACCAGGCGTAGTCGTCGTCCCCGGGATCGTGGCGCCCCGGCCGGACCAGGACCACCGCCAGTCGCCCACCCGGGGCCAGCAAACGCAGCAGCACCTCCACGCGGAGTGCATGGTCGAGTGTCTCTGCCGGACAGAGCCAGCCGGCCGGGGCCGGAAGTCCCGCTGCCCGACCGGCGTCGACGACTTCGACCGAGGCGGTGAACCGTCGCTGCCGGGTCGAGCCGCGCAGCGCGGCCACCCGCCAGCGCAGCCACGGCCCGAAGGCCGCGGTCGGCCCGGCGGTGAGCTCGGGGGCGGGGGAGCGGCGCATCTCGCCAGGATGCTCCCATCACGACCGAGACGCACGGCTCGTCCACAGGCTCGGCGTGACAACTGTGTCACCCCGTCTCTGCCACAGCTGAGCCATCAATAGGCGGGTTCGTTAGAGTCGTCGCAGCGAACACGGCGGTGCCGTCATCGCGGCCCTGAAGCCGCCGGGACCGATATCATTGCCACCGAAGAGAGGAAGCGGCCGATGGGCGTCATCGTCGTCGGGTATGTCCCGAAGCCCGAGGGGAGGGCAGCGCTGCGTCGAGCGGCCGAGGAAGCCCGGTTGCGCAACGCGCGACTGGTGGTGGTCAACTCCCATCGCGGGGGTCGTGACTTCGACCGGGAGGACGCTCTCGAGTCCGAGTCGCAGCTGGAGGAGGTCCGCTCCCAGCTCGACGCGGCGGGGATCGAGCACGAGATCCGGCAGTTGGTGCGCGGCCTCGACCCGGCGGAGGATCTGGTGGGCGTGGCGACAGAGCTCGAGGCCGAGTTCATCGTGATCGGTCTGCGCCGCCGCACTCCGGTCGGCAAGCTCATCCTCGGCAGCAACGCGCAGCGGGTGCTGCTCGAAGCGCCCTGTCCGGTTCTCGCGGTCAAGTCTGCTGAGTGAGACGGCACGGTTTCCGGTCCGTCCGGATTGGGAACCTCTCGAGAGCCTGGACTTGGAAGCGCCTGCTGCCGTGTCACAATGGCTGATTGCAGTGAGCGCCACAAACCGCGGCGAACCCATCCGCATCAGTCGAGAGGTCGTTCGTGTCGTCAAGCACGTCCTGGAAGTGCCCCGGTGATGTCCTCGAGTCCGCTGAGGTGCGTCGTCTCCTCGAACGCGGCAAGTCCACCGGCAACGTGACCGCCGACGACGTACGCGCCACCTGCGCGGCCGCTGGGCTCGCCTCGGCCCGACTCGAGAGTGTGCAGCGCCTGCTCAGCGAAGCGGGGGTGCGGGTCGTGGTGCGCGCCGATGGCACCGGCAATCACAGCGCCGGGGCTCGCACGAGGGTCGTTGCCGCCGCCAGCCGACGTACGACGGTGCAGGCGAGCACCACCAAGAAGGCTCCGGCAAGGAAGGCTCCAGCAAGGAGGGCGACCGCCAAGAAGGCGACCGCGGAGAAAGCCGGTCCCAAGAAGGCCAGCGACAAGGTCGCCAAGAACGGTGCGCCGCGCACGGCACCGACCGCGACCGACGCAACGGTGGCGGCGGTCGTCGACGCGACCGGCAAGAAGAAGGGGCTCGAGGACATCCCGGACGAGGTGTTCGAGGCAGATCTGGCCAAGGATCCGTCGCTGAAGGAGGACGAGTCCAAGGGCTTTGTGATCTCGACCGCCGACGACACCGACGAGCCCGAACAGCAGGTCATGGTCGCCGGTGCCACCGCCGACCCGGTCAAGGACTACCTCAAGCAGATCGGCAAGGTGCCGCTGCTCAACGCCGAGCAGGAGGTCGAGCTCGCCAAGCGCATCGAGGCCGGCCTGTTCTCCGAGGAGAAGGTCGCCGGTGGAGGCAGGGTCTCGGCCAAGCTTCTCGACGAGTTGAAGTGGATCTCCGAGGATGGCCGCCGCGCCAAGAACCACCTACTCGAAGCCAACCTGCGCCTGGTGGTCTCGCTCGCCAAGCGCTACACCGGTCGCGGGATGCTCTTCCTCGACCTGATCCAGGAGGGCAACCTTGGTCTGATCCGGGCGGTCGAGAAGTTCGACTACACCAAGGGCTACAAGTTCTCGACCTATGCCACCTGGTGGATCCGGCAGGCGATCACCCGCGCGATGGCCGACCAGGCCCGCACCATCCGTATCCCGGTGCACATGGTCGAGGTGATCAACAAGCTGGCGCGCGTGCAGCGCCAGATGTTGCAGGACCTTGGACGCGAGCCGACGCCGGACGAGCTGGCCAAGGAGCTCGACATGACGCCGGAGAAGGTCGTCGAGGTCCAGAAGTACGGCCGGGAGCCGATCTCGTTGCACACGCCGCTCGGCGAGGACGGCGACTCGGAGTTCGGAGACCTGATCGAGGACTCCGAAGCCATCGTCCCGGCCGACGCGGTGTCGTTCACGCTTCTGCAGGAGCAGCTGCACGCGGTCCTCGACACGTTGAGCGAGCGGGAGGCGGGCGTGGTGTCGATGCGTTTCGGGCTCACCGACGGCCAGCCGAAGACGCTCGATGAGATCGGCAAGGTCTACGGCGTGACTCGGGAGCGGATCCGCCAGATCGAGTCCAAGACGATGTCAAAGCTGCGCCACCCCTCCCGCTCCCAGGTGCTGCGGGACTACCTCGACTGAGGCCGATGATGCTCGGCACGGCGTTCCCGCAGGCGCATCTGGGCGTCCCTGGTCGGGCAGGCACCGTCCGTGAGGCTCAGTGGCAGACGCCGGTTCCGGTGTCGACGGTGACTCCTCCGATGGTGCGGAACCGCCAGTCGTAGGAGCCGGGCCGCAGGGTCAACAGGAGGATTCCGAAGTCCTCGGTGAATCGCACCCGTGATCCTTTCGCGACGGTGCCGAGCGAATGCAGGCTCTTGCCGCCGGTGCCGACTATGAAGGACCGGATGCCGTCCTTGACGACGTTGCCGCGGTGATCCATCGGGGCGAACCGCTCGTACAGGTGGTCGTGGCCGGCAAGCGCCAGCTCGAAGCGGTGCCTGTACCCGACTCTCCAAAACCGACGAGGGGAAGACTCGTCATGGGGGCCGGAGCTGTACAGCGGTTTGTGCATGAACATCAGCTTGACAACTGCGGGGGTGCGCGAGAACGTCGGCGCGCATCAACTCCCGCTCGGCCTTGCAGCCGATGTGTGCGCACTCGGCGTTTATCGAGTAGAGGCGCCAGCCGTCGGCGTCGAAGGCGTAGTAGCCGTCCTGCCCTCCGGCGCTGGCTCCGAAGTAGTCGTGGTAGCCCTGCGCATCTGCGGTCCGGTACTCATGGTTACCGATCGCCGGGCGGGTGCTTGCTTTGAAGGAACCCCAGGTCTGATCATATCCGAGCAGGTACTTGTCCAGAGCGCCGTCCTCGTACTGCAGGTCGCCGAGCGCTAGGACGGCCGAAGGGTCGCGGCGGTCGATCATGCGTGCAGTGCCGGCGTCGCGGCATGATCCGTCGGGAATGTCGAGTTCCGGATCGCAGGCGATGTCTCCGGCGGCCGCGACGAGGATCGCGGGCTCGGGCGCCGCAGGCCCGGCCACCGACGGCGGACCAGCCAATGCAGGAACAGCGCCGGCGAGGCCGAGCGCGAAACAGGCGGTGCGCAGACGAATACTCATGTTGGGATGCCTTCGGGGACAAGTGGCGCTTTTGCCCAGCATCGCATCCGGGCAGCGGGGTCCACAGTGGAATGGGAGCACAGCCTCGACCACTGGGCCAGCACCCGGTGCGGCTCATCTTGATCAATGCCCTGCGCGACTCGCTGGGCGACACCGAGACGACGGTCAACACTGGGCCGACTCCCTCGGCGTAGAACGGTGGTCGACTTCGGTCGTGAAGTGCGCTGGGCCGAGCTCGACCGACTCGCCGCCGTGCGGCAGCCTGGTACGGATCGGGCTGTGGCAGCGGGCGAACGATCGAGGCGCCGAGGCGTCGTTCGGCGGCAGGCGACCAGTACGTCGGGGTACTTGTGGGCGGCACCCCGACCGCCGACACCCGAGGCAACCCAACCGGGACTCGGAGTTCGGCGACCTGATCGAGGACTCCGAAGCCATGGTGCCGGCCGACGCGGTCTCGTTCACGCTCCTGCAGGAGCAGCTGCACGCGGTCCTCGACACGTTTGAGCGAGCGGGAGGCGGGCGTGGTGTCGATGCGTTTCGGCTTACCGACGGCCAGCCGAAGACGCGCTCGACGAGATCGGCAAGGTCTACCGCGTGACTCGGGAGCGGATCCGCCAGATCGAGTCCAAGACGATGTCAAAGCTGCGCCACCCCTCCCGTTCCCACGTGCTGCGCGACTACCTCGACTGGGACTGCCGCCGACTCCCAGGCCGTTCTGCACACCGCCACTAGTCGCACCCGCGGAGACCTCGCGCGCAGATGCGGCGGCCTGTTAGTGTCTGCCGAAGTCGTCTGGAATCCATTCCGGCGGTCGTTTCCACCTTGCACCCCGGTCGGAATGCCGAGTCCTGCCCCCGACCACGCCACGGGTGTCCGCTGACCACATCTGGGCAGGAGCGGGGGACCCAGGTCTTCCCGGTCGAAGCAGCCGCTCCGACCTCGGGGTGAAGCCGCACCAGTTCGACGCGGCCGGGCACCTTCTCAGCCCGAACCCGACAGTTAACCCCGCAGGCGTAGGAGAGGTGCTCCTATGTCCGCTTGTCTTGGTCGGCACCGTCGACCCCGTCCCCCACGCTGCGCCCACCGGATCGCCGTAGCCCTGCTCGCCCTCCCCCTCGCCGGCACCGCGATCGTCGCCACCGTTGCGCCGGTTGCGCCCGCCGCCGCGCACAACGTGTCGGCCACTGGTGGCGACCGCATCCCCGTGGGTGGGCTCACCTACTCGAGCGGTGAGGGCACCGAGACCTGGGGGCTGCGCACGCACGCCGCGTGGTCGGCTCGAGTCGTCAAGCACAGGTACGCCGTCGGTACGGTCTACGGCTACCGGTCGTCCACCACGAGTGACCATGGCGACGGTCTCGCCGCAGACTTCATGGTGTACTCGAACAGCACCAAGGGGTACCGGATCTCCAGGTTCGCGAAGAAGCACTACGAGCAGCTCAACGTCACCTACGTCATCTGGGACCAGCGGATCTGGTCCGTTGCCCGGGCCAGCGAGGGCTGGCGACTGATGGCCGACGGGGGTAGTGCTACCGCCAACCACAAGGATCACGTACACGTCAGCTTCCGTGAGGCTCCGAGCGACTACACCTATCGGGGCTGATGCCCTCGTGGTGCGAAACCCTCCACAGCCATCGCTGCCAGGGCCATGCCGAGAATGAACCCGGTGTCGCGCCGTCAAGTCCTCCACGCCGCAGGCACCCTCGGTGGAGCCGCGCTGTCAGCCGCAGCGCTCGGACGCGTTGGGCGCGGGCTCTTGACGGGTACGACGGCGTTCGGCCCTACCGCAGCGGACTGGCGGGCGCTTGCCGCCTCACTCGACGGTGACGTTGTGCGCCGAAGCGACGCAGACTACGACCAGGTCAGGCTGCTCTTCGACACCCGCTTCGACACGACGAACCCCCTCGCCATCGTGCAGGCGGCGGATCCGGCCGACGTGTCTGAGGCGATCAGGTTTGCGCGTCGGTTCGGGCTGCGTTCTCGACCACGGTCTGGCGGCCACTCATACGTCGGCGCTTCGACCGTTGATGACGGGCTCGTCATCGACGTGCGGCGCATGCGGTCGGTCGAGTACGACGCGGCCAGCGGCGTCGTGGCCGTCGGCGCGGGGACGAGGTCGTACCGCATCCACGCCGTTCTGGCCGAACACGGCCGCACCGTCCCTACCGGAACCTGTCCCACGGTCGGCGCCGCCGGGCTCACACTGGGCGGGGGCGTCGGCATCGACAGCCGTCGCCACGGCCTTTCCTGTGATGCGTTGACCGGGCTGACCATGGTCACCGCTGACGGCAAGGTGAGAAGGGTGGGGGAGGGCCGGGAAGCCGATCTGTGGTGGGCCTCACGAGGTGGTGGAGGCGGCAACTTCGCCGTCGTGACCTCGTTGCGCTACGCCACGCACGCGGCTGAACGGATGGGCATCTTCTCCCTCGATTTCGCCTGGGAGCACGCCCCGTCGGTGGCGCGAGGATGGGCAGCAAGGATCGAGGTGATGCCCAGGTCGGTCTGGTGCAACATGCGGCTCGAGACTGGGGCCGACGGCTCGACCCGAGTACGCCTCGGTGGATGCTGCCAACCCGGAGACGAGGACAACGAGGCGCTGGCCCTCCAACGTGCGATCGGCTTCGACGCCGCCCGTGTCACCACGTCTGAGCGATCGTTCATGGATGCTGTGAGGTACTTCGGTGGCGGCTCGACGACACCGCGCTGGGCGGCCGTTTCCGGTAGCGACGTCGTGTCGACCATCAGTAAGACCTTGGCGCAGACGCTTCCGCGCACAGTAGAGCGTCGTGCGTTGAGTGGCGCGGTCTCGAGCGTCATCCTCGACCCGCTTACGGGCGCAGTGTCGGACCGGCTGGCAGGCGCGACCGCGTTCCCCTGGCGGCACCATCTCGCGGAGCTGCAGTGGTCCGTCCGGTTCCCGTCCGACCCGTCCCTGGAGGCGGTGAAGGCTGCCCGACGCTGGGTCAACGGTGCTCATCAGGCCATCGCGTCGGAGTCGGTGGGGGCCTACGTCAACCGCCTGGAACCTGGTCGTTCAACCGCTGACTACTACGGCGCGAACCTTGCGCGGCTTCGCCGTATCAAGGCGGCTGTTGACCCGAGCGATTTTTTTCGCTCCGCATACACGGTGTGACACGGAGCCGACGGCAGGCTGTTGCCGGCCCCTTTCGCGGCGAGCCGCGATGTGACCTGACTCACCCAGCGAGCGCCTTGAACTTGGACCACACTCCAAGATCTAGCCTGGCTGCGTGACCCTGATCCAACCGATGAGCGTCGCCCAGGTGGCAGCCGCAGTGGGCGTACGGCCGGACACCATTCGCTATTACGAACGGTCGGGGCTGCTGCCGTCCCCGCCGCGCACCAGCGGTGCGCATCGCCGGTACGGCGAAGATGTGATCGACCGTCTGCGCTTCATCCAAGGCGCACAGCGGCTCGGTCTGCGGCTCCGAGACATCGCCACGCTGCTCGATGTGCGCGATACGGGGAGCTGCCCCTGCGAGCCTGCCGAACAGCTTCTGCGTCAGCGGATCAGCGAGATCGACGCCGAGCTGGCGCGGCTCAGCACGCTGCGCGCTGACCTCGTACGGATGGCCGATGCGCTGCCCGACAAGGACTGCCCAAACCCGGAACCCGGCACATGGTGCCCACCAGATATGAGGAGGTGACGATCCCGATGACCGAAGCAACCTTCTGCTGCGGCTGCGAGAACTGTGGCTGCAACGACGCAGTCGAGGACTGCTGCTGAGCCCGAACCCCTGACGAAGGCCCCGGCAGTCGTCGGGGCCTTCGTCAGGGGCATGTTTGGTGAGGGGACTCTCATGCCTGGCTCACGAAACCGCCGGTAGCGCACATCTAATGTCACGGCCATGGCAGAGGCTTTGCGGCAATGGGTGCACCAAGTCCTCGGCCATCACTCGATCGCTTCCTTGCCCCGTCGACCGCCCGCAGAAAGGGCACAAGCCAGCACGTCATTGAGGTTGTCGACTCAGGAGGAATGCATGGGTTCGCCAAGCAGGTTGGAGACCAAAGGAGTTGGCGTGTCGAGGTGCGCGCTTACCGACACTGGGCCCCTGCGCTGGGCAATCGCGCCCCAACGCTGAGGGCATCTTCGGCGAATCTGAGGACTCTGCTCCTGAGTGCACTTCCCGGCCGCCACCCCTTCGCACAGATGCACGCGCTTACCGGGAGGCCGGGGTCCTCCTCCGGCAACTGCACGAGTCCCGTCCAGCCAGGATGCAACAACCGTCGGATCTCGGGCGCACGTCGCTGCGGCTCGAGAGACTCTTGGCGAGAAAACCGGGTTTGTTCACCCCCGCGGAGGTGTCGTTCGTAAGAAGCCACGCGAACCGTATCAATGATCTTCGCTTGGACAAGAAGGTGCCGTGCCACGGCGATTACACGTCGCAGAACTGGTTGGTTGACGCTTTTGACACTCTGCGCGTTATCGACTTCGGAGCATCGAGGCGGGCCATCGCGGCCTCCGACTTCTCGCAGTTGTTCTTCGGCGCGTGGTGGCGGCGTCCCGACCTGGCGGCTGTGTTCTTCGAGGGCTACGGCCGTCCGCTCGCGGAGCACGAGCTGGAGTTCATCCGACTGCGCATGGCGACCTACGCGGTTCAGGGCATCGTCTTCGGTCACGAGCGAGGAACTCACCAGCATCAGGACTACGGAAGAGCCCGCCTCGCCGACCTCATGAAAGGTCACCAGGTGCACCACCGGAGTCCTCCATCGAGTAGTCGAACGAGGCCTTGAAGGCCGTCGAAGGCACGTCAGCGAAAGAAGATCAGCACCAAGATGATCGTGATCCCCGCCGACACGAGCAACGAACCGAGGCAACCCAACCGGTTGCTGAAGAAGAAGAACATGGGCCGCGTCGTACCCATTCGAGGCGCTCGGCACGCGCCGGGCGTGCACCCAGACGACGTACGCCGGTTTGCCGCGCCTGCCGCGGGGTTACGGTCACCTGCATGGAACAGCGACGCATTGGTGACCTGAAGGTCGGCGCGATCGGACTCGGCGCGATGCCGATGTCCAGCAACGGCCACCCCGACGAAGCACGATCGATCCGCACTGTCCACGCAGCGCTCGACCAGGGGGTCAACCTCATCGACACGGCGGATGCCTACACGCCCAACGACCGGCCGGCCGGACACAACGAGGAGTTGGTGGCCAAGGCGCTGCGTCAGTACTCCTCGGGCACCGACCATGTCGTCGTGGCCACCAAGGGCGGTCACACGCGAGACGGCGCCGACTGGGGTGTCAACGGCCGACCCGAATACCTGCGGCAGGCGGCCGAGGAGTCGTGCCGACGCCTCGGCGTCGACGCCATCGACCTGTACCAACACCACCGCCCGGACCCCGAGATCCCGTACGCCGAGACGATGGGGGGACTCGAGGACCTCCTCGTAGCCGGTCTGATCAAGCGCGCCGGCATCTCCAACGCCGACCCTGACCAGATCCGTGAGGCGTACGACATCCTCGGCGACGACTTGGTCAGTGTGCAGAACCAGCTCTCGCCCAGGTTCCGCAGCAGCGAGCCCGAGCTGCAGCTGTGCAACGAGCTCGGCATCGCGTTCCTGCCGTGGAGTCCGCTCGGTGGCTCGGGCGGTGCCAAGGAGCTGGGCTCGCGGATGGCCGCTTTCGCCGAAGTCGGGCAACGCCAGGACGTCAGCCCGCAGCGGGTCTGCCTGGCGTGGCTGCTGGCCAAGGCACCGGTCGTCATCCCCATCCCTGGTGCCAGCCGACCGGAGTCCGTGCTGGACTCGATGGCTGCGGTGGATCTCGAGCTCAGCGACGAAGACGTCGCGCTGCTCGACAGCACCGCGCCAGAGCCGGCCGGATCCTGACCGCAAACCCCAACGTCCGAGAGCCATGTCCGGAGGCACACCCGTGGCCGATGTCATCCCCCGCCCCACCCATGGCGACGTCGTCGAGCTGATCCTCGACGACCACCGGCTCTTCGAGGAGCTGTTGCGCCAGATCCGCGACGAGACCCAGGACCGCGCCGGCCTGCGCGACGTGCTCGCGCGGGTGCTCGTCGCGCATGCCGAGGCCGAGGAGAAGGAGGTCTATCCGCAACTGCGCAAGAAGGACGCCATCGGCTCCGAAGAGGTCGAGCACAGCTCACACGAGCACGACGAGGGACACGAGGCACTGCTGACGATGCTGGAGGTGGTTGACACCGCGGGCGAGGCGTTCGGCGAAGCGGTGCACGAGCTGTCCGAGGCGGTGAGTCACCACCTCGACGAGGAGGAGCGCGACATCCTCAACCCAGCGCGCAGCGAGGTCGCCGAGGAGGTGCGTGCGCAACTCGGGGTGGCCTTCGCTGCCGAGCGGAGCAGGTTGATGGACGATGACTGCGGCAACATCGACAATGTGCGACGTCTCGTCCGGCGCGCCAAGAAGCGCGGCGGGTAAGACGACTAGAACTGGCCGGCCGCCCTCCGGACCGCCGTCACGATCGGCTCCGCACCCGGTGGATGGTTGTAGTCCTGACCGATACTGGTCATCGTCATCAGCACGAGGCGGCGACCGACCTGTGCATACCCGGTCGCGTCGATGTAGGCCGCGTCGCGATGGCCGCGGACCGGACCGTAGCTGACCAGCCGCCACTGCGCGGCACGCCCGGCATCGATGGGTGTGCCCTTCTCGTCCGCGCGCACCAAGCGGTGGTCGCCGCCCAGCGTCTCCTCGCACCTGTCGTGCCAAGCCACGAGTACGGCGTAGGCATAGCGCGCGCTCTGCTCGTCGGCGAACGTGACGATCGCCGTCTGGGCGGTCGGGTCGCCACCGGATGCATCGGCGTACGAGCGCTGCCGCACGCCGGTCGCACCGATCGAGCGCAGCTGCGTGACCTGGCAGATCCAGATCGGTTCCGGTCCCTCACCGCGGCGGGTCGACTCCACCGTCCAGCGCTGCTGAGCGTTGAGGCCCGGTAGCTGCCCTGCGCTGAGCAGCCGTGACCGCGGCTCGCTCGGCTTGTTGCTGCGCTTGTCGTCCGGTGCGTCGGTGGCCGAGCGGCTCTGCTCGGGCGAGCTCGTGGTCGGTGGGGCTTCGCTGCCAGCCGGCGAGCCCGAGTCGGACGGCGAGCTCGAGTCGGAGGAGCAGGCCGACAGCACGATCAGCACAGCGGTGCCCAGAGCCGAGCCAGTGGTGTGGCGCCCGGTCACGACGTCAGCGCCTCGACGAGTGCGCTTGTGGTCAATGTGACCTGCCACTCGCGTGCACCGTTGCCGCGCAGCGAGTCCGCCACGGTGGCGGCGGTGAGCTCCGCCGGTGGGTCCCAGCAGAGGCGGCGCACGGCGTCGGGGGCGATGAGGTTCTCGACCGGCAGCCGGTGCTGGGCCGCGATGCTCGACACCATCTCCCGGCAGGCTGCGAGCCTGGCGGCCGCGGCCGGGTCCCTGTCCGCCCACGCCTTGGCTGGCGGCGGACCGTCGTAGCGCGTAGCCACCTCGGGCAGGTCCTGCTCCGGCAGCTCGCGCGCATCCTCGACCGCGGTCGCGAACCGAGACAGGAAGCGCTGCGCCCCACGCGTACGAAAGCCGGCGAGCCCACCGAGCGCCTGGCGGCTGCGCGGCACCGCAATCGCCGCCTCAACGATGGCTGCGTCGTTGAGGATCCGACCCGGGGCCACGTCGCGCTGGTTGGCGATCGCATCGCGCGCCTCCCAGAGAGCACGCACGACCGCGAGCCCTCGTCGACCGCGGACCCGGTGGATCCCCGACGTACGCCGCCACGGATCGCGCCGGGTCCGGGCGGGTGAGCCGGCGACGAGTGCGGCGAACTCCTCCTCCGCCCAGGCGAGCTTGCCGTCGTCCTGCAGCTGCCGGTGTACGACGTCGCGCAGCTCGACCAGCATCTCGACGTCGAGTGCGGCGTAGTGCAGCCATGGCTGGGGGATGGGTCGGGTCGACCAGTCGACCGCGGAATGCTCCTTGCGGAGCCGGAAACCCAGCAGGTCCTCGACCATCGACGCGAGACCCACCCGGGGGTGGTCGAGCAGGCGACCGGCCAGCTCGGTGTCGAAGAGCCTGCGGGGACGCAACCCCACGTCGGCCAAGCTGGCCAGGTCCTGGCTGGCGGCATGCAGGACCCACTCGTCGTCGGCGATCACGGCACCAAGGTCGGCCAGGTCGTCGAAGGCGATCGGGTCGACCAGCACAGTGCCGGCGCCGGCACGGCGAAGCTGCACGAGGTAGGCGCGCGGAGAGTAGCGGTAGCCAGAGGCGCGTTCGGCGTCGACGGCCACCGGCCCCGTCCCAGTCGCCACGACGTCGATGGTCTCGTCAAGGCGTTCGCGGGTGTCCACGATCACGGGCAGCGGTTCGTGCAGCTCCAACAGGGGGACAGGCGGCTCGTCAGCGGCCGGCGACGGTGAGGTCGACGAGGTCACCGGCCCCGCCCGTGTCGGCTGGGCATCGCCACCACGCCGGTCGGCACCGGCGGCAACCCGGCTGCGGTGCACAGCAGCTCGCCCCAGGCCTCGACGTGCGGGGTCACCGATCCCAGCGGGGTCCACGAGGCGCGGATCTCGATCTGGGCACTCGCCGGCTCGTCTGCCATGCCGCCGAAGCTGTCGGAGATGACCCCGGTAACGGTGCCGCTCGGAGCGGCCAGCTCGGCGGCGTGCCCCCCGAGGGCATCGGTCAGCCAGCTCCAGCCGACCGTGGACAGCAGCGGGTCGGTCACCATCTCCGGCTCGATGTCGGCGCGCACGTAGGCGACGCAGCGAAAGGTCCCGTCCCATGCGTCGTTGCCGTCCGGATCGTGCAGCATCACGATGCGGCCGGTGGCCACCTCCGCACCGGCGACCACGACGTCTGCGCTCAGCGCCGCGGAGTAGGGGGCGATCCGCTGGGGTGCCGGCATCTCCTCCCAGATCACCTCCGGGCGCAGGGCGGCCCCCCGGAACTGCTCGAGTGCGGCGCGAAACGCCTCCGGGGTCGCGTCGAGCTCCTCACGCGCGGCCATGAGCCGAGCCTATGTCGCAGCACACGGGTGCACGGTCCCGACGCGCCGCTGTGCGGGAACAGGGGACGCAGCGACGCCGGGCCTGCGACCCCGCTGCGCGGTTACACTGCGGCCATGCCTGCTCTTGCCGACTCGGTGTTCCTGCGCGCGTGCAGACGGGAGCCGGTCGTGCACACGCCGGTTTGGTTCATGCGCCAGGCGGGCCGGTCGCTTCCGGAGTACCGCGCTGTGCGTGAGAGCGTATCGATGCTCGAGGCGTGCTCGAGGCCGGAGCTGGTCGTCGAGATCACGTTGCAGCCGGTGCGCCGATACCACACCGACGCGGCGATCCTGTTCTCCGACATCGTGCTGCCGCTGCGTGCGGTCGGGGTCGACCTCGACATCGTGCCGGGAGTCGGCCCGGTGCTCGCGAAGCCGGTCGAGACCATGGCCGACG
>JALZMX010000079.1 GCA_030857985.1 Actinomycetota bacterium | reverse complement strand
AGGCCGAGGAACAGCCCGAAGAGAAGTCCGAGCCAGCCGGTCGACAGCGCCCCCGCGAGGGCTGCCTTGCCCCGCGTCATCCGGCCGGTGACGCGCTCGACGAGGCGCAGGTCGGCCCCGACGATGGTGACCGTCTCCACCGGGAAGGCGTGATCAGACAGGTGGTCGACCACGGCCTGTGCCTGCTCGTAGTTCGGGTACGAGCCGAGTGCGTAGCGGCCCACGGGCAACGAGACAGGTACGCCTGGTGTCGTCATGGCCGCCTCTTACCCGCCAGAGCGGCAGTTCACCGCTGACGCCCAGGGTCGCGCTCGCCCCGG
Source organism: Actinomycetota bacterium (assembly GCA_030857985.1). Taxonomy (GTDB): domain Bacteria; phylum Actinomycetota; class Actinomycetes; order Propionibacteriales; family Nocardioidaceae; genus JALZMX01. The sequence continues at coordinate 1,726 of JALZMX010000079.1, read as the reverse complement.
CTGCATCCTGACCTCGGTCAGGCCAGCTTGTCGGCGTGGCCCGGGCAGTACATGGTCACGAGCTGACGGACGGCCCAGTCGGCGGTGGCCTCGGACACGTCGACCGAGCTCGGCATCATGGACAGCCCGTTGGCCTTCACCTGCGAGAACGTCTCACCGTTGTCGAACCCGGTGCACACCTGGTCCCCGGCCTGATTGATCTGGTCAGCGGTAGGAGAGACGAACCGGAGCAGCCCGCCCACCTGACGCTTCAGCTCACTGATCGTGGACTTGATCTCCTCGGATGACGGAGTGCGGCGGGCCACGGTCGCGACCGCTGAGTGCCCCGCGCCGACACTGCTGCTAGACACGTTCTGTGAGCATCGGAGTCCGCCGGAGCGCAGCGCCGCGACGAGGCCGATGGAGCCCCGTGCTGCTGGCCCTGCTGCTCGCCGGTGTCGTCGCCTGCGGGGGTGCGGCCCCGGGCCCGGCGGCGGTGGTGCCGCCTGCTGTGCGTCAACAGCAGATCACTACCGGCGACGGCCTGTCGCGGAGCTACCGACTGTTCGCTCCGGTCACGCTCGACCGGGCAGTCCCGGCGCCGCTGGTGCTGATTTTGGCCGGAGTCGGCAACACCGGTGAGCAGATGGTCGGCGTCACCATGTTCGACCGGTTGGCCGCGCAGGAGAAGTTCCTCGTCGCCTACCCGGAGGGGATCAACAAGACGTGGAACGCCGGCTACTGCTGCCCGAACGGCGGCCCTCCCGGCCCGGATGACGTCGCGTTTATCAGCGACGTGATCGATGATGTCCAGGCGACGGAGAAGGTCGATCCCGAGCGGGTCTTCGCCGTCGGCTTCTCAGGCGGAGCGATTATGGTTCACCGGCTGGGCTGTGACCTGGCCGACCGGATCGCCGGGGTCGGCTCTGTGGCCGGAGCGATGATCCTGGATGCCTGCCAGCCGTCCGAGCCGGTGTCGGTCATCGAGATCCACGGAACGGCTGACGAGCTCGTGCCGTACGAGGGCGGCCCGACCGCCGGCGGCGCCACGGCGCCCTCTCCGCCGACCAGGGCGGTGATGCAGCGCTGGGCCGAGCTCAATGCCTGCGCCGTGCCGCCCGCATCCGTGGCTGAGGGCGTGCTCAGCACCGACACGTGGTCCGGCTGCGCGCAGGCCTCCTCGGTCCGGCTCATCACCATCGATGGTGGTGGCCACACCTGGTTCGCCCCCGGTTTCGGCCCGGCCAACGGCGCTGTCGACGCGACGCAGGCGGTCTGGGACTTTCTGAGCGCGCTACCGCCCGGCTGACCGACGTACAGCTGCGCTCACGGTGCACAGGCGTTCGGGTTGTCGAAGTGGCCCGGGGTGGCGGGGTAGGCCGACCCGGAGCCAGGCGCTGCAGGAAGTCCTGCAAACTCGGAGAGTAACTAGTCATTACTGCCCGTCACCAATGCTCGTGGTGACTCGTTGTGAGGGCAGCACCACGCAGGGGCCTCATCGAGGCCATGCATCGCCCTTCCCGAAATCCCTTCTGTCGATCCCTGCTGCCCTGGAGAATCCCGTGTACACCACCACCCCCTCGGTGCTCGGCACCGCCGCTGCCACCACCGCTGCCACCACCGCTGCCACCACCGCCGCCGCCGGGACCGGGGCTGCCAACGGCGTGACCCCGTTGTCGGCTGCCTCCACCGTCAGCACGCTGCCGTTCACCGGCGTCAGCATCTTCTTCCTGGTCCTGAGCGCGAT
>JALZMX010000067.1 GCA_030857985.1 Actinomycetota bacterium | reverse complement strand
ATGAAGCGTCGGCAGCAGAAGAAGGTGCCGTACAGGTTGGTGCGGATGGCGGTGTCGAAGACCTCGGTGGAGAGCTCGGCCACCTTGGCGCCCGAGGCATCGACACCGGCGTTGTTCATCAGGATGTCCAGATCGCCAAAGGCGCCGATCGCCTCGTCGAACATAGCGGCGACCTGCGTCTCGTCGCTGATGTCGGCCTGCACCACGACCGAGCGCCGCCCCGCCGCCTCCACCGCCTGGCTCGTCAGCTTGGCCCCGTCCTCGTCATGCAGGTAGTGCACCACGACGTCCGCCCCTTCCCTGGCGAACTCCGAAGCGGTCGCCTGGCCGATCCCGGAGTCGGAACCTGTGATCAGTGCCACCTTGCCGTCGAGCCTTCCGGTCATGTCTTCTCCTCAGTTCGTCAGCGTGGGAGTCACGTCTGGCCGAGACGCCAGGCCGCGTTGATCAGACCCACATGGGAGAAGGCCTGCGGGTAGTTGCCGAGCAGCTCACCACTGCCCGGATCGGCCTCCTCCGACAGCAGGCCGAGGTCGTTGGCATGAGCGGTCGCACTGGTCCACCAGGCCAACGCGCGCGCCTGCTCCCCCGCCAGGGCAAGGCACTCGACCAGCCAGTAGGTGCAGATCAGGAACCCGCTCGGGTCGCTCGGCCAGCGACGGACCAGGCCGCCGGCACCGAGCTGGCTCTCCACCGCCTCGATCGTGGCCCGCATGCGCTCGTCACCGGCCGGCAGGAAGCCGACGACGGGCAGGAGCAGCACAGAGGCGTCCAGGTCATCCGAGCCGAACGCCCCCGTGTAGGCGCCGGCCTGTGCACTCCATGCCTGGGCGAGCACCGCGGCCCGCACGGCATCGCGCGCCTTCGTCCACGCCTCCGGGTCGGCCCGCTCACCCAGCCGGTCGGCGAGCTGCACCGCGCGGTCCAGCGCCACCCAGCACATGACCTTGGACGAGACGTAGTGACGGCGGGCGTCCCGGGCTTCCCACATGCCGGCGTCCGGCTCGGTCCAGATCGCGGCCGCCCGATCGGCCAGGGCGACCAGCAGCTGCTGCACGGCGGGCGTCAGTTGGCCGAGGGTGTCGCGCAGCAGGTACGCGGCGTCGAGCACCTCGCCGAAGACATCGAGCTGGTCCTGTTGCCAGGCGGCATTCCCCACCCTGACCGGGGAGCTGTCCCGGTACCCGGCCAGATGCTCCAGCTCGTGCTCGGTGAGGTCGCGCTCACCCTCGACGCCGTACATGATCTGCACGAGCTCCGAGCGCACGTGGCCGGCGCTGGTCGCCAACCAGTCGAACAGCCGCTCCGGCTCGTCGGGGCACGCGGCGAGCCACAGTGAGCGGATGGTCAGGCTCAGGTCGCGCAGCCAGGCGTACCGGTAGTCGAAGTTGAGGTCGCCGCCCATCAGCTCGGGCAGCGAGGTGGTGGCAGCGGCGACGATCGCGCCCGACGGCGCGTAGGTCAGTCCCTGCAGGACCAGCGAACTGCGCCGCACCTGCTCGGGGAAGCTTCCGTCATAGGACGTGTGCAGCGCCGACCAGGACTTCCACGCCGTGATCGTGTCCTCCAGCGCCGGCTGTTCCCCACCGGCCAGCCGCCGCCCCGGCGCGAACGTTGCCGCGTAGGCCAGCCGGAGATCGACGCTTTCTCCCGCCGCGACGACGAAGGACGACGCGACGGCGGCGCCGGTCAGCGACACGGGCACCGACGAGGTGAGGGTCAGCGTGGCCGGCCCGCCACGGGCCCGCGCGCCGTCCTCGGTCAGCTCGAGGTGGGGCTCGGTGCGGCCGTACTCCATCCGCGGCGACAGGTCGCTGCGCATCGCCACCGAGCCGATCAGGCCCTCGACCCGCCGCAGCAGCACGTGTGGGCTGCGCAGGCCGATGTCGTGCCCCCTGGCACCCGGCTCGAGCGCCAAGGCGTCGGTGATGCTGACGACGCCCGACGGAGTGCGGAAGACGGTGCGAAGGACGAGCGTGTCGTCGATGTACGAGCGCTCGGTGGTGAACTCGCCCACCGGGCGCAGCGCCCAGTGGCCGGCCTGCGGATCGAGGAGTCGGCCCAGCACCGAAGGGGAGTCGAAGCGAGGCACGCACCACCAGTCGACGGATCCGCTGCGGTCGACCAGGACCGCCGAGTGGCAGTCCGACAGGAAACCGTAGTCGGTGATCGGGGGCTGTCGGGCCCCTTGTCGGTCGGGTTCGGCGATGCCGGCGGGCTCACTCATGCACGGGCCAAGCGAAGCACCGACCAGCCCGCTGACCGACAGGCCCCGACGTGGTCACAAGCTGTGGTCTTCCCACCCGATGCGTCCGGGCAACGGCTCATCGCTTACAGAAGGATGACGAGGAAGGGCGCCGTACCGGCGGACCTCGATCCCGGTCTCCGGGTCCGGCTCGCTGAAGGCGTTTCCACCGAGGTGGTCGCGCCGGTCCAGGACGAGGACCAGGACCCGTGCTCGGCCGGTGCAACCTCGCCGTGAGCGGGCCCTGGACCCGCTACCCTTGCCCCGGCCGCCCCACGACAGGATTGCCACCAGCCGTTATGGCGCTGTTACCGCCCGACACCAGCGCGTCCGACGTCCCCGCCGGTGCCGTGGTCGCGCCGTTCGACCCGGCCAGCACGACCGTCGTGGTGGTGACGTTCAACCGGAGCGCCCTACTCGCCCGCCTGCTCGCCAGCGTCGCGCGCATGGAACCCCTGCCCGGTCGAGTCGTCGTGGTCGACAACGCCTCCGACGACGACACCACCGCCGTGGTGGGCGCGATCGCCGACTCCCTGCCGGTCGAGGTGGTCTACCACCGGATGCCGACCAACACCGGGG